>JAYKJH010000027.1:0-61349 GCA_035285345.1 Nostocaceae cyanobacterium | reverse complement strand
ATTTACCTTTGCACCTCTATCCAGCAGGAATTTGATCACACTCTCATTAGCAGATTTAGCTGCCCAGTGTAGCAAAGTTCTGCCATAAATATCAGTGGCGTTGATATCTGCGTCTGGAGGTAGCATGGTTGTCACTATGTCTGCATAGGAAAATTGGGCTGCTACAGTTAGGGGAGTGAAACCATCCCGGCGTTGCACATAAAGATTTGCTTGCGATGATAGTAACTGTGCGATCGCATCGTCTTTCATAATTTCTGCTAAGTCCAGGGGTGTGTCACCCTCTTTATCTTTAATATCTATATTTGCGCGCTTAGCAAGTAACAGTCTGATTGTTTCCCGATTCTGCGTTACTGCAACGGCTAGATGCAATGGTGTTCGACCGTCTTTATCTTTAGCGTTCACATTGGCACCTGCTGCTAATAGCAGTTTGACTACATTCCTAGTGGTAGCATCAGCGGCAGCGGCGTGTAAAGGGGTGCGAAAATTATCGTCTAATGCGTTGATGTTTGCACCTTTATTGAGCAATAATTCGGCAATTTCTGGCGTTCTCACCAAATGCAATGGAGTTTTTCCTTCTGTTGACTTACGATTAACATTTGCTCCCCTTAAAAGTAATTTTTCGACAATATTCTTGTTGTTAGGTTTGGATAAAACATTAAATAGTGCCGTATTAACATCTAAATTATTGTCAGCCAATAGTAGTTGTGCTACTTCGTAATTTGCACATGCCATTAAAGTCATTTTGACTTGTCCAGCATTGCCAAAGTTGATTACAGCATTGGGATTTCCGCCGGTATTTAAATAATTTTTCATGGCATCAGCATTTTGGCAGATGCGCTGGTCGGTAGGAAATCCTAAAATCCCTGCAACAGCCGATTTGTAAGGATTAGGAATCCTAGCCACAGCAAAAATAGTCACGCCAACGGCTGCGATTGCCTGCACCACCACAGAGGCAACAAACTTGTTTTTCATCATCTGTTTCCCAGGGTTATATTTACCCTTTCCAGATTTGTTTATGCCTGCAAGGGGTTTCTTAAAAATTCTTAATCTTAACCCAAATGGAGTATCAAACCTTGTTATTTTTATCCCTAATGGGAATATTTTTAATTCTCATTTTTCCAGGGATGGTTGAGACGTTTTCCGAGATAATTGCAAATCCTCAACACTCGCAACGGTAATTGGTTCGACTAAGGAGAAACCTAAAACCCTCAAACTCCAACGTTCAAACCAGGGTACAGACATTCCCCAGCGCATCTTAGTTAAGAAAAATTTCTCAAAAAATGTTATCCGATGGTGCCTCGGTAATAAACGTCTGAGTTCGTAAGCTGTCGGTAGACCCCCGATTCCTCCACCCAGTACCACAACGTGAGCCATATTGATTGCTTTGATTACTAATGTTTGCTTAGATTACCAAATAATCATATAATGTAAATATGAATGTTGACAACCAAAAAAAAAGATAAGTTAAAAGCCCCATACCAAACCCAGGAGGTGTAAATACATGTCAGAGAGTTTTCCACTAGAAAGTCCTTCCATGTCGAGGCGACAATTGCTAAACTTTCTCACAGGTGCAGTCGTTGCCACCACAGCCAGCAGCCTGGTGTATCCTGCGGTTAAATACTTTATTCCTCCTACAGAAGTAGGCGAAGATGGTTCTATCTTTGCTAAGGATATTAATGGAAATCTCATTCCTGCTAGCCAGATTATGGCTGAACCCCCTGGAACTCGTGCCTTAGTTGCGGGTTTAGCAGCACAACCAACTTATCTCACACTACAGTCAGATAGCAGCCTGCATCCTTGGGGAATTGTTGATAACTGCACCCATTTGGGTTGCACCTTTCCTTGGAATCCAAATGACAATCAATTTCAATGTCCCTGTCACGGTTCTCGCTATGATTCTGAGGGGAGAGTAGTACGCGGTCCGGCACCTCTTCCCCTGCAATTAGTTCACGTCACCGTTGAAGAAAATCTCATCCGAATTTCTCCTTGGACAGAAATTGACCCTCGGACAGGGGAAAAACCTTGGTGGGTTTAGTTTGAATTTATAGTGGGTTCTGAGGATAGATGATGTATTTTGCAACGCACTCGCAGCGCAAAGTAAAACCAGAGCCACGCAAAAGAAAAAAATACTCGGAAGATTATCACCAGAGGTCTAATGGATTTTATTAAGCTTAACGATGAGTTAGCACTCAAAGGTCAGTTAACACCAGAAGAGTTACAACAAGCAGCTGGTGCAGGGTTTAAGTCTGTGTTAAATTTGCGTTCTTCTGATGAAGAAGATTTTCTTTCAGAGGAACAACAGCAGGCTGAATCTGTAGGGTTAGAATACCTCAACACTCCCGTAAATCCAGCGAAAATCAATCATGAACTAATTAACCAGCTAATGCAGGACATAGATGGACTGACAAAACCAACTTTGATTCACTGTAAAAGCGGAATGCGGGCAAATTTAATCGGGTTGATTTATGTCGCTACTAATCAGGGGATGACAGCAGAAGAGGCTTTAGAAACTGGGAAAAAACTGGGGTTGAATTTCGATAATCATCCACAGTTTAAGCAGTTGATCGAGACTTACATTGCTGATGTGTGACTCTGCGGTTAACTAGCGTCCCTCTATATTAAACTTCTTGCAGAAGTCGGGAACTCTTCAATCTTAACTTTTAACACAGAGTGCTAAAACCTAACTTTTGCAAGAAGTTTATGAAACAAGATAATCCAATTACCTATTATTCTCACTGCAAGCGGATAACAAACAATGGAACTTTCTAAGAAAAACCTGAATCAACGGCTCAACCAAATCTACGACGTGATTATTGTCGGTGGTGGTGCAGGGGGATTGTCTGCGGGAATTTATTTACAGCGCTTTCGTCTCTCCAGTTTAATTATTGACAAGGGTAAGGCTCGTTCTTTCTGGATGCAAGAATTGCACAATTATCTGGGTTTACCACCAGATACTCCCGGTAGGGTGCTGTTACAGAAAGGTAAGGAACACTACGCCTCTGTTGATGGTGATTTCCTCAATGCTTATGTTGAAGAAGTAGTAGATGAGGGAGAAACCTTTGCAGTTAGGGTCAAAGTCGGGCGTGTCAATAGCGTTTCGGCAGTGTTTCGCTCTAAGTATTTAATTGCAGCTAGTGGTATCATTGACCATCTGCCACCCTTGGATGAAATGCGGAATGTTTATGAATATGCAGGGTACAATTTGCATGTCTGCATGGTTTGCGATGGCTATGAAATGACCAATAAAAAATGTGGTTTCTTTGCGGGTAGTGAAGCAAGTATTGAAGAAATGGTCTTCAACTTAAGCTGGTTTACACCTTACATTACTGTGTTTACTCACGGAACTTTTGAAGTCAGTCAGGAAATGCGTCAGAAACTCCGAGAACATGGTTATCCCCTAGTGGAGAAACCGATTCAGCAGTTCCTAGGAAACAACCATCAGATGACTGGTGTTGAGTTGGTAGATGGTTCAGTAATTGAGTTAGAAACTGGTCTAATTTCAATGGGTTCCCGCTATCACAATACCTATCTGCAAGGAATGAACCTGGAGTTAAAAGGGGGTAATCTACTTACTGATAAGATGTGTCGGACTTCTCACCCGCGCATTTTTGCCATTGGAGATTTGAAGGTCGGGTTGAATCAGGTAGTAATTGCGGCTGGGGATGGTGCTTTAGCTGCTACCCAAATTTGGCGAGATATTCGTCGTCAAAAGGGAGCGCGTCGATGGGAAGAGAATTTGCAAGTTAATGTCTAGTACATGGGAAAGGTGCTAAAGATTTTGATTTGTTCAAATTCTTTAGCACCTTTTTGTATTTATTAACTAATACGCGAGAGTGGTTTTGTTATTTGTTCAGCATTAGCTCCCTAATTCCAAAAATCCTGCTGTACTATACTTGCAGTACGATGATTCTCTATTTGCGAGGAGCGTGGCTGATGACGATTCTGCACTAATACTAAAGCCGCAACTGCAAGCAAAAAATAACCAAAGGTTTTCTGAAGTCGATTAGCGGGAACAAATTCAGCCAAATACGCACCGAAAATTGTCCCTATACTCGCAGCTACGATGAAAGATAACATCAAGTTCCAATTTAAAGAAACATGTCCCAAATAGCCCAAAAAACCGGCAACAGAGTTAAATACAATAATTAACAACGATGTGCCGATCGCCTGCTTCATGGGTACATTACCCAACAATACCAAAGCCGGAACGATCGCAAACCCACCACCAACACCAACTAACCCAGTCAACACCCCTACAGCCAAACCTTCACTCATTAACCATAACCAGCAATACTTGCAGACTGGTGGGGGATAAAAAGCCAGTTTATCATCTGCTGCTACAGGCTTAGAACTACGGCGAATCATAAACACCGCAGCCACAAACATCATGACTGCAAACAGCATCATTTGGAAAGTTTCTGTCACTACTGGCAGTGTAGCAATTTTTGCTCCCACAAATGCCCCCAGCATCGTTGCAGAACCAAAAATCAGTGCAGTCTTGAAATTAACATTTTTGGCTCGCCAGTGGGGAATTACCCCCAACAGGCTAACTGTACCGACAATCACCAGAGTCATGGCGATCGCAGATTTTGGTGGTACACCCATGACGTACACTAGAATTGGCAGCGCTAATACCGAACCACCACCACCAATCAAACCCAAGCTCACCCCAATACAAGCAGCCAGTAAATGCCCTATTATCCAAGTCATACACGGCTCCGTTGATTATATGGAAGTTTTGCTAGTAGCATTCCTAACGCACAGGTATCTGTAATTCCCGCAAACATTAATCCTGCACCCACGAAGCCACTGAGAAGCAGGAACCAAGGAGAAACAAATGCTCCTAATAATGTGCCTGTTAACACCAAAGAACCGGCGACAATTTGCACCTGTCGCATTAAACTAATCGGGGCATTTTTGTTAACTTTGGTGGGATAACCTGCTTCTTTCCAAGCACCCATACCCCCCTCTAGATGGGTTACTTTTGCAAAACCGGCATCAAATAGCTTTTGAGCAGCCATTGTGGAGCGCTTAGAGGAACGACAGTAGAGAACTACTTTTGTCTCCTCGTCTTGGGGAACTTTGCGTGGATCGAATTGGGAAAGGGAAACCAGAGTCGCTCCCGGAATATGCTCTCCTAAATACTCAGCAGGTTCGCGGACATCTATAAGTGTCACAGCTTGTTGCTGAAGTAATTTTTTCAGGGTTTGAGCATTAACGGTTTGTAATCTGTTCAGACGGGAAGTAGTCATTTTTTTTCCTTGAAAATGTAGATTGTTGAACGCAGAGATGAGCCGGGTTTTTCTGGGATTTGGTTACGCAGCAACGTTACCGCAACGCTCGTTTGCGGGTACTGCTGACCTAATCTTTTTCGGGTTGGGTAAATTCAGGTTTGCCATTAATTCGATAAATTCATTGCGGTTACGTCCGACAAACCGGGGATTCCACTGCTTTTCTTCCCCAATGGTGGAAACTGTGTTACCACGATAATCATGACCAGGATAAACTAAGGTGGCGTCGGGTAATGTAAACAATCTTTGCGTGATGGCATCATACATCATCCCTGCATTCCCACTCTGGAAGTCTGTCCGTCCACAACCACGGATTAACAGTGCATCTCCAGTCAATAGATGAGTACCATTAATTAAATATGCATTATGGCTATCAGTATGACCAGGAGTTGCGATCGCAATGACTTTCACACTCCCTAATTCTAATACTTCCCCATCCTTCATAAACCTGTCTGCACATACGGCTTGAGCATTCTGGGGTACAACTCCCAAACAACCTGTTTCTGAGCGCAGTTTAGCTGTTCCGGTAATATGATCGGCGTGGATGTGGGTTTCTAAACAGTATTTCAGAGTCAGTCCTAGTTCTTTGAGTAGTGTGCGATCGCGTGACACCTGCTCTAACACTGGATCAACTAAAATCGCCGTTTTTGTCTCCAAATCGGCAATTAAATACGTATATGTACTGCTTTCTGGGTCAAATAGTTGTCGGAATAACATCATGGCTAACTCCAGAGTTAAATCGGTTTGTTATCTAATACTATAACTATATAGTAATGCCTTGGAAATGTCTAGCCACAAGAAAGTTTATTTCTCTGTGTGCTTAAAAGTGCGATAGATTCGCCCTTAAGAACCGTAGGGTGGGCAGAACCTTACGTAAACATAAGTATTCTAGACCACAGTAGGCACCCGGTGGCGGACAAAATTATCGGTTCATGAGAAAATGCGGAGATATTTCATGTAATTTATAAAACTGAATTTGGAGCTATATATTAGGCAATATATATAATTACAGCTACAAAATTAGGTTATCAATGAGTTTTAAGAATTACATTTATAGGTTAAGTATTTTCTCCCATATGATTTAGGATTGCTATAACTAGCAACATGGGTTAAATCTACTGGTTGAAAATATTATCAAAGTGTGGAAATTTCATATGTGGATATAACCATGAAAAAATCATGACGCTATTCAGTAGATATTCACATTCTCCAACCCTGTTCCCTGCCGTCGCTGCGGACTTCCGCGAGTGCTGGTGTAAGTCATGCCTATATCTTGAAGGTTTCAGCAAACTAATTTAGAATTGCAAAGTCAGAGATTTAATTTTTAATAGACAAGATTCTGGGAGAAATTATTGAATGGATTCTGGGAAAAATCAGCCTCAGTCTCAGACAGAAAGTCAGAATGTTTTCTCCTATTGTTTTACAGATGTGGATCATTTTACCGAGTTCTTGGCCTATCGCCAGATAAAACTTATACAACTCACACCAGGGAAACTCGAAAGTGAGTTTTTGTCTGTCAAGATTGGTGATTTATATTTCACGCGCAGTAGCGCTAATCAAGCGATTCAAAGCTGCGGGCAGAAACATCAGAAATATGTAACTTTTACGATCCTCTGGTTTACAGAGGGAAGCAATTTTTACTCCCACGCTCTGCCCCTCTGTCCTCAAACTAGTCTGTTTGGATTCGATCGCCATCGGGAAGTGGACTTAGTGAGTTCTCAACAGGGAATGATGACAGAAATTTTCATCCCTGTGGAAACCTTTCTAGCTTACGCCAACCAATTGCAACGTCATGATTTAGACGATCGCTTTCTCGCTATCAATTACGCGAGTATACTACCCGATAAGATGGCGGAACTCAAGCATTACCTCCAGCAGTTGTTTTGGTTGGTGAAACACAACCCAGCCTGGTTGCAGCAGCCTGATATTGCAACGCTCATTACTAATGATATAATTCCTTTGCTAATTATGGAGATTCCCATCAACCGCAGTTATTCTCCATCCCTGAAACCTTCCCGACGGTCTAGATTGATTAGCCAAGCACAGGAAGAAATGTTAGCTCACTTGGAAAAACCCCTAACCCTCAAAGAGCTAGCCACGCGATTGGGGTCTAGCAGTTCAGCTTTATCCTATGGTTTTCAAGACTTATTTGGGATGAGTCCCATGCGCTATCTCAAAGTGCGACGGCTGAATGCGGTGCGTCGGTGTTTGAAGGTAAGCGATCCAGAAAGTTGCAGCATTGCAACCTTAGCTAACAAATTTGGGTTCTGGAGTGGAGGTCATTTTGCTAGAGATTACAAAACCATGTTTGGGGAGTTACCTTCAGACACCTTGCAAACTGCAGCAAAAGTCACGGGAGGATAGTTGCGACTAATATAAGCATCCGGCTTGATTTATGAAAAAATAGCAGTATTGTAGGGTGCGCTCTTACGGAACGTTGTAACGCACCAAAGCCTTGAAAATGGTACCGTACTCTCAGGTAACACAACGGCAATAAAGCGGGAGGAACATCCACACCGCTTTTTGCCTCCCCTACGTATCTTTTCAAAAATCAAATTACAGCGCATATCTATACCATTGCTACGTAATATCATGTCCGCTTAATTATTTATGATCTGCGTAGGTTGGGTTGAAGAATGAAACCCAACACAAACTTTAAGCTGAAGTTGGGTGTCACTTCGTTCCACCCTACCTACAAATGAGGAATTGATGATATCTGGACATCATATAATACCGTTTCACTTATATGATGATACAAATGGCGCTTGTAGGGGTAAGGCAATGCCTTACCCCTACGTGGATTTTGACGTATCCCGAATTTGGTGAAATGGTATAAGTCCCCAAAGGATGTCTGCGAAGTCTAATTTAATACTCGCCCTGGAGATGGGCGCATTTTGCACAAATAAAAATTGATGCACTTTAATTACTCATTACAAATCTATATCCCTTGATTTGGCTATAACAACTAGAAAAATATGTAGCTTTTCCAACGCATATTTTTATTTTTTATGGGGTTGTACTGTAAGTACAAAATATTAGTTTAAATACATTTAAATACTTAGTTTTTAGCCATCAACATATAACTAATTAGTTGTGTTTTTTGCAACAATATATTACTCTTCTTTATAAAAATAATCATAGGAATAAAGAAGCATTCTGCCATCAAGTAATATTTTCTTCTTATAGCTGAAAAAGTTGGAATTTTTGAATATTCAATCAAGCAACCTGATGTGTAATGTTAAACATGATTGATGTCCCATCAGGGTATAAGGGAGAAAACGATCGCTCTGAAACTGGTGATTCATGGTGTATTGTTGCTGCTTTCACCTGAATGATGACGTTCAACTCAAGTGACGAATCACAAAGGAGTTTTTAACTCATGCAACGAGCCATGAGAATGGCTATCGCGATGGCGATGTCCATTGTCTTTCTGTTGTCAGGGATGTTACCTTGGTTCCCGACAGATGCGGCTTTTGCCCAGACCAGTCCCCGCCCTAATATCCTAGTAATCATGGGGGATGACATTGGTTGGACAAATATCAGTGCCTATGAAAAGGGCATTGTAGGTTACGACACCCCCAATATCGACCGGATTGCCAAAGAAGGCATGTTGTTCACTGACTACTACGCCGAACAAAGCTGTACCGCAGGTCGAGCAGCTTTTATCACGGGACAAAGTGGTTTGCGGACAGGGTTACTGAAAGTTGGATTTCCAGGGGCACCTTTTGGGATACAGAAGGAAGATCCTACTTTAGCAGAAATGTTGAAGCCTCTGGGATATGTCACCGGGCAATTTGGCAAAAACCACCTAGGGGATGCCAATCGGTTTTTGCCGACTGTCCACGGCTTTGATGAATTTTTTGGCAACCTCTATCACCTGAATGCCGAAGAAGAGCCAGAAAATGTGGACTATCCAGGCGGACCAGATGGCAAGTTGGCTAATCTCATTGGTCCTCGCGGAGTTCTAGATTGCGTGGCGACAGATACACCCAGCGAACTCCCCGACGATCCTCGCTTTGGTGCTTGGGGCAATCAGCAGTGTACCGATACAGGACCGTTGAATATTGAACGGATGAAGACCGTTGATCGGGAATTCCTGAATCGGACGAAGCAGTTCATTGCCAAAGCGGCGACAAACAAGCAGCCCTTCTTTACCTGGTTTAACTCAACCCGGATGCATTTCTATACCCACATTAGTGATGATGTTAAGGGAATCAGCGGTCAGGACTTCTATGGGGATGGAATGCTCGAGCATGACGGGCATGTAGGCGAATTACTGAAGCTCCTCGATACTCTAGGCATTGCCAAAAATACGATTGTCATCTATACCACCGACAACGGACCCCATTACAACCAATGGCCTGATGGTGGTTTGACCCCCTTCCGTGGTGAAAAGAACACCAACTGGGAAGGCGGCTATCGCGTTCCCACACTGGTACGCTGGACTGGTCATATTCCTGCAGGAACCGTGTCCCACGAGATTTTCTCCCACTTGGATTGGGTGCCGACACTGATGGCAGCAGCGGGTGTTGATAATATCAAAGACACCTTGAAAAAAGATTGTGTAGATAGCTCCACTAACCTCTGCGGCACCTATCTAGATGGATTCAACGAGCTACCTTATTTGACCGATCCACAGAACCAGAAAGCACAGCGTCCTGGCTTTATCTACTTCAATGATGAAGGTCAACTGCCAGGGGTTCGGGTTGGCGATTGGAAAGTGGTGTTTGCCGAACAACGGGCACACTATTTTGACGTTTGGCGGGAGCCGTTTGTGCAACTACGGCTACCCAAGCTGTTTAACCTGCGTCGCGATCCTTACGAGCGGGCAGATACAGATTCCAACAACTACAATGACTGGTGGTCTCGCCGGAATTACTTGCTGTTGCCCGCGATCGGACTTGTGCAGAAGTACCTGAATACCTTTGAAAAGTATCCCCCCAGTCAACCTCCCTTTAGTTCCAATCCTGACAAGATTGTTGAAGACATCATTAACGAGATAAACATTGCGCCTAACTAGGTTCAATTAAAGCTCTGAAAACACCGTTGTTTATGTAAGGGGAAAACTTTTCTCCCCATACATGAATGCCAGGGGCTTCCAGTTTTACCCTTACCAACCCCGTTTTTTGGTGAAATAATTTCTGGCGATCGCCACAAGCACCTGTGACTAGATGGAGCGATCGCCTCCCTGTAACGTTAAATCAGAATCAAATGGAGTCAAACAATGGCCTCTAACTTTTCTGCCCATTGGAACAAAGATGGTAGCGTACAGGCAAATGCCCCCCGGTGGGCTGCTTTGCGCTCTAACATGCAGAGCGCTTTCCCAACCTACTATTCCACCGATACAGATCCCTTTGCCGATATGGTTGGTGAAGCGATTCGTTATCTCAATCAACTCAAACCCCCCCAGCCGGTTTCCTCCCCCGCAGAAACCCCTGGCTATCTGGGAGGCGATCCTTCTGGGCCTCACTATGGCAATGTAACCGAAGCCAGGCTGGCGGAAAATATGGCGCCCGTGGCAGATGTTCTGAAACAAGCCGCCGATCTGTTTAAGGGAATGCCCAACTGGAATCATCCCCTGGTGATGCCCAACGTGATTCCCCCGGCTAACACCGCTGCCATCATCTCCGCCATGATGACTAACGTTTTCAGCCCCAACATCATTGAAGGAGAATACTCCTGGGATGTAGAGCGGACTGAAATGGAGACCTCTGCAATCTTGGCTGACCTAATTGGCTGGCCGACCAACGAAGCGGGGGGTCTGTTCACCTTTGGCGGATCGGGCTGCTATTTCTATGGCATTAAATACGCCATCACCAATTGTTTAGGTCCGCAATCTCGCTGTAATGGCGTTCGCACCGATGCCAAAGTGTTGGTGTCGCAACAGGGTCACTACGCTAAACAGAACTCCACAGACTGGACAGGTCTAGGCATGGAGAACTACATCGATATTGACACCGATGATGTCACCAATGCCATGGACTTTGCTCACCTCGAAGAAGTGGTGCGAGAACTCCATGCTGCGGGAACCCCCATCGCGGCGATTGTCTGCACAATGGGCACAACGGATGCTTTCGCGATCGACCCCATTGACAAAGTACGCGCTCTCGTCGATGAACTGTATCCCCTGTCCGAATATCCCAACGGTGCGGGACGACCCTTCATTTACGCCGACGCGGTAATTGGCTGGTCTTGGCTAACTTTCAAAGGTTATGACTTTACCGCAAATCCCCTCGGTTTTGCCCCAGAGGTGTTGACCCAGATCCAGAACAACTATAACGCTATCAGCAAGGTAATACACGCCGATGCCATTGGCTGCGACTTCCACAAAACGGGTTGGTCAACCTACAATTGCAGCGTTGTCATGGTGCGTAGTCTGCATCGCTTCCAAGAACTCCTGAGTCGCCCCGGTTCGGCTTATCTTCAAGCTCGTACCTGCTACAACCCTGGTCTGTATACCCTGGAAGTCTCCCGTTCCGGTTCCTACTCCATGGCAGCTTGGGCAACCCTGAAATATATGGGGTATGAAGGATTCCGCTCTATCCTGGGAGGCATTCTGGAAATCCAACACTACCTGCGAAATGAAGTGATTGCTAAAGAGCCAACAACAGTCTGTGTCAACACCGCAGATTCCGGCTTTGTCACTTTGTTCCGCGTGTATAAAACGGGAGTGGATGCCGAAGCTCAATACCAGAGAGAATTGAACGATCCGGCGGCTAAGGCTGAACTAGAAGCCAACAACAAATTGCAGCAAGATATTGCAGATATGCTCTGGCAGTGGCATCGGGATGGTCAGTTACATGGCGGTAGCTACGCACCCTATATCAGCTATACCAGTGGTTTCCGTCCCACGGACTATGACGATGAGCAAATCGAACCCGGTTTCATCTATGCGGTGAAAGCTTATCCGATGAATGTCAACGTTACCCCCTTCGTCATGGATGAGTTGGTGCGGTTAGTGTTGGCAGCACGGGATGCGATTGAAGCGGGTGAAGTTCCCCAACCCAATGATAATGCTGGAAATTGTCCGCTGCCTTACTCTGACTTCTCTAACATTACACCTCTGATATGTGCTTCCGATGAGGAAGGTGCGGGTAGTGCGACCTCCGATAACCTGCTATCTGGTATTGGGCGGCAATCTCCTAAAGCCTTGAAGCGGCTCAAGAAACGTCGCAAAAAAGCAAAAAAAGGCAACAAAAAATAAATCTGGTTCTGGAGATTTTTTGCCCTCACCCTAAGCCTAACTGACAGCACATTTGAGACATTAACTAGGGAATTGTTGTCAGTACAACCCCCTAGTTAATGGTGTTGAGGACGGCGATCGCATGTAATCAATTGCTCAGGGGATTGGATAGCGATCGCCTCCTATTCCAGAAAAATAGCAATGAATTGATGTCTACAAAATTTCTAGATATTCCGTTGAAAACAAATCTTTTCTGTCCTGACAACTACTATGACGCAACTTTCTACGTCTATCCCGACCGATAATGTCCCTGAACTGAGCAGACCACAAGTGCAACATCACCATCATCACCACCACCACGATGATGGTCATACCCACACCCACGGAATCATAGATCCTGAAATTATTACCTCTGCACGGGGACTATGGGCGGTCAAATGGTCACTGGTAGGCTTGTTAATCACTGCAGTCTTGCAAGCGGGGGTGTTTTGGCTCTCTGGCAGTGTTGCTCTCCTCGCAGACCTCATTCACAACGTCGGGGATGCGATGACGGCTGTGCCCTTGGGGGTAGCGTTTATGGCATCACGACGAAAGCCAACACCAAGATTTTCCTATGGCTTTGCTCGATTGGAAGACTTGGCAGGGGTGATGATTGTGGCGATTGTGCTGTTAAGCGCCGTGATTACTGCCTATGAATCTGTAGAACGATTTTACCATCCTCAGCCCCTGCATCATTTGGGGACGCTGGCGATCGCAGCCATTGTCGGCTTCATTGGTAATGAAGTGGTGGCTGTTTTCCGGATTCGAGTCGGTCGGGAAATCAACAGCGCAGCCCTGATTGCTGATGGGTATCATGCTATGGCTGATGGTCTAGTCAGTCTGGCGGTGTTGCTCAGCGCTGCTGGTGTTTCCCTGGGTTATTCCTGGGCTGATCCAGTCATGGGTTTAGTCATCACAGTAGTGTTGCTAAAAATAGTTTGGGAGTCGGGACAGACCATTTTTAGTCGCTTGCTGGATGGTGTGGAACCAGAGGTGCTGGAATCGGTTCACCATGCAATCAATCATGTGTCGGAAGTAGAAGAATCGGCGATCGCTAACTTGCGGACTCGTTGGCTAGGACATCGGCTCCATATAGAAATGGATCTGATGATGCCACCCAGCCAAACCCTTCAGGAAACCCAAGAAATTACCCATACCGTTGAAGCGCAACTCAAAGCCCATCTTCCTTATCTCGGCTTAGTTGTCGTTCGAGCCGTCCCTTTGCCTCAGTCAGAAGCATAGGGAATAGCAAATTTCATTAATTAAATATTGTATAGCTATGACCGAAACAGCAAGAAAATCCTTCACTGAAGAAACGCTCTTGCCTAACATTTTAGTTGAAAATCAGGAGCAACCCCAGCTAATTATTCGCATCTTAAAAGAACCCTTGCTCCATTTTCTAATTTTAGGTGCGTTACTGTTTGCGTTGTATTTTGCGGTCGGAGATACATCCATCTCATCGACTTCCCCTCGACAAATTGAAGTCTCTCCCCCTGTAATTGAATCTTTAAAAACAACTTGGAAACAGCAGTGGGGAAGTTTACCGAATCAACAGCAATTACAAACCTTATTGGATAATTACATTCGGGATGAAATTCTCTATCAAGAAGCCCTGAGTTTGGGATTAGACCAAAAGGATGTAATTGTACGGCGACGGCTGATTCAAAAGATGCAGTTTCTCATGGAAGATGTGGCTGCTCTCAGAGAACCTTCTGATGAAGTGTTACAAGCCTATTTAGCCGAGCATGTCGAGCGCTATACCATCCCAGGAAAGGTCAGCTTTTCCCAGATTTACCTTAGTCGAGAACTGCGGGGCGATCGCACTGATACTGACGCGCAAGCTATTCTAACTCAGCTACAGAGCAATCCCAATCTTGACTTATCCGAGATCAAAGGCGATCGCTCGATGTTACCCACTTCCTACACCCTAGCTTCAGCTTCAACCCTGGCCAATACCTTTGGGGGAAGCTTCGGGCGAGAAATGGCTCAAGTAACCGAAACAGGCTGGCAAGGACCATTTCATTCGGTTTACGGCAGTCATTTGGTTAATGTCACTCAAATTGAACCAAGTCATCCTCCCACCTTAGACGAAGTGAAAAAGAAGGTTCGTCTGGATTGGTTCCGAGAAGAACGTCAAAAACAGAATGAACAGTTTTATCAGAAATTGCGCGATCGCTATACCGTTTCTCTTGACCAAGATGCCCTCAACCAAGCACTTTAGGAGGGCGACGCATGAACCTTGAAGTGGAATCCTTGCCCCGCCAGGAACTTAAGTTCCTGGCTCATAGCTCAAGTCATCTAAAGATGACTAACATGAATCCGAAAAATTTAGTCCATTTCAATGGACTTAAGCTCTTAGCCTTGGATTTGAATCCAAGGCGGGTTATGGGATTCCATCAGCTAGCTAGGCTTAAGTTGAAACCAATATCCATGAACCCGATACTACGTTGGCTTTGTATCATTCTCCTAGTTTGTATAACTCTCGGATTTTCTCCCACTCCGGCTTTTGCCCACGGGTTCCAAACCGCCTACCTAGACCTACGGGAACAGCCTTCTGGACAAATCGACGTATACTGGAAAACTCCACCTGCCTCTGGGTTTGGGGATGATGGCTTAGGTCCGCCGATGTCCCTGTGGCCGATTTTTCCTGAACACTGTACCCAGAGAATTGCCCCAGGGGAAATCCCTAATTCTATCATTCCTGTGTCCCACTGGACTTTAGATTGCGGGGAAATCGGATTAGCCCAACAAACCATTACTTTTCCAGGGGTAGTCAATAATTTTGTAGAAGTGCTATTACGGCTGGAATGGGCTGATGGCCATTCCCAAACTACCATGTTACCCACGGGACAGGAAAGCTTTGTTGTCCCCGAAAAAACCACCGTTTTGGCAGTAGGGCAGACTTACCTGAAACTGGGAGTTGAGCATATTTTCAGCGGTATCGACCACTTACTCTTTGTCCTGGGACTGGTGTTAATTGTAGGTCCTTCCTGGCAGTTAGTTAAGACCATTACCGCTTTTACTCTAGCCCACAGCATTACCCTAGGGGCAGCCACACTGGGGTGGGTGAATGTTCCCCAAGCACCTGTAGAAGCGGTGATTGCCCTGAGTATTTTGTTTTTAGCCTCAGAATTAGCCCATAGTCGCTTAGGAAAAACAGGCTTAACCGAGCAATATCCCTGGTTAGTCGCCCTAACCTTTGGATTATTGCATGGTTTTGGCTTTGCAGGAGCCTTAGCGGAAGTAGGTTTACCCCCTCAAGATATTCCCCCCGCTCTGTTGTTTTTCAATCTTGGGGTAGAAATTGGACAATTAGCCTTTGTCCTAGGGGTTATTGGTGTGATGGAGAGCCTCAAACGTCTCCCCTGGAAACAATATCCCGGTTGGTTGACATGGATGCCAACTTATGGTATTGGAACTCTCGCATCATTCTGGTGTTTCCAGCGAATTGCAGCCTTTTGGAGCTAAAGAAACCCCTGGCACCTTGCAATGACCGAGTGGTAAGTCCAGAAATTTCCTAGTTAATTCTCAGGAGTAAAATCCCATGAAATTGCTCGATGTACCAAAGATTCGACCCTTGTGGCGAATCCTTACTGTGGTTTTTCTCAGTCTACTGCTATCTATAGAACAAATGCCTATAGCCTTAGCCCAGACTGTTGTCAACCCAGCGGAACGAAAAGCCCTATTTGGGGATCTGCACGTTCACACCAGCTATTCTCTTGATAGCTATTTTGGAGCCAACCCTAATGGTCCAGAAGAAGCTTACCGCTTTGCTAAGGGTGAACCGGTAACGATGGCAACAGGGCAAACCCATCAATTAAAAACGCCCCTGGATTTCACTGCGGTAACCGATCATGCGGAGTTTTTAGGGGACATAGCTATCTGTACTCTCGATGAGAATTCCCCTTACTATGACACTCCAACTTGTCGGTTGGTGCGGTTAGCACAAAAGAGTAAATTCCTTGCAGGGAAGGGGTATAAACGATTTGTCATCAACAGAAAGGATCTTGGGGTTTGTGGAGATAATCATGAACTTTGCGACGACATCTATACCCCGATGGTTTGGAAAGAGCTTCAGGACATAGCGACAGAATTTAATGACCCTGGGGTATTCACCACTCTCAATGCCTATGAGTGGACTTCCGCGGGCAATGTACCACGAGGAATTGCGGGGGCTGGTATCCACCGTAACATCATTTTTCGCAATGAAACCGTTCCTGCAACCGTATTTTCAGCTAAGGATTCCAAAAACCCAGAGGATCTTTGGGCTTGGTTGGATACTAATTGTACCGGAGAGTGTGAAGCTATTGTCATTCCCCACAACCCCAACTTATCTGAGGGAACCGCTTTTAATCCTACCTATTACGACAATGTTACCCCAATGGACGAGGCTCGCGCCAGCACCCAGCAACGACTGGAGCGACTGGTAGAAATGATGCAAACCAAAGGGGAGTCGGAGTGTAAATACGGTGTTGGCAATGTGGATGAACTGTGTAACTTTGAAAAACTCGATCGCCGTTCCGTGCAAACAGGCCCTTCTTTTCTCGCAGAAGGGGCTGCGGTTCAATCCGTAACCAGTGCGCCTCTGTGTGATGACGTTTTTGAACCAGCTGGTTGTATTAATAAATATAGCTACATCCGCGAAGGACTCAAAGAAGGCATCAAACAAGAGGCCAAACTGGGTATTAACCCCTTTAAGTTAGGGTTTGTTGGGGGTACTGATACCCACAGTGGGGTTCCTTCCAGTGGGGAAGAGGATAACTACCAGGGTAATCATGGTATTGCTGACGGTACTCCTGAATACCGATTGGGTATTGAAACAAGTCCCATTAGTGGTGAACTCAACAACCTCTTGAATAATCCTGGTGGGTTAACAGGAGTTTGGGCTGAAGAAAACACCCGCGACAGTATCTTTGATGCCTTCAAGCGACGGGAAACCTTTGCTACCAGTGGAAGCCGTATACAAGTGCGACTGTTTGGGGGTTACGAGTTCCCAGAGGATTTGAACCAACAAGCGGATGCGATCGCTACAGCCTATAGCACTGGTGTACCAATGGGAAGTGATTTATCGACACCGCCCACGGTTGACACTGCCCCTCAGATGTTTGTATGGGCGATTAAAGACCCCAAGAGTGCCCCCATACATGGGATTCAAATCATTAAGGGTTGGCTAGGGAATGATGGGGAAACCCAAGAAAAGGTCTATGCGGTGGCTTGTTCCGATGGTTTACAACCCCAGGAAGATGGACGGTGCCCCGTTAATGGAGCGACGGTGGATATTAACACCTGTAGTTATTCCCAGGATGTAGGTGCATCCGAATTGAGTGCGGTTTGGCGCGATCCTGATTTTGACCCCAATCAACACGCATTTTACTACGCGCGGGTGCTGGAAAATCCTACCTGTCGCTGGAGTACCTACGATGCGATCGCCCTTGTTCGAGATCCCCTGGATTTTGATGCTAAACCCTTCATTCGGGAACGAGCTTGGTCTTCTCCTATCTGGTACTCTCCCGCTCAAGTGGTGAGCGAACCCACACCCCAACCTGTGGAAAATGTGAGTCACGAAGAATTTTGGAACCAAATCATTCGGCAGGTTGAGAAACATTATTCCATCAAATGAGGTGAATCTATCTAACACACCCTACTAAAAGAAGCGATCGCCATTCCCAACGCTCTGCTCGTGATTTATCACAATGGTTGTCTAATGTCAAGACCTATTGACTGATGTAAGTCCAGCGAGTGGGCGATCGCAACCAAAAGTGAACCAGCGGACATCTCGTCTGGGGTTAATTAACAGTTAAAAAGTTCGATCAAATATTTTAACTTTCTCGAAAACACTTGAAAACAGACAACAGGAGTTCTCAGGTTATGTCTTTTTCTATTTCTCGTCGGCAATTTTTACAGGGGACTGCGGCGATCGCAGCCATATTCCCCTTCACTGCTGTCTTTGGAAAATCTGCTACCGCAGCAACAACAAAGACTTCTGCGGTCGAAGACATTCTCGAACAATTATGGCAAACTAAGTTTCTCGAAGAAACCGAAAACCTTGTCCGCATCCCGACCTACCTTGACCCATCCCAATCTACAAGCAATCTGCCACAGGTGCAATCGTTGCTGTACCAGTGGGCTGATGAATTCAATACGACAGAACTCACCCAATTGAAGCTGGAACCCTTTGAATGGAAGAAAACCGTCCCAGTTGCAGACACAGAGAAAGAATACTGGCTGTTTGGGTTACGCATTGGCTCCAGTAATCCAGTACACACCATTGCCATGATCTGTCATTTGGATACAGTGCCTCCGGGAGAAGAAGTAGAGGGCTGGCAACCCTTTGAGCCGAAGATTGAACAGAAGGAATACGTCGGTAAAGTGCAGGATTTTCTGGTGGGACGCGGCACCATCGACGACAAAGGACCAGCAATCTCGGCTTTCATTGTCGCTCGCTCCCTAGCGAAACATTTTGATGGCACCAATCAGCTTAACGATATGGCTGTGGAGATTTTCTTTGACACCTCCGAAGAAAGCGATATGGCTACACCCCATTACTTGGATGATGAAGAAAAACTTATTCGCAATCCTGACTTCGGTATCGTCTACGATGCTCAGTGGGTGGTGCGGGCTGAAAAAGGATGCGAAAGACCAGTTTTTGCTGTTAACAGTACTGGTGCGCCCCAAGGATCGCTGTGGATCGAATCACTGAGGACTGCCCCGCAATCAGCTACCAACCAGATTCCAGATTGGGCAGAAGCCGTCATCAAAGGCGATCCAGAGGCATTGAGCGCATTCTGCACTCAGGTGGAAACCCAATATTCGCAGCATGTGTTCGACGATCCAGAATACAGACGTGCAACCCTGCAAACCCCCGTCCCCTGTGAAGATGGGGTTGTGTTGAGAACCCTGGTAGCAGGCGCTCAACATGGTTCTGCCCCCGATGAAAACCGGGAGGATGGGGCAAATCCGTTGGTCTCTCTGGCAAATTTTCTAGCTGATTTGGTCAGTGACGGTACTTTGTCCGTGAATGCGGTCGGGACAATGGCGGAATTCATTAAATGGATGTGGGGGACTCGTGTATTTGGCGAGAACCACGACTTATTGGTAGCTGATGATCAGGTGTTTTTGCAAGGCAATGGTACCACCTACGCCGTGACGAAATTTCAAACGGATACAGCTACTGGCACAGCTAGTTTAGAAATCGATATTCGCTATGCCATCCCCCATCACGAGCAAGGATGGGATGGACAAACTGAAGGGTTATTGCCCGGAAATCAGAGTAAATTTCCGAGCATCTTTGGTACTTTGATTGAGGAATTCAATACTGCCCATCCTGCCTATCCTCCAGCGAGTCTAACGAGTACGAGAACTGTATTTGTACCAGATATCCGACTGCCGAGTAATCCCAATTTTCAACGGGTTAAGGCTGCTTACGAGGAGGTGACGGGCAACCCCTGTCCTGAACTGGCTGTTGGCGGTGGTACGGATGCCAAAGGCTACACCTTTTTGCTGGGGGCAGGACCATTATTTTCCACCCGTATGGGTCCGCCGATTAACTATCACGGCATTGGGGAAGGTGCTCCATTGGAGGCAATCCATGAGAGTACCAAGGTGCTTTATAACGTCATGGTCAAGGAGGTTGAAGCATTCAACGCTACGGATTTGGAGAGTCGGCTTGAGCAGCGTCGCAATCAGCCGACGCTTAAGGGCAAGCGTCCAGAAGCCTTTAAAGGGCATCAACTCGGATTTTAACTGACGCCGAGGAATATTACTATCTCCTCTCAACCTTGTGAAAATATCAGTCAACGATAACCCTAGACCACAAAAAGCGATCGCCATTCCCAATACTGCGCTCTTGCTATATCACAATTGGTTGGTAATGTCAAGACACATTTACTGAATATTAAGTGAGCGCGATCGCAACAACAGACAATTCCGATGGAGTTGAAGAACATGAATCGAACATTTTCACTTTCAAGACTACGCAAACTATTTCTAACAGGATTGTGTATTTGCTTACTGATGGGGAACATTCTATTTGCCTCCAGCAGTGCCTTGGCGGTTTCCTTGCCACCAGGAGAATACGAAGACGTGGGACAAGCGAGTCCTTCAGAATATGGCTATGACTACCCTCCCTATGCCGGTGGACGCACCTTTCCCCAACAGGTATTTTGGGGCGACACTCATATGCATACGATTTATTCCTTTGATGCGGGTGCTGCCGGAACTACATTGACTCCTGAAGATTCCTATCGATTTGCTCGGGGTGAGGAAGTCACCGCTGATGGTGGACAAAAAGTCAGGCTGTCTCGTCCCTTAGATTTCTTGGTGGTCACTGACCACAGCGATCAGTTAGGATCTTTCAGTCAGTTTGTCGATGCCCCCCCACAAGACTGCGGGGAAGATCAGGCGCAGATCGATGAATGGCATACCGCGATCATCGCAGGTGGAGAAGCCGCAGCCCAGGCTGCAAACGAAATTACCGCAGACTTCGCTCAAGGCAAAATTCCAGCCTGTATGCTTCAAAGTAAACAGGATTTTAAGACTGCTTGGCACGATGAAATCAAGTGGGCGGAACAGTACAACGATCCCTACCTCTTTACAGCTTTCATTGGCTATGAATGGACTTCCTTGGCATCGGGAGACAACCTGCATCGCAATGTCATCTTCCGTGATAACTGGGAAAAAGCCTATTGCCTTACTCCCAAAACAACAGAAGACGGCACCAATCCAGAATTGCTTTGGAAGTGGATGCAGGACTATGAGACAAACACTGGGGGAAATGTATTGGCGATTCCCCACAATGGCAACTTGAGTAATGGACTGATGTTTGCGGACAATATGTTTGCGGATAACACCAATCCTGATGGTTTGCCCCTAACGGCTGATTATGCCCAACGGCGACAACTTTGGGAACCGCTCTATGAAGTCATCCAGATGAAAGGAGCTGGGGAAACCCATCCGTCTTTGTCTCCTGACGATGAATTTGCTAGTTTTGAGATTGCGGGTTGGGATAACGGGAACTTAGACTTAAGTCACCCCAAAACCAAAGATATGTATGAGCATGAATATGCCCGCGCAGCCCTCAAAAATGGACTGAAGTTTGAAGACAATCTGGGGACTAATCCTTTCAAATTTGGCTTAGTCGGTTCCACTGACTCCCATATTGGCATCACAGGTGTGGAAGAAAATAGCTTTATGGGTAAGTTTCCCATTTATACTCCCAGCCCAGAGCGGGCAGCACACGTCTCGAAGACAAGTTGTTTTACTAAAGATGAAAATGGGGAGTGTGTTGTAGACGTACAGCGGTTCGG
The DNA here is from genome assembly GCA_035285345.1 of Nostocaceae cyanobacterium. Lineage (GTDB taxonomy): Bacteria > Cyanobacteriota > Cyanobacteriia > Cyanobacteriales > Nostocaceae > JAYKJH01. The sequence goes on along the minus strand of JAYKJH010000027.1, from coordinate 39,531 downwards.
ATGGCAGTATGGAGCTGCTGGTCATGTAGGGGTTTGGGCACGAGAAAATACTCGCGAATCCCTATTTGATGCGATGGAACGACGGGAAGTCTATGCCACCAGTGGTCCTCGCATGGTAGTCCGCTTATTTGGCGGTTGGGACTTTACTGATGAAGATTTAGGTCGTAACCCTGGGGATGTCGGTTATGCTAAAGGCGTTCCTATGGGAAGCGATCTCGATCTAAATACAATGCAGGTCGGACAAGCACCTACCTTTTTAGTTGCTGCCTTAAAAGACCCGATTCGCGGGAATTTAGACCGCATTCAAATTGTCAAAGGTTGGCTGGATGCTAATGGGGAAACCCAAGAGAAAGTTTACGATGTCGTCTGGTCAGGCGATCGCACCCCCGACTCTACTACTGGTAAGCTTCCCCCGGTGGGCAACACCGTCAACACTGACACCGCAGAATGGACAAACACCATCGGTGCAACGGAATTAGCCACCGTTTGGACTGATCCCAACTTTGATCCTTCCCAACGGGCATTTTACTACGCACGGGTACTGGAAATTCCCACCCCACGCTGGACAGACTACGACAAAGCCTTTTTCTCTAACGCAGACATACCTCAAGAGGCACCTCTAACACTACAAGAACGGGTTTATACCGCTCCTATCTGGTATTCTCCCGCTGAAGTGGCAATGGAACCCACACCCCAGCCTACTCAACCTACTAAAAATGTGAGTCACGAAGAATTTTGGAACCGAATCATTCAAGAGGTTGAGAAACATTATTCCATCAAATGAGGTGAATCTATCTAACACACCCTACTAAAAGAAGCGATCGCCATTACTAATACTCCGCTCGTGCTATATCACAATGGGTTGGTAATGTCAAGACCCATTGACTGATGTAAGTCCAGCAATAGGGCGATCGCCATACTTTGGAATCTTGGGTGTTTGTAATTTTGTTAGGTCTGATCTGTCAAATTTTGGGTCAAGGGCTTTTGAATTATAGCCTTCAGCATTTGTCTTCTGGATTTGTGGCGATTAGCCTACTACTGATATCCATAATGACAACAATTTTTAAGTGTGTTAAATGCCGTGGCATTTGCTATCCTCCTGTTAGAAATTTATCTGGCAAATTCAAGCTGTTATGCTGTCAAAGAATCAACTTCAGAAATTAGCTGAAGTAACTCAAAGAGGTTTCAAAATTAGAGAAGCTTCAGCCGAGTTTTGTAGTATTCGTAAACCAGAAAAACAAACAGGTTTCACATATGAACAAGTTTGAAGATTTAACTCAACACGAAGTGGAAGCACTGAAGCAAGACTTCAACTATGCTAATGCTCGTATGTATCAATCCCAATCTCCTTCTCAGATGAAAATTGTTCAGCAATTACCAGAGTTGTGGCTAGAAGCAGAGCAAACGAAGCAAGAAATATTGAATCGTCGGTTTACCGAAGCCTTTTATAGAATGCGAGGCTTAGAAAGTGCATTAAATCCTAATAATATCATGCTGCATTATGCCGCATCCATTGCCACAATTCATGTAGCTAATTATCTGATGAAGAAAGGATTGAGCGTCAGCTTAATTGAACCGTGTTTTGATAGCTTGTATAAAATTTTATTCGATTTCAAAATTCCGCTTCATCCTTTACGGGAGGACTTGTTGTATGAAGCCGATCAAATTTATGATAATCTCAAAAGTCATGTGAAGGGAGATGCTATTTTTTTAGTTGATCCAAATAACCCCACAGGTTTTACAATGTTAGGTTTGAAGAACCGCCAATCTTTTGAAGACATTATTCGGTTCTGTAAAGACTATGATAAAATTCTGATTATCGACCATTGCTTTGCAAACTTTCTCATGGGAGATGAAGCCTTTGAGTTATATGACACTTATCAGCTTCTTCGGGACTCTGGAATTAAATACATCGCAATTGAAGATACGGGAAAAACATGGCCTATTCAAGATGCCAAAGTCGCCATGTTGAAAGTTAGCGATCATCTGTATGAAGAGATGTATAGCATCTATACAGCCTATCTTCTGAATATTTCCCCATTTATCTTAAATGTTCTGACTCAATATGTCTTAGATGCACAACAAAATCAGTTTTATTTGACTCGAAATCTGTTAGAAAAAAATCGGATGATATTGTGGGAAACATTGCAAGATACATTCTTAGAACTTCAACAGCCGATGGCTAAAGTGAGTGTGGCTTGGTGTCAGATTAAATATCCCAATATGACCGCAACTCAACTCCAAAAAATTTTCTATGAAAATGGGGTTTATGTTTTGCCCGGAACTTACTTTTATTGGCACAAACCTGAAGAGGGAGAACAGTATATCCGAGTTGCTTTAGCTCGCAATACTGATAACTTTTTTCAAGGAATGAAAATCTTGAAAAAAACATTATATCAGAAAGGTTGCTTGTTAAAATAACCTTAAAAATTCGTCCAAAGCTTTAAAATAATCAACTGAACTAAGGGAGATAAAAAAATGATTGAAGGAAACATTGAACATAAATTGGTTGAAGCACTCCAGCCCATTCGTTATCATGTTTTAGCCTCAGAAATTTATCACTTATTTAACACCGGAATTTATGACCATTTAATTGAATCAGAACATTCAGTTTCTAGTTTAGCGACGGCTCTAAATCTAGATGAAAGAAAACTTTATGGGTTTCTCAAATACTTGGCGAATGAAGGGATTGTTGAATTTCTAGATCAAATCGTTCGACCCACTCAAAAGTGTCAGCAAATTAGTGAGTTTCGAGGGTGGTATACGTTAATGATTGGAGGATATGCGAAGACCTATCTTCAAGTAGGTGAAACGCTAAAATTGGGGAGTGAATGGCTTGAACGAGATGGCAAACAAGTGGGTGTGGGAAGCTGTGAAATGAGCAAGTTTGATGCCATTCCCCTAGTCCGTTCTTTAATGTCGAATATTCCTAAAGACTGTCAATATTTTCTAGATATTGGATGTGGTGAAGGGCTTTTTATGATTGATTTTTGTCAAGCCTTTCCCACTCTGAAAGCATGGGGTATTGAACCGGACAAAGATGCTTACCTAGCTGCGGTTGAAGCGGTTCAGCAGGCTGGGTTAAAAGACCGAATTGTCATGACCAATGCTTCAGCATTAGAACTATTAGAATCTCCATTTGAAACTGAACCTGACTTTTTAGTTGTGAGCTTTGTTCTCCAGGAAATTCTCGGTCAAGAAGGAGAGGAAGGGGTAATTAAATTTTTGACAGGTATTTTAGAACGGTTTCCTGAACTTTATATCATTGTGATTGAAGTCGAAGATCGAATTGACGAGAAAAAAATTATGTCACACAATTTATCTTTAGCATATTATAATCCTTATTACCTATTGCATTATGTGACTAATCAAAGACTCGAAAAACAGGAATTCTGGGAACAGATTTTTGAGAAGTGTGAGATTGAAATCAAGGCTAAAGATTTTGTAGACCAAAATGTAGACTCAACTGAGTTAACATTTGGCTATCTGTTACACCGAAAATAAAACGGAAAGTAATCAAGAGGTAGTATGGCATTAATTTGTCAATTTGAATCTCAGATACTAGAGCGAGAGGAGTTCACAGGAGCCATCTCTTTCTCAGCCCTGTCTAGCGATCAGACCGTCTTAGTTGAGATGCCGCCTTACACCATTGATGAATACTTATTTTGCCATCGCTTTCAAACCGATCAACTTTTAACAGTTCAAGGTAGCTTGGTTGTGGTGTGTTTACAAAACCGTCAATATCATTACATCCCAATGAGTGATTTAATCCCTCAAGTGCTGAAGATTCCGCCGGGAATTCCCCATTTAGCAGCTAATTTAAGCGCGCAACCTTGTCGGTTGATTAATGCTATCATCCATCATGGTAAGTTTCATTCCAAAGATTATCAAACCATAAAAAAACCCTTTCCCTTAGATTTAGATCGGATTCAAAAATTGTTTCAGGAACTTCAACTGAATAAGGAGGAACTTTATGCATAAAAATATGGATATAGATAAATCAATTGAATTAGTGAATCGAATTGATTTATCACCAGAGAAAAGACAGTTTTTCGCAGAAAGTGGATTTATTAAGATCGAAAATTTTTTGACAGAAGAATCTGTCCTAAAACTTCGACAATTCGTTTATAATTCTAATCAAGTGAAGGATCTTACAGGAGAATATTATCCTGGAGATTTTTCAAGAATTGGCTACGATGTAGAAAACTTAGTGACTCATAGCATCTGTGACTCAGATAATTTTCAACATGTTATGAGTCAATTAATTAATCATGATATAACTTTTACCCAAGGCATTGGATTCGAGCTAAAGCCCAACAAGAAAGGATTCCCTTGGCACTTTGAGATGGTTAGCTTTAATTACATTATGCCAGAGGATATCGGATACTCCTTATGGATACCACTCGATCCAATTAATACAAGCCTTCAGCATGGAGGTTTAGCCTGTGTACCCCGCAAAATCTATTCAAATCTGGAACGGTATAAACTCGTTTATCAACTTACACAGCAGCAGGATTCTTTGGAATTTTATCAAACAGAAGATTTTCAGAACTTCAGTATAGATGTAGCTTCTAAATTTGAAGATTTTATTCTAGAAAGGAACAAAATAGAATATAATTTTTCAATAGGTGATGTCCTGCTTTTTGATAAATTTGTTTGGCATAGATCCTGTCCGTTTAAACAAGGCGATTTACCTTCAAGAATGGCATATACAATGCGATTTATAGATTGTAAAGCTCGCTATTCAAAGATTTTTCTAGATGGAGTTAATCTGATCACAAATGCAATGGGGGAGGAGTCTAAAACTACTTTTGGTTATAGATTCAGCGATCTTGAAGAAGGTGAAGTGATCGGGGAGCTATCATGGCTCAAAAAATAGTTTCTACCATGAGGGGTGAATCAGACTTCTTTGTATCTCTGACCTGGTATTTTCTTAACCCCAGCAACCTCAAAATTTATACAGGAATTCACCATGATGTTTACAGATAAACATATGGACATAGATTCATCAATTGAATTCGTGAATCGAATTGATTTATCACCTGAGAAAAGGCAATTTTTCTCCGAAAGTGGGTTTATTAAGATCGAAAATTTTTTTACAGAAGAATCCGTCCTCAAACTGCGACAACTCGTTTATAATTCTAATCAACTCAGGAATGTTGCAGGAGAACATTTTCCGGGAGAGTTTTCAACAGTTGGCTACGAAGGCTACGATGTAGAAAAATTAGTGACCGATAGCATCTGTTACTCAGATAATTTTCAATATGTTATGAGTCAATTAATGAATCATAATATAATTTTTACCCAAGGTATTGGATTCGAGCTAAAGCACAATCACAGAGGATTATTTTGGCACTGCGACATTATTAGCTTTAGTTACATTATGCCAGAGGATCTCGGATACTCCTTATGGATACCACTCGATCCAATTAATACAAGCCTTCAGCATGGAGGTTTAGCCTGTGTACCCCGCAAAATCTATTCGGCTCAGGAACAGTTTGCGCTGATTTATCAAATTACACGCCAGCCGGATTTTTTTGAATTTTTACAAACAGAAGATTTCTACAATATGGGTTTCGCTTCTAAAGTTGAAGACTTTATTATAGAAAGGAACAAAATAGAATATGATTTTTCAATAGGTGATGTCCTGCTTTTTGATAAATTTGTCTGGCATAGATCCTGTCCGTTTAAACAAGGCGATTTACCTTCAAGAATGGCATATACGATGCGATTTATAGATTGTAAGGCTCGCTATTCAAAGTTTTTGCGAGACGGAGTTAATATGAAATTAAAAGAAACGGGGGAAAAGTATACACCCGAAAAGTCTACATACAATTTTGGTGATAGATTAAGTAATCTTGAAGAAGGTGAAGCGATCGGGGAGCTATCATGGCTCAAAAAATAGTTTCTAGCATGAGAGTCGATAAAGCATATTAAAAGCAACTCGAAACTCAATAAAATCTGACGCTGATTCAAGAACTAAGTCAACTTACATTTAATTAACAAGGAGATTTGTAACATGGATTATCAAGGCATAGTAGCTGATGCTAAACATATCAAAGTACTGAGTAAGCCCGATCGGTTTGTCAAAATTTCGGCAAGAGAGGATCGATCCGAACTCCCATTCAAAACTTGGGAAACACTTCTAAATAATACTACTTTACAAACTTGGAAAGGAATTATTCTTAGTAAAGGGATCGCCGAAATTGGCATTTATCCCATGATCTTATGGGAACTTAAACCCAAAACGATTATTGAACTTGGTGCGTTCAATGGCGGTAGCGCTGTTTGGCTAGCCGACAACTTAGAAATTTTAGGTGTTGACGGCTCAGTTTATTCTATTGATATCGATTTGTCTCTTTTAGATGAAAAAGCAAAATATCACCCCAGAGTAAATTTTATTGAGGGAGATGTTAATAATTTGAATGCTGTGTTACCAAAAACAATGCTCGATCAACTTCCTCATCCTTGGCTGATTATAGAAGATTCCCACGTCAATGTTTTGGCAGTAGTCAACCATTTTCACAATAATGGTATCACCAGTGGAGATTATTTAATTGTAGAAGATACTAACAAGTTGATGTGGGAATTTCAGGGCGAGCAATGGAGCGATGAAGAAGAAAATGTCCACGGAAGGCAAAAAATGTCTGACTTAAGGTCTTGGTTGCTTAACCATGAAGATGAGTATTTGATTGATACCCACTATCAAGATATGTACGGTTACAATGTATCGAAAAACTGGAATTCTATTCTTAAAAGATTTTAACATTCTTCAAAAAGTATCCAGTTTTCGATAAAATAAGTCGTAACGCACGATCTCCTTTGTACTCAGAGCTTGTAGTGCGTTACGGCTAACTGATGAATCTGGCAAAGGAAAACGAAATTCTAGATAGCCTAACGCACCCTACTGACTACTGTTGATTTAAATAGCTAGCCATTAGAAATCGGATGTCTAAGTTTGGTATTGCTTCGGCATCTGATAACCCACAAATTAGCACCACATTGATTAGGAAAAAATGAGGTTTACCTAATGATTTTTCACCCTAATTACCGAATCAAGTAGTTATTTTGATAGCAACTATTCTCTTTCTCAAAACCACAGATATGCCCGCAAATCAAAATAAAAAACTGTGCTTGATGACCAAAGAGAATTCCAAGTCATTCAAAACAGATAAAACGGCTGTTTCCACTTATAGATAGCCTATCCAGGCTTCAAAAATCATGCAATAAATAAGCTTTATTAGTCCAGAACTGAACGACAAATATATCCTAATTTAATTGAGGATTAGGATATATTTTCATTCTTTAAAATGACAGATGAATTTTTGTGAAACTAAAAAATCATGGGAACTAATATCCTAATAATCATGGTATTGTTAATAGTCAAGAAAGCCTAAAGCACCGATGAAATCAAAGTCTGGTGAATTTGGCTGAGATTATTACTTTCCGAGAGTGACAGAAGAGGGTGATGTTCGAGTGCTTTCACTTGTCAATCCTCTTGTGACAAATTTTGACAAGTTAGCAAGTTGTAGCTTTGCGCTCCTTGGTTTAAGAAGCTACAGCCGCTTCCATTAAGATCGTGACCAAGAAAGGAGAAACAATGACCGATCCCGTATATCCTGAATGTATTCGAGAACTCTACGAGAGTGAAATTTTCGGTGAAGCTTGGTCTCTTGGACTGATAAAGGTAGCCAAGAATGACCGGGACTACTATCAGTTCGGTACGTTACTTCAGCTTGAGACAGAAACTAAAGCCCGCCTGCGTCCTTTCCTCAGAAAATACAATATGTCGCTTTTGGAAGACATGGACTTGAGCGAGATTAGTGACGCCGTTGCTGACTATCAAAAATCCACAAGCTTCGCCGAATTTGCCACGATAACGATACCTAGCGTTGAGGAATTTCTGTCCCGTTTTCAAGCGATCGCAGCGGTGGCGCCACCTGAAGATCAGGAGGTTGTGCAATCAATGGTTCAACACGAATCAGCGATTCTGCAATGGCTGGAAATGGAGAGCGAAGGCACGACTGAAGGGTCTGTGGACGCCATGATTGCTCAGTTGCAGTACCCACTACCAACGCCCTAAGGTTTGTAATGTTAACACTAGCAAGGCTTGGACAAGGATGTGAAATAGTACGATCGCCTTTTTCGACAAAATTTTCTGATCTATTTGTTCAATTGTTCACAGGAGTAACGGAATGAAAGGCAATATAGCCAAACGACTAATCTATAAAGCAATTTCCAGTGTCAACAGTATAGAGGAAAGCAAACAACAGCTTCAGGAATATCTCCAATATGCTGTCATCTTGGAGTTTGCCACCATTCCCCCCTACCTAACTGCACTGTATTCGCTCAAGGATAAATCCTCCGATGCTTATCAGGTGATTAGAAGTGTAGCGATCGAAGAAATGCTGCACATTAACCTAGTCAGCAACCTGATGAATGCCATTGGCTCTTCTCCCAAGTTTGTCGGCCAAATTGCGTCCTATCCGGCTACGCTTTTGCCCCCAGTATTAGATGGTCCACGGGTGCAATTGATGGCAGCCTCCACGGAGTTGATGCAAAAAACGTTCATGGCCATCGAACAACCAGGACCTTTGCAACAGCCAGAAGAAGGGCAGCCCTTTAAAACCATTGGGCAGTTCTATGGAGCGATCGAAAAACTGTTTGAAGATTGCGTAAATCAGTACGGAGAGGCTGCGGTCTTCACTGGCGATCCAAGTCTACAGCGAATTGACTATTACTTTGGCAGCGGTAGCGGAAAACCTATCAAAGTCGAGAACCTAGCCACAGCTAAAGAAGCGATTCAACAAATCATGCAACAAGGGGAAGGAGCCGCCCCCCCAACCGCTGCTTACCGTGCCCTCCAACCTTGGGGAGCCTATAACCGTTATGGTAATCGTAATGATGGCACCTACGGACCGATTTTAGGAACGCCTTACGAATTATCCCACTATTTCAAATTCAAGGCGATCGCAGACGGCAAGATTCCCCTGCCATCGGTTTATCCCATGCTGCCCAATCCTTCGTCAGACAAGTTTACAAACCCCAAAGCTCAACAACTTGTCACGGAGTTCAACAACTGGTACGGCGTATTGGTCAGAACCTTGGAACAAATCTTCAGTTCTAATGTTACTCCCGACCCCTACTTCACCGTGGTTGTCAAAATTATGCAGAGCGTCTTTCCTACCCTTGCCACTGAATTGATGCAAACCCCGGTGCTAGAAGATGGCGATGCTGACCTCGGACCGACTGCCGCTCCGACCTTTGAGTACAGCGACACCCCTTTAGAAGAAATCGAACGACAGATTAGCCAACTGATAGAAGAAGGACAACATTCCCAATCGATGCGAGCAACCTTAAAGAAAGTTAAAGAGGCTGCTGGGGACATCCTCGGAAAACTGGAGGGCAGTGAACTGAAAAAACGTTTGTAATCTGAAGTATCAAAACTGAATGTTTGGCTTGACAATAATTTCTGAAGGAGAAAACAAGTATGGCCGATATTTATAAGATTTTTCCAGCAATTGGCATTGCCAGAGTTGGCAACAGCGAGGAGTATTATCTCGCTCCTGAATCACCAGGGGGGCTGCCTATTTTATCCGGTGGTGGAGATTTCCAGCAAAGCGACTTCCGAGATGGACAGAAGAAACTGCGTCGGCAAGGAGCGCGATTTCGGATTTATCGCTACCCGGAAGCCGGTGGCGCTCCTGAAGAAGTATTAGTGGGAGCAAATGGTGTAGAGCAGATTACCTGGACGGTTCGGCTGGCGAATAAAAAAAGCAATTGGTACGAGTTCCGCACCAAAGAAGGTGAAAATGGATATTCACCCAACCACCCTTTACGCAATCCTGATGTCAGTGGTGAAGACCGGAAGTTACTAGCTATAGACCCAGGTAGCAGGACGCTGACTAATGTAGGTCAATCTGTTTATTTCGATCGCAACCCGGTGAATAATCCAGATAGCTATCCGATGATCTGGCCACCGGAGACTTTATATCCATTAGATAAGTATCCAGATCCCTTATATCCTGGCACCCCTTCTACGATTAATCGTTTGGGAGAAGCGCACACGGATACCCAAGGCCACCTAATTGTAGTTGGTGGATTTGGTCGCTCTGGTTCTGATGTCAACCCCCCGGAAATCCACGATTATGCCAATAACGACAACTGGTGGGATGACACCTCGGACGGGCCGATTTCAGCACAGGTCGTAGTCAACGGCGAAACAATTGAGGTATCTCCAGCTTGGGTCTTGGTAGGGCCTCCGGCATATGCCCCAGAGATTGTCAATTTGGTCACGCTATACGACACCATATTCGATGTCGCCGTGCGCTACATGGGAGCGCGTCCGGATATGTATCAAGATGGTTTTTGGCAGCAAGACTACCAGCCAGACTATGTTCGGGAAATCAAACCTATCCTCGACCGGGCTTCGATGTTTCCCTGGGTAGTAGCGATACCGCCCAAACCCCATACATTTAATTCCGAGTTGTTGGGAAATACGAATCCTGAATACAACAACATGCGGCAGTATTTCTTCGACCAGATTCGCGCACCCAATCAGAAAAATACCTTAAAATCTCCGAAGACGGGCTATCCAATGATGCCCTATCTGGCGGGAGATGATGCCACAGGAGCCTCTCAGAAATCAGCCAAATATTTTACGCTGACGGACACCCAATATTTCCTGCTAGGGCAGTGGGTACAGGGCAAATTTACCAACACCGGATCGGCTACAGAGTTAGATCCAGGAGAAGAACTAACCCGCGCTGCTCTGGTAAGCTGTGTGGGGGGACCCTTTTCTCCAGGTATTGAAATGAGTTGGATTTCCCGCAATCCCAAGCTATACACCGAACCCTTCCGCATCAAACACAAGCCAATGGAGCCGAATCAGGAACTGAGTTTGGGAATTAATCTCGATGCGGGTATGGAACCGGGAGATGTAACTAAGTTTATGGCTTTGCCTTGGCAGGCAGATTTTAATGAGTGTTCGACTCAAACTCTCGATCGCATTGTTTGGTGGTGGCCTGCTCAACGTCCCTACTTTGTGTATTTGCCACCCGAAGCTGCCCCCCGCGCTATACCTGACGAAAACCTCAAAGACCAACAGGTGCCTTGGGTGGGGACAGACTACGATCAGAAGGCTGCTGATTATGTGATGTTTGCCAACGATCTAGAGATGGTTGAGAAGTGGGATAAACTCGGCTTTGTCTTGAATCTTCAGTCAGCAGAGGATCCTTATTTCGTTGAAGTTGAAAGAATCTTACCCCGTGACTAACCTCCTGCCATCGGAGATTGATGTTGCAATTATTGGTGGTGGTCCTGCTGGGGCTGCCACCGCGATCGCTCTGCAACAGCAAGGATATCGGCGAGTCGCAATTTTGGAAAAGTCCAGCCAGAAGGATTTTTGCATTGGCGAAACCGTTCCGCCGAATATCCGATCGCTTCTGACACAATTAGAAGTCCTACATATCCTGAACCCTGAAAACCATCTCCCCTCTCTGGGGAACCGCTCGGTATGGGGTAGCTCGGAGTTAGGTTTTCAGGATTTCTTTTTTTCTTTGCCTGGAAACGGCTGGCATCTCAACCGGAGTCAGTTCGACACTGCTTTACTAGAAGCAGCAGTAGAAAGGGGAGCTTTTTTAAAGCGAGGTGTGCGGCTGGTGGGGTGCGATCGCCTGAAAAATGGTAAATTGAACTTAATGTTTCTCGATGCAGACGGTTCTCGCTTCCAGTTAAAAACCGGCTTCGTTGTCGATGCTACCGGACGCCGGAGCGTATTTGCCACTAAACAAGGTGCCAATATCGTGCGGATGGATAGCCTGGTGGGAATTGCGGCAGTATTTGAGTTTGAGGGTAAAGCCAAGGAAGATTGTTACACTTTGGTCGAAGCGGCGGAGTTGGGATGGTGGTATGCGGCTCGCTTGCCGAACAATCGCGCCATTGTCACGTTGATGAGCGATCGCGATCTGTTGCGACAGCATCAATTCTCTCGGTCTTCCAACTGGACAGCCCATCTTGCGAAAACCCGCTACGTCCGGGAACTGATCGCTGGCACTACTTCCTGCTCTAAACTTCAGATTCAACCCGCCTTTTCCCAGTATTTAGATATGATGGCAGGGGATGGCTGGCTGGCGGTTGGGGATGCGGCTTGTACTTTCGATCCGCTCTCTTCGGCAGGTATTTACAAGGCATTGCGATCGGGTATTCTGGCAGCGGAGGCTATCTGTGGCTATTTGAACTCTGATGGGTCAGCCCTTGCTGAGTATGTATCTCAAACCCGACGGCAGTTTGAACTGTATTTGGAAGACCGACGCCACTATTATACTTTAGAGCAGCGCTGGACTGATTCTAAGTTTTGGCACAGACGCCGATTTCAAATCTCACTTGACCCGTCAAAACTGCTTTGCTTCCAGCGATCGCCTGAAAATACTAACATTTTGAAGCGACTGAAAATGTATTTACCGCTTCGAGACTTGCATTTGCTGTGCGAGTTGTGCATCGGGGATAAACAAGCAAGCGATGTTGTGGCAGAATTTATGACTCGCAGCGAAAGCCGAGTTTCTGCTTATCGAGTGATTGAGGCACTTCAATATCTTTTGTCGCAGCAAATTATACTGTCTTAGCCCCTATAAAGAATGCCATTAAAGAGTCTCTGACTTGATCTGAGCCAACATTCAACTGTGATGATTGTGGATTCAGTCTAGACAGAGAGTGCGATTCGTTCAGTCGAAACCTAGAAATAGGGGGATGGCTGGCTTCTGTTGAGTAACCCACACGCTGGTTGAGTTCGCACTTAAATCCTCAGCAGATGACAACTTCATAATCCTAACTGAAGTCAAACATGAAAAAACAACCTATTGATTTAACCCCCGACTATTCCGGTCAAGGACTAAATACCTTAAAACAAGCTGTCGGTCAATTGTTATCCGCTCGTGCTATTCCCGAACTCTCAGGTAAAAAGCGGATTGTCTCCCAAACACTCCAAGATTTGCTGGGTGGAGAAAATGAAACCGATCGCGAAGTGGCTGCTTGGTTTATCGGACCACGGGGGGAAAACGTCGATCTGTTTTCCGAGTTAATTTTACTGGGTATCAACGACCACGTTTTTTGGCGACGCAACTTCCATCCCAGCGATCCTTCTCCCATCACTGAACCGATGAAGCGGGAACCGGGTTATCTCCAAGCTGTGGATACCATTAAAACCGAGTTCTATCGGATGTTGGCAGAACTCAAAAAATCTGCTCCCTGTTTCAGTATGCGCTACCAAGGGCACATGACCTGGGATCAGACTTTACCTGGGATGGTGGGCTATTTCGCCGCCATGCTCTACAATCAAAACAACGTGGCTTTGGAAGCCTCTCCCATCACCACGGTGCTGGAAGTGGAAGCCTGCCGGGACTTATGCCGGATGTTGGGCTATCGAGAGACGACTCCTCAAGCTTGGGGACATCTCACCTGTGGCGGATCGACTGCCAATATTGAATCGATTTGGGCTGCCCGTAACCTTAAATTTTATCCCCTTTCCTTCAAAGAAGCTCTCAAGGATTTAGGAACTCAGTTAGGGACAGATTTCCTCAGCCAATTTACTGTTACCTTGCCCTCTGGGACTTCAAGCCCTATCGGTAGCTTAGACACCTGGGCTTTGTTAAACCTGTCGGTAGATGAAATCTTGAGTTTCTCTAACCGCTTGATCGAAGAATATAACGTTGATCCAGGGGCTTTCAATGCGGCTGTTTCTCCCTATTCCATCCAAAACATGGGCTTTTTGGACTTTTTCCAGAAGTTTTTAGTGGGAACAGGGGTGGGAGATCCAGTGGTGATCGTTCCTGCGTCTAAACACTATTCCTTACCCAAAGGGGCTGCGATTGTGGGGCTGGGGGCGAATAATATGCACACCGTACCCCTGGATGTCGATGGTCGCATGGATGTGGTGGAATTAGAAGCCGCCATCGATGAGTACATTGCTACCAAACATCCGATTATCTCTGTCGTTTCTATCTTTGGAACCACCGAAGAGGGCAATGTCGATTCTCTGGCGGATGTCGTAAAATTACGTAATGACAAGTATCGTCCAGCAAATGTGGACTTTGCCCTTCATGCTGACTGTGCCTGGGGTGGTTATTTTGCTGCTCTACTGTGGGATAATTTAGATGATCCGGAGGGTACACCCCTGCCCCCATTACCCCTAAGCGACTATGTGATTGAGCAATATCAAAACCTCAAGCACACTGATACCATCACTATCGATCCGCACAAAACTGGATATCTTCCCTACCCTGCGGGTGCTTTGTGTTATCGCAATATGGCGATGCGGAGTTTGATTGCGTTTGAAGCTCCCTATATCAACTCTGATGGAGCAAGCACTGAAGAGGAGTTAATCCTGGGGACTTATGGGATTGAAGGGTCTAAACCGGGTGCAGCAGCAGCGGGGGTTTATCTCAGCCATGCAGCTATTCGTCCGACTCGCCAAGGCTATGGTAAAATTCTCGGTCGTACTGTCTACAACTGTAAAGCTTTCCACTGGAAGTTGTTGGAGTACAGCGCAAAAGAAACAAATTTTGTGGTTGTTCCGACACCGAAGCTTGAGCTTAATAGAGACTTTCTACGAACATTATCTGGCAAAACGCCTCAATCTATCATCAACGATGCCACTGATGAGGCTTTCGATGCTTTGCGTCAAACAGGTTCAGATTTGAATATTCTCACCTATGCCTTTAACTATAAGGTAAATGGTGTACTTAATCAAAATCTGGATGAAGTTAACGCCTTCAACAAGAAAATCTACGATCGCATCAGTATTAAGGCTGATGGTCGTGACATTTACAACTATCAAATTGTGGTCAGTACAACGGACTTCCTCAAGTACAGCTACGGTGAGGTATTTTTTAACGACTACAAACAACGCTTATTAGGGTTGGATTCTGCGGTTGATAATCCAGCGGACAAAGCCATCTCGGTGATGCGATCGGTGATTATGGACCCCTGGATTACTGAGGATGTCGAGGGTAAACCTTTTGTGGATTACATCGTGGCTGAACTCTTTAATATTGTGCGGGAAGTGGTTGCACAGATGCAGGGTTAGACTGGGTTACTGAAGGCTAGTACTCTATCGCATTAATGCAAGAACCGTTTGTAGTCAGGAATGCGCGTCCTTTAATTGAGCGATAAATCGCTCACTACAAGCTATCATAATTAATGCGATAGACCACTAGCAATAATCAGTTTTGGGAGGCGATCGCCTGTTATCAACTGCTTAATCTGATTGAGTGCAGTGCGATCGCCTCCTACAAGGTTCAGGAAATCTAGTTAAATGAAGTTAAACAATGAATTACGAAAGCAAAAAAGACATAAGTAATTTTAGGTTTGAAAGGGCAGAAGATTTCAATCCAGCCATCCTGGGGCGCTCTCTGTGTATGGACTTTGATGCTGTTGTTAGTTCGTTTACAGAAGATCCAGGAAAAAGGGTTAAAGGAGCGTTGGGCAGCTACATATATGACATACCTCAATATGCCGGAGACCGAGTTGACGGTGGCATCCATTATGCTCAATATGTGAGGCTTCCGACTTCTCTCATTCCGCAGAAACAGCCTTCCCTCTTAAAACAATTCGCTTCAACTGTCAGAGAATATGCTGGCTCGGAAACATCTTTTTTCGATCTCGGACCAGGACCGGAATGGTCGGTCGCAAGAAACACGATTCCATCTCTGCAAATTCTTAACCCCTCGGCGTATTTTGCGGTTGACATAGAGTTTGAATTCATTGAGGAAGCTTGCAAAGCTGTTGCGCGAGAGTTTCCGGGTATAACAGTCAAGAGTATTGCACTTGACTTTCACACAGAGGTTCTGCCGTATCCTGAATTGGGTGTTTCCGTCGTTTGGTATCCTGGATCAACTCTTGGCAATCTTCCTTCCATGCCTGGGCAAACATTTACTGAAAATAAATTTGTTGCTAATCATCTTAAGCAATTAAGTAGCATCGAAGGCTTTTCTCAAGAAAGTGGAGCGTCTGAGCGCTATCTAGTCCTGCTTATGGACAGTCGAAAGGAAGAGGTTGACGATATGGTGAATCTGTATGTCTCGCCAGAAGCAAGAGGGTGTTTCATTAGTATTTTGTTCAAACTCAGAAGAGACCTTCAGGCAAAAGCTTTCAACCCTGACGCTTTTGTGTATAATCCCTGCTGGAATGAGGAGAGCAGTGCAGTCGAGCATGTATTTACAGCTTTGGAGACACAGAAGTTCACGATAAGTGACTGTTTTACTCGTAGGGAAGCCGTTATCAAAATTCATGAAGGAGAAAACTATGTTCTTGCCAATTCGATTAAACCAGGCGAAGAAGAAATGCGATCAATGCTTTTCCGTTCAGGATGGGAACCTCTGGAATCGCAGCGGGATACTGAGGGACAGTTTCACATACATCTTGCACGTGCATCTACGCAATCTTAATTGTGATCTGTCCAGTGTAAACGATAGCAAATGACCTTACTGTTGCATTATTTTAGAGTGCGATCGCCGATATAGGAATACGGTTTGATTTATGGAAAAATTGAAGTATTGTAGGGTGCGTTACGCTACCGCTAACACACCCTACGTATTATTTTAATTAGTGCGATCGCCGATCTTGTAGGTTGGGTTTCCTTCCTCAACCCAACTAACTTTATAACTGGTCGGACTGCAATCACCATAGATAAGAAAACAAAATATATCTGTTGGGATTAATATATTTGATTTATATCTAAGAAAGTTGGAATTTTTGAATATTCAGTTAAGCCGTTTGATGAAACGATTTTAAATAAATGAAAGCAACTTGGCTGGAAGTTAGTGATTACGCTCGCCTTTAACTTTTTGAAGACAGCGATCGCCTCCAACTATCAGTATTCAAGACTCAATCACAAATCAAATCAAAAACTATGTCACAAGTAGTTTCTCAAGCTCGCGATTACTATAACAGCACCGATGCTGATGAATTCTATGCTAAGGTTTGGGGAGGGGAGGATATTCATATTGGACTCTATGAAAATCCACAAGACTCCATCTTTGATGCTAGTCGTCGAACCGTTGAAAAAATGGCATCACTTTTGCAACCCGGAGCTTCTCTGAAGGTTCTTGATATTGGTTCAGGATATGGGGGTGCTGCGCGTTATATTGCCAAAAATTTCGGTTGTTATGTCGATTGTCTTAACCTCAGTGAAGCTCAAAATCAACGCAATCGAGAAATGACTAAAAGCCAAGGACTAGATAAACAAGTTCGCGTTTTTGAAGGTAACTTTGAGGATATACCCTTTGGTGAGAATTCCTACGATTTGGTATGGTCACAGGATGCGATCGTTCATAGTGGGAATCGCATCAAAGTTGTGGAAGAAGTCTATCGAGTCCTCAAAAAAGATGGTCGATTTCTGTTTACAGATATTATGCAAAGTGATGACTGCCCCAAAGATGTCCTCCAGCCCATATTTGATAGAATCTGCTTAGATTCTATGGGTTCTATTGGATTCTACAAACAGACGGCTCAGGATTTAGGGATGGAAGAAGTTCAGATTATTGAACTTTCTCAGCAACTGGTTAACCATTACAGCCAGGTTCTCAAAGACTTGTCAGCTAAATATGAAGAATTAGTTGCTTTTTGCACTTCCGATTATTTAGAAAGTCAAAAACGGGGACTGAAGCAGTGGATTGATGCCGGGGAAAAAGGTTATATCACTTGGGGAATTTTGCAGTTCAAAAAATAAGCAATTAAGTCCGGAGAAGTCAGAGGAATCAAACCAAATTTACTTCTCTGGGATGCATCTCAAAACCAATGAAATCAATGGGGAGGATTTGATGATGTTAAACCAAGAAATTAATAATAAAAAGTTAAACCTCAATCAGGTCTATAATTTAAGAGAGCCAGAACCTTATTATCAGTCTATAAACCAATACGAATACGATTTGCCTGAACGAGCTAAACCCTATTTCCAGAAAATCATTAACACTTATCGTCACTATGAATCCCTAGGTTCCTTGAAAATTCTAGATATTGGATGTTCCTATGGAATTAATGCTGCCATCCTAAAATTTAATAAGAGCATCGCGGAAATTTATCAGCATTATACTAATCCATTACGTCTCCAGCGATCGGAACTTTCACGCAGACATCTAGACTCTAAATGGTTTCATGAGTCTAGTCTTGATGAAAACTTACAGTTTATCGGTTTAGATAGTGCTGAAAAAGCTGTGAATTACGCAACTGAATCTCAACTGATACAATCAGGAATTTCTACTAACTTAGAAAAGTTGCCTTTATTAAAGGAACATTACACCAATCTCCAAGATATTAATTTATTAATTTCAACAGGATGTATTGGGTACATCACCGAAATAACGTTGGACAAGATTCTTTCTGCTGTCAGAAATCTAGATCAGCTTTGGGGTGCAGTCTTTGTGTTGAAAATGTTTGATATTTCAGGAATCAAAAAAACCTTCGCTAAATATAACCTTGCTTTAGTAGAAACGGGTGTAACAGTCAAACAGCGTAAGTTCTCGTCAGTTGAGGAAAAACAATCGATGATCAATTTTCTGGAAAAACAGGGTTTGAGTGCAGAAGATGAAAAAGAATCAGATAATTTGTTGGCTCAATTGTTCTTAATTTTACCCCCCCCCGTGACAAATAAACCGTTAATTAAAAAGCTGCTTGATGATATGAAATATCTTGGGCGATAAACAATCAAAGCTTTGGTGTTATACGAAGAAAAAGGGAGGTTACTCATTTTAGATGTGCCAGTTACCCAGTAATTCTCTGACAAAAAACAGAGAAAGATTGTCAAAATCAAGATGATTTTGACCGACATAAAAAGAAAATATTGGAGAGAAAGTAATGATGTTAAATCAAGAAACTCATAAGATGTCTTTACAACAAGAGCAACAAAAAAGCTATCAAGAAAAAGGCTTTTTACTTTTACCCAATTTTTTGTGTGAACAGGAGATAGCAGCGATAAACGCTAAATTATCAAGTACCTCATGGACAGATGTACCGGGAACCGTTTTGGAAGCCGATGGCAAGACATTACGAGCAATTCACGAAGATTCAACCCTAATGGGAGTGTTAGAGGATGTTTGAAAAGTCTAATTAAATACTCGACAAGAGCGAATATAATTCGCGGCTATACAGACAAAACCCGCCTGCGCGGGTTTCAAAACCTTAATTTTCCGTAAGTCCGCGCAGGCGGACTTCGTTTGTGTAGTAGCGGTTTTAACCGCCCAAAACTTTTAAAATATCCTCTAAGAGATAAAAAGTTTCTCTTGCTGATTGTTGATACTTTCAACACACCACAGCCATGATTCCTAGAAAATCAAAAGAATAATTGTAAATCTAATGCATCTAAATTTTTCCTGGGTTTCCCCTTTGGTCTACCGCTTGACGCTAATTTATCTCACAGTATTGCTATTTCTGGGATTCTCGACCCCTGTAAATGCTGCACCCATCGATTCTTCCGCTTTAGCTTCCTCCTGTCCTGAAGGAATGGCTTTTATTCCTGGAGGAACATTTATAATAGGTTCGGATACTCACTATCCATCAGAACATTCTGCAAAAGATGTCACCGTGGATAGTTTTTGCATCGATCGCCACGAAGTCACCAATGCAGAATTCCGTCAATTTGTGGAAGCTACAGGCTATCAAACGATTGCGGAACGTCCCCTGTCCAAAGAACAGTTTCCCGATTTACCCGATGAGCAACGACAACCCGGTTCTCTGGTGTTTCAACCCCCGGAAGAAGGTATACAACAGGTGGCTTATTTAAGCTGGTGGCATTGGACGGTGGGTGCAAATTGGCAACATCCCTATGGACCCGATAGCAACATTATCGGCAAAGATGACTATCCTGTAGTTCACATTGCCTACGATGATGCAATAGCTTATGCTAATTGGATTGGTAAATCTCTGCCTACAGAAGCCCAATGGGAATATGCAGCGCGGGGTGGACTTGAAGAGCAAGATTTCAGTTGGGGTAATCAATATTCTGCTAAAGCGGCTAATACTTGGCAAGGGATATTTCCCTTCTTCAATACCAAAGAGGATAACTATTTAGGGACTGCACCTGTGGAATCTTTTCCTCCCAATGGCTATGGACTCTATGACATGACGGGAAACGTTTGGGAATTAACCTCAGATTGGTACAGGGAGGGACACCCAGATAAAGACCATAGTCTCAACCCCCTCGGACCTGAGAAAACAGCTAGTTTTGACCCTAATAAACCCGATGACGGTGCATTACACGTTATCAAAGGTGGCTCTTATCTGTGTGCCAAGAATTACTGTAGTCGCTATCGACCAGCAGCACGGGAGTCTCAAGCACCCGATACTGGAACCACTCATGTTGGGTTTCGTTTAGTTATTTCATCCCTGGGCTAAAGCCACAGGGTTTTGAGCATATTCCTTATTTCATTTTGCCCAACTAAGTAGAGTCTTTGTGCCTTTGAGTTTCTGCATCTGCAACTCGCCCGTTGGAAAGTTTTTCCCAAAGCCGGATTAAAGCTGATTCTAACTGAGGTGAAAGACCAAGTGAACTAGACCGCAAATGCAAGTCCCGTTGTGGGAAGGGAATTTCAATTTGTCGCTCGCTGAGGACTTCGTAGATCCGGAAGAATAACTCACTTTTAAGTAAAAACTGCTGACTGGGTTCAGTTGTCCATACTAGTAGCTCAAAATTCAGGGAGCTGTCGCCAAACCCAGTAAACAGAACATCAGGAGGAGGAGTTTTGAGGATATCGGGATAGGTTTGGGCGGCTGCTAGTAGGGCTGCTCGCACTGCTTTGGGGTCAGAGCCATAAGCCACACCTACCGGCAAATGCAGCCGAGAAATCGGATTGCGGTGACTCCAGTTGATTGCTTCCGTCTCTAGAAAGCGAGAGTTCGGGACGATAATCGAAACCTGATCGAGGGTGCGGATTTCAGTACTGCGTGCCCCAATGCGCTCAACAGTACCTTTAAGATTGCCAACTTCAACAAAATCCCCCACTTGAATCGGACGCTCAAACACCAGTATCAGACCACTGCTGAAGTCCTTGGCAATGTTCTGCAACCCTAGACCAATTCCCAGCCCCAGAGTACTTGCTAAAATGGTTAGGGAACTCACGTCTAACCCCCAGACTTGCAGCACCACTAAGGTACCGATGACAATTAGACTGTATCGAATCAAGATTGCGATCGCTTCTTGAGCGCCACGGTTGATTCCAGCAAAACGCAAGACACGGGAACGCAGCAGATTGGTTAAAGACCCTGCCAGAATTATCCAACTTGAGAGCAGGACAGCCAAAATGAATAGATCGACAACAGTGTAAGACTGGTTGCCCAAGGTCAGGATAGAGGATGTAAAACTAGAAACAAGGATGCTGGTGATCTGATAGCTCCACTGGCGAGAGAAAGGAAACAAATTGGTGATGTAGAGGACAGTAATCACCCACAGTCCAGTCCGAGCGATCGCCCCTAGGAGTTTGAACAACAATTGCAAGAGTTTGCTAGTCCCTTCACTGGAGGGATCTTGTTCAGCCGGGGTTAAGCGTTGCAGTACCCTTTGTGAGTATCGCCCCTCTAGCCAGCCCAGCAATCTGTGCAGTCCAGCCGCCAAAACCACCATTGCGATGGCGATCGCTACTGTTTGTCGCAGATAAGTGGTTGAACGCTCTGCTTGAGCTTGCTGTAGGGCAGTTTGAAGTTCCTCAACCCAGCGCTTAGCCTGCTCCTCTGGTGTGTTACCTGGAAGGGTGTCTTGGTTTGTCACGGTTAGCAGATAACGACCATTCAGCATAATAGCGGGGGAGTCATTCCGTTCTTCCAGCCTGACAAGCATCGGTTCAGAAGCTTGTATCACCTCTTTGATCTGTAAGTTAATCAGATTCGCTCGCTCTTGGGCACTGTACTGCCCAAAAGCACTGACCTCAAACAACGGCTGTCCATCCACAACAACTGGAGATTGGGTTGGAGGCTGGGCGATCGCCGTACTCACGTATAAGCTCAAGACGAAAAACAGCGCAATTATAGCGCTAGGAATTGCTGTGAAAAAACGTCGAGGTGGAGTTAAGTTTCGCATTATCCTGACTGAAAAGCTGTACGTGTGGGAGTTCAACAACCTGCTGAATCCAACTCATCATTAGAGTCTTGAACTTCTTGATTACACGCTAACCATTTAATTCTCGAATTAATTTAAATTGTTATCGGTGATTCTACATAAATATTGGGTTCTTCTATATTAAAAATAATACCATATTTCGTCAACTCTTTAGAAATCTTTTTATTTGCTAATTCTAATAAGCGCTTTCTCAACTGAATCGAGCTTTCACTTGAACCCAAGATAAAAAATGTTACTCTTACTTTTGTGTTGTCCTGATTGTCATTCAGTAAATCAACATTAGTACTACCGGGGTCAATCCCGAATAATGAATCAGTATCTTCCTTAATGATTTGTTTAACAATTGCTTGCTCACGTTCATCTAATTTTTTAGTAAAATTAAAGTAGAGTAAAACCATTACCTTTTTGCCGCGAGTTATATTCTCAATTTCTAGATTTGCCAAGATTGAATTGGGAACAATTAACAAAGTACTTTTAGCCGCAATCCGAATCTTGGTTGAGCGTAACCCAATTGATTCAACCCTGCCAAAAAATTCTTCTTGAAATTGCTGAGATGCTGGAATACGAATATATTCTCCCGGAACAAAAGGACGATCCAGATATAAAACAATTGTACCAATAAACTGTTCTAAAGTTCTTTGAGCCGCAAAGGCAATAGCCAATCCTCCAATTCCTAAACCGGCAACTAAACCAAATAAGTCGAAGCGGTCTTTAGCAAAAGTTAAAACCGCAATCATGCCAATGCTCACATTAAAAATTGTTTCAAATACTAACAGTAATTCATCAGCACCACGACCCAGTTTCTGGATAAAATTAATCCCATATTGTCGAATTAAATAGTGAAACAACCGTGAGGCTAACCAGGTAATGCTACTCACAATCGCCAGCTCGATGAAAAACAGGAAAAATTGATATACTCGTTCGTAGGGTTTAATCCAATCTAAGGATAAATAAATTAGAATCAAAGTCCCAGCAACTTGGAGCGGGTAGCTGACTGGTTCGATGAGATTATTATAAATAGCTGCTAGCCGCTGGGGTAGAAATTGGTAAAGGAATAACTTTAGGAGATTGGGGGTAAATTTTCCAATCAGGAATGAGAGGAGAATAAATCCAAAAAATATGGCTGTCCGCAATAAGATTGATTGGATTTCCTCATTGTGAAAGTCCTGTAGGATTTGTTCGGAAAAGTTCATGATGGCTCCTAGACAGTAATTGGAGATTCAACATAAATAGTTGGAGATTCGATGTCAAAGGCAACACCATATTCTTTCAGTTTTTGGGTAATATTTTGAGTAGCAATTCCTAAAAGTTGACGACGTAAATCCATTGAGACTTCGGTAGAACCTAAGATAAAGAATGTAATCTGCACTAGGGTTTTTTGGGAGTTCTCAAAGTCACGCATATCACGGAAAGCAATATCTGTACTCTGGGAATCTAGTCCAAAGATATCTTGTGTGCTGTCAAGAATAATTTGGCGGATAAATGCCTGTTCTTTTGCTGCGATATCCTTATAAAAAGTCAAATTCACGATAGCCATCACTTTTTTAGCTCCCGTGAAGTTTTCAATATTCATTTGCGTCAGAGAATTGTTAGGAACAATCACAACTGTACCTTTACCAGAGGTGCGAATTTTTGTAGACCTTAAACCAATAGACTCAACTCGTCCAAAGGTGCCGTCCGGTAAACCAATATAGTCATCGACCATAAAGGGCTGATCGAGATAAAGCACCACACCTCCTAGAACCTGTTCTAAAGTTTTTTGGGCTGCAAATGCAACTGCTAAACCACCTACACCTAAGCTAGCTACTAAGCCAAAGACATTAATCTGATGAGTCTGAGCAAAGAGAATTATGGCGAGAACAATAACTAGAAAATTTGCTATAAATTTCCCAACAATTAGCGATTCACTGTTAGCTCTGCGACCACTTTTTACCGCCACATCTAACAGGTAAATATCAAAAAACTGTCGCAATAATTGAGAAGCTAACCAACTGGCGATTAAGGTTAGAGCTAAGCTATTCAAAATTTCTATCAGCGGATCAACATCCAGTAGGAGAAGGAATAGCTCTGAGCAGAACAATGTAATTACCCACCCTGTTGAACGTTTGTAAGGAGCAGTGATTTGTTGGAAAGATTCTCCGACGTTAGGAGAAATCGCTTGGCTGAGCAGAGCCTGAATAAATTGCGTGATAAATTGACTACCCCAAAAGATAAACACCCCCAATAATCCTAATAAACTAATCTTGAGTCCAGTAACGAATATCCAATTCTCTGGAAAAGCGTCAACCATAGAGTGTCTCCCTTCTGTCACATCTGCTAAATATATAACTGTCTCTAGAACTAAAATGACCGGCAATTAGGCTATTAATATAAGTTGTTAGTCTGACTTGTGTTGGAATGCTAATAGTTAAGAGAAGACTAGAATTAATGGGATAGAAATTTAATAATTAGCCATTAGCAATTTTAAAACACCTCAGTTTATAACTAGCAACTTTGGTTATTAGCAACTTTTAGGTGTTGAATGACTGGCACAAAGTTTTATCCAGCCCTGATTAACTTAAGCTGACTCAACAATAGGTTTGATGGGGATGATGAACGTTTAATCTAAGTAAGTCGGCGTAAAAATTCAATGTTTGTAGTAAGCGCAAAGAGCGCTCTTTGCGCTTACTACGAGCGAACGAGAGAGATTTACTTTTCTTTACATAGTTGGGTTTATTTGTGCCGACTTACTTAGCATGAAACCTGAGTAACCTTTGCTAGCAATAGTATTTTTTTGTACAAACTGTTATCAAGTCTTGTTGTCTATTATAGTAGTAACTACATCAAATAACAACAAGATTTGGGAAAATGGCAAAACTTTCTCCGGAAGATTACGAGTATCGACGGACCGAAAATTCTGTATCGTCGGTTAATTACCATTTTGTGTTTGTACCAAAACGGCGTAAACCTGTCTTAGTAAAAGATGTAGCGCAGAGATTACAGGAGATAATTTTTGACTTAGTAGCAGAACATGGCTGGAAACTAATTGCACTAGAAATCCAGCCTGACCAGGTACATCTGTCGATCAATGCACCCACCCATGAATCACCCGCAGATATCGCTAGATGGGTAAAAGCTAGAGCATCTCACTATTTAAGACAGGAATTCGCAGAGCTAAAAAAACTACCTGCATTGTGGACACCCACCTATTTTGTAGCGTCAACAGGTCAGGTGAGTACAGAGGTATTTAAACAGTATATTGAAAATCAACGCGGTAAATAAGAGATAGTCCTGGTTAAAACCCCTTACAGTGTCGGATTTCATTCCCTGCTTAATCCGGTTTTTTATGAAAGATTTGCTTACGTCAGCCCAACATTGGTTGTCCGAGCCAATGGTGGTCAAGTTTATTACAGCAACCATTGGTATTTTCATCATCAATCTGCTGCTGCGCTTGTTTCGGCAATCGCTATCGCACTACATTCAAGATTCTGATACCAGTTATCGGCTCCGTAAGGTGATTACCTTTATTGGGTATCTAGTGATTATCCTATTCATCACGATTGTGTTTAGCGATCGCTTGGGGCAATTAACGGTGGTATTTGGGGTTGTAGGTGCTGGGATTGCGTTTGCTTTGCAAGAAGTGATTGCCAGCTTTGCTGGGTGGATTGCGATCTCCTTGGGGCAGTTTTATAGACCGGGCGATCGCGTCCAATTAGGAGGAATTAAAGGGGATGTTATTGATATTGGCATTTTGAGAACCACCTTGATGGAACTTGGTGAATGGGTGCAATCCGAGCTCTACACCGGACGAATTGTTCGTATTGCCAACAGTTTTGTATTTAAAGAGCCTGTGTTTAATTATTCAGGAGATTTTCCCTTCCTTTGGGACGAAATTAAGATACCTGTAAAATATGGCAGCGATCACCGATTAGCCAGAAGCATTCTGGAGCAAGTTGTGAATGAGATAGTGACGGATCAGATTACGTCTGCGGCTAAAACTGCTTGGCAGGTTATGCTCAGAAAATATCTAATTGATAATGCCAGGATTGAACCAGCAATTACACTGATTCTCACGGATAACTGGATGGAGTTTACAGTTCGTTATGTAGTTGATTACAAACAGCGGCGTCTAACGAAAGATCAACTTTTCACTCGAATTCTAGATGAGGTTACAAAAACAGACGGGGGGGTTTGTATCGCATCCACTACAATCCATCTAGTGGAAGCTCCTGTGTTTGATGTCAGACTAGACAATAGAGAGATAAAGACCTAGGGTCGGCAAAATTTTGCCCACCACCGCATACATTACTGCTGACTTACATCTGAACTCTTGCAGGTAAGCTGATGTGCATCTAATTTACATAACGTGGGCGGGCAGGATGCCCACCCCACAAGAGATTGAGTAAATCTGATTGTGCAATTTAAATGTGCTTTAGCTTAGTAGTTGGTGCGATCGCTTTCGATGGGTATTTCGTGCGATCGCTAGCAACCTTTCCGCTACCTCAAACTGCAATCAGAGTAAAATAAATAAAACGAAACCCTAACTCTCTACTCATGAGTTCCCATCCCCTGTTGAAAGTTGACATTTCGCAACTCAGCGTTGCAGAACGTATCCAACTTGCTGAAGATTTATGGGACAGCATCTTAGAACAGCAAGAAGAACTTCCCCTGACTGAAGCGCAACAACAGGAACTAGATCGACGGTTAGAAAAGTACAAGAAAAACCCTACAAATGGTTCTAGCTGGGAAGATGTTAAAAAACGGTTAGGCTTCTTGTGATGAACTATAACCTGATTATCCAGCCAGAAGCAGAATACGATATTCAGGATGCTTTTGAGTGGTACGAATCCCAAAATCCAGGTTTAGGATCTGAGTTTGTTCGTGCAGTCGATGCTTGTCTGTCGGGAATTGGACGAAACCCCCTTGCTTACCAAATCATCCACAAACAGGTAAGAAGAGCATTAATCCGTCGCTTCCCATACATAATTCTCTACCTTTTTGACCAAGATACGGTTTTTGTACTTGCTTGCTTCCATGCAAAACGCGACCCAAAACAGTGGGTCGATAGAAGGTAACAAAAGTTATAATTGCAACGCAATATTACAGTAAAATAACTGAATTAACGCCACGAAATCATAGAACAAAGATGTTTCAAAAGTCTAGTTAACCACAGATGTAACGGATAAATACGGTAAAAAACCAATTAATCATCCGCTACATCCGCTACCTATCCGTTGCCAAAAATCTCCGCAAAAAACTGCTTCATCGCTTCCCAAGAACGCTTATCCGCCGCTTCATTGTACGCCACACCCTTAGACTTATCATTCCCAGCTTCCGGGTTGGTAAAACTATGAACCGCACCACCGTAACTCATCAATTGCCAATCCACACCAGCCGTCCGCATTTCCTTCTCAAAAGCCGCGACTTGTTCGGCTGGCACCAATGGATCGTCAGCACCATGCAATACTAAAACCTTCGCCTTGATATTCTTAGCGTCACTGGGGTTAGGTGTATCCAGTCCCCCATGAAAACTCACCACCCCATCGAGAGAAGAACCACTACGCGCTAACTCTAAAACAGTAGTACCGCCAAAACAATAACCAATAGCCGCCACACGCTCACCATCAGTAAATTCAAACGAGCGTAACTTCTCTAATCCTAATTGAGCGCGACGCCGCATCAATGGGCGATTGCTACGATAAATCTTCGCTTGGGCGCCTGCTTGTTCTGGATTCTGAGGTCTAATACCCTTACCATAAATATCCGCAGCAAACGCCACATAACCCATTTTCGCCAACTGTTCCACCCGCTGCTTCACATAACTACCAATACCAGTCCACTCGTGAACAACCATGACTCCCGGACGTTTACCTGTGAACTTGTCATCAAACGCTAAATAACCTTCCAACACCGTATTGCCATCTTTGTATTCCACAGTGCGCGTCCGTAATTCGGCGCGCACAGCGGTTGACAGCATCAGCACTGCAACGGGAGCAATTAGCAACGAAGGTAACAGCTTCATTTTTCTTCTCTCACCAAACAACAATAGGGACGATCTCATGCGATCGCCCCTACAATACCTTATTTGTTGTGATTAGTGACCTTTAATTCAGCGATAAATCGCTCACTACAAGCTATCAGAGTGAATGCGATCAACCACTAATCTGCAACATTAACCAAACCTTCAACTTCAGTATCCGCCAAGGTTGGAGCGCTAATTGTCCGAGAGTACAAGCTAGAGGGTTGTTGTTGAGCAA
Source organism: Nostocaceae cyanobacterium (assembly GCA_035285345.1). Taxonomy (GTDB): domain Bacteria; phylum Cyanobacteriota; class Cyanobacteriia; order Cyanobacteriales; family Nostocaceae; genus JAYKJH01. The sequence continues at coordinate 11,193 of JAYKJH010000027.1, read as the reverse complement.
GTACTGGTAAGACTTCGCGAGCTTGTGCTGCTATTGCTACCATTTTGGCATCATAGCTCTGAGTAATAAACTTGGGATACAAACCGATACCGATGATGGGTAACAACAAGCAAGCAGTGATGAACAACTCGCGGGGCTTGACATCGGGAACGTAAGCATCCAGTTGTAACTCTTCGCTTTGCTTACCGTAGAACACTTGACGCAGCATCGACAGCAAGTAAATCGGAGTCAGAATTACACCCACCGCCGACAGCAGGACAACTACAACTTTGAAACTAGAGCTATAAACATCGCTGTTGGCGATACCAAGGAAGATCATGATTTCACCGACAAAGCCGCTCATTCCTGGTAAAGCCAGAGAAGCCATAGAACCCGCAGTGAACAAAGCGAAAGTGCGGGGCATAACTTTGCCCATACCGCCCATCTTGTCCATTGCTAAGGTGTGGGTGCGTTCGTAAGTTACACCTGAGAGGAAGAATAAACTCGCAGCAATTAAGCCGTGAGATACCATTTGCAGTACTGCACCACTGATACCAAGTTCTGTATAAGAAGCTATCCCAACCAGGACAAATCCCATATGGGCGATGGAAGAATAAGCTAAGCGCCGTTTTAAGTTAGTTTGAGCAAGGGCTGTTAAAGCACCGTAAACAATATTCACCACCCCCAGAATTGCCAATACTGGAGCAAAAGCAGCATGAGCATTGGGCAACATTTCAATGTTGAAGCGAATCAGCGCATAACCACCCATTTTTAGCAGCACACCAGCCAAAATCATTGAACCAGCAGCAGGGGCTTCACCGTGAGCATCGGGTAGCCAAGTGTGGAAGGGAAAAACAGGAAGTTTAACCCCGAAGGCAATTAAGAACCCAGCATAAACTAGCAACTCAAAAGCTTGAGAATATTCTTTCATTCCCAGAGATGCCATGTCAAAAGTGACAGTATCTCCAGAGAATGCGATCGCAAAACCAGCTACGAGGATAAATATAGAAGCAGCAGCAGTATAAAGAATAAACTTAGTAGCAGCGTAGCGGCGTTTTGCTCCACCCCAGATGGAAATTAGCAGGTACACAGGCACCAACTCGATTTCCCACATCAGGAAGAACAACAACAAATCCTGAGCCACAAACACACCTACTTGGGCGCTGTACATTGCCAGCATTAGGAAATAAAACAAACGCGGCTTGTTTTTGATATTCCAAGCCGCGAAGATTGCCAGGGTGTTAATTAATCCTGTAAGTAGCACCAGGGGCATAGACAAGCCGTCAATCGCTACAGACCAATTCAACCCTAACTGGGGAATCCATGCATAGCGTTCTACTAGTTGGAAGCTAGCGCTATGGAAGTCGTAGTTGTGACTTACAGCATAGATAGTTAGAGCGAAATCCACTAAACCTACACCCAAGGCATACCAGCGGACGGTTTTGCCTTCTTTATCGGGGATGAAGGGGATGGCTGCTCCCGCCAGCAGTGGGAAAAGAATAATGGCTGTTAACCAGGGAAGTTCAAAGTTAGGCATCATTGAGAATAAATACCTATTGGTTACTCACTTATTATATTAAGTTTAATGTACTTTTGAAAAGGTTAGTTTGGCATTAAAAATTGAATCTTCACTATAAATGGGAAAAAATACTTATGTTTTTTTTCCTCTGTAAGTAAAGATTTATGAAAAAAAATAGGCTATAAATGGCTTTATGTCGTAATAATCCCTTGTAATTAACCGTAAAATTTCGTATCTTTTTTATCTTTTAGAAAAAAGATATGGTAAGTAAGTACTCACCACATAAGTTGAATTTCCTCAATATTTAGCAACTAATTTCCTATACAACACGGTTGACAATTGTCCACACATCTCCATCAGACCTGACATGGGGGACTGATATGGTTTTAAAGCCAGTAATGAACGGCTTGTAATATACCTGCCAGTAAGCGACACTGAGTTTATCGGCAGTAGACTTGAGCGATCTCAACTCAAAAGCAAGTTCTGCCGCCAGTTCATTAATCCGCTCAGCATGAACTTTTGCCTGTTGTCTGCCTTCCTCTACCTGTTCTTGCACAGACAAGCGTTTGAGTTGCATTTGTCCAGCCTTGAAATCAGCTTGCTTTTGTTTTAGCTGCAACTCCAAAGCCGCAATAGCATCATCAATCCCCTTAACCTCCGCCACCAACTGAGCATTTTCCCTAGCAAAGCGGCGATAAGCCTCGGCAATCGCTAAGGGTGAAGAATCATCACAAGAAAACTGATGATTACCAGTAATAGCCACCTTTTCTAACCGTAAAGCCTCAATTTGAGCGCGAATAGCCGCAATTTCCGCCTGAATTTTTTCCATAGTCATGAGTCAAAAGTCCTGAGTCCTGAGTATTGAGTGCTGTAGGGGCGGGGTTTCCCCGCCCGTGCTGAGTCCTAAGTATTGAGTGAGGGGCTAGGGGGTAGGGAAGACAAGGGGGACAATTCCCCATTACCTATTACCCATTCCCTATTACCCATTACCCATTACCCATTACCCATGCCCCATGCCCTATCCCCCAACCTGCTTCGCCCCTTGGGTATCAATAGACAGCGCTTGCACATGGGCAGAAATTCCTTGTCCTTGCCAAGCAGACTGCATCGCCACCGCCACATCTGGGGCATGTGCTGTATCAGTTAAAGCTAAAAGCGTCGGTCCGGCACCACTAATTACCATGCCATACGCCCCGGCCGCCACTGCCGCAGCATTCACCGCATCGTACCCCGGAATCAGTGCTTTACGATAGGGCTGATGCAACCTATCCTGCAACGCAGCTTGCAACCATTCACCCTTACCAGTCTCCAAACCCCGCAACAACAATCCCAGATGCGCCGTATTAAAAATCGCATCAGCACGACTCACCTGTGACGGCAAAACTCCCCGCGCCTCCTTAGTAGAAAGCTCAAAATCTGGAATAGCTAACACAGGTATCACACCAGAATCCCACGGCACCTCACAAATCACCCACTCTTGTTTCTGCTCACCCAAACCCGTCGCCGCCAACCGACAACCCCCCAACAACGCCGGGACTACATTATCTGGGTGTCCCTCCATTTCCACAGCTAACGCCATTACCTCAGTCTCCCCCAAAGGAGAACCTGCCAAAAGATTTCCCCCCACCAAACCACCAACAATAGCCGTCGCCGAACTACCTAAACCCCGCGCTAGAGGGACACCCAACTTAATATCTATTTGTACCGGAGGCGGAGTTTCCCCCAAATATTCATACAACTTGACAAACGCCACATAAGCCAGATTACTCTCATCAGTAGTAACCCGTTCCGCTTCCGCACCAGAAGCAGTGATAATCAAACCCTTATCCAGACGAGTGAAAGTGAACTCGTTGTACAGCGTCAAAGCCGCGCCAATGCAATCAAAACCGGGTCCAAGGTTAGCGGTAGTAGCGGGAATAGTAACAGTAACAGAAGAAATAGCAGCCATTAGCCAATACTGATTTATTAATTACCTTGCACCGACAATATGATCGGACGGTCACGAATAGCCCATCCCACAAGAACCATCTATATCTTGTCTGGAGGTGCAATCTTTGAGTTTAATCTACCAGGATAGCTTTTTTTGATTTTCGCTCTTAAGAACGGCGAGAAAGAACCTTCGTTGGCTGCGTGAATGAGTATTTGTTCTAGATGTTATTGGCAATGGTAGTGGTTTAATCTAGTTTTATATACTGTTCCGTTAACAGAAGATAAAATTACTCAGATGGTTGGAACGACTGAAGCCGCTAATCTATTGGGTATCTCCCCGCGTCGTTTAAGATATCTACTGCAAGCCGACCGGGTGTTTGGCGCTTTCAAGGTCGGAAGAACCTGGGTGATTCCTTTGGTCAATGGAATGCCACTCATCAAAACCCGCAAACGAGGTCCCAAAGCCACTTGGAAAAAACCGGAATCACCACCATCTTTGTATGGTGTACACGTGAACAGCACTATTTTTGGTAAGAAAGATAAAGATGGTAACTATGTACCTGTAATTACGGTCAAACGAGGCAGCGAGAATATTTATGGTCGTCGGGTTGTGATTCCAGGACCTTGTACCGTGGTCTATGACTATGACAATGGTAGATGGGGTGCCAAGTCCTGGATTGAAACCTATGAGCAACCAATAATTGTGGGCGATCGCTTCACCTTTGCCGAAATTCAAGCCAGTATGGCAGCCAGTACTTAATAAAATCGAGAACCTATATCGGTTATCGGTAAATTAAGTACAAGTTACTTTCTTTGCAGTTTGCAAGGGTAGCTGCCTTCTATAGCACTGATACCATTTCACCAAATTCGGGATACATCAAAATCTACGTAGGGGTAAGGCATTGCCTTACCCCTACAAGCGCCATTTGTATCATGATATAAGTGAAATGGTATGAGGACAGAGCGCGTTCAGCATATGTTTGCCTGGTAGACCGGAATTTTCACCCTTCCGGATTAGCACTATTAAGCATTTTTAGCATCGTGGGATTGAGAAGACGGAATTTTATGTTAAGAGCGTTCTCGTTGTGTCTTCTTCTTTGCCAAGCATATATTCTGTCAATTCACAATATTCCCATACTCTCCCAATATATTTTCCTGTCACCCACAAAGGGTAAGAATGACGTACCAAAACCCGACCATCTTTTAAGTACAGATTATCCAGGCTATCTAAGGTAGTGTTTTTGTATATATTCTTCACATTTTCCCGAAACTTTTTTGGGTCGTAAAAATAAGCAGAAACGAACATCAATACAAGTTTCTCATCTCGATTCTCTATAATTTCTCTTTTAATATTCCATATTTCTATGAACTTCCTGTTCAGACTAACTATCTTCCTTTGATTATCAACTACAAAAATTCCGGAAATAACTTTGGGTTGATTTTTGGTGAAATTTAACATCATTATCACGTTGTCATATGATAGTATACAGGTAATAAAAATCTAATCAGGCAGTATTTAATTCAACAGGCTGGACAATTTGGGATTAGATTTTTAGCACCTGCCTAGTGAATACTAGAGACCAATATTTTTGTCTCAATTCCAGATAGTATTTACCAGTGAATATCAGGTTTTTAATATTGAACTTAAGTCAGTTTTAATTCTCTCCTCAACACAAATTAGGAAATTAAGCTGACAGCAGTTGCTATTCATGCAAATTTTCTTTTAAAAAAGCCCGTTTTTAGGCTTTTACTAAATATTTACACTTAGTTATTGGTATAAAAAAACTATAATAATATTTAACACTGAAAATAAATTCTCAACTATAAGCTAATAATCTTTAAGTTCAAGCTGAATTTCCAGATATTCACTTGTCGCGACACAGAGAAATTTTTACTTGTATAAATATTTGGAAAATGCTGTTAAAAATTATGCTGACTAAAGCTAGGATGGACTCCGGTTTCTCTGAAAGTACGTTGATTTATGCCGTGGACAAGAGTCTATATGAACATTTTACTTTAATGTAACCGTAGCTTAAGCTACTTTAACAATGAGAGAGTATATTCGTCAGAGCATGTTTTTTGACAAAATATCTCCGTAAACCACATAGCTCTGAGATAAGTTCCTGACTCGAAAAAACTGTATTCCAAAGATTGTGCATCTACTTACCTGCTATGGAAGCTGAATTTCAGGATATAAAAGTCAATAACGCTCTGGTGTTGAATCAACTTCAACAGTCATCTAAGGATGGTATTTTGCCATCATCGCTGTCATCGTTCACCAAAGAAGCTGTAGCACAGAGTCAGCAAAACAGTAACTCCGATGCCATGTCTTCCCTGAAGAGTGACCAATCCCCATCACTATCGGTAGCGCAAGCAGTAGTCAAAATGCTGTGTGATATGGGAGTGGAATATGCTTTTGGTGTATCTGGGGGTGCGATCGCGCGGTTGTGGGCTGCTCTAGACGATAGTTCCCTGGAAGTGTGTCACTTTCGCCACGAAGCCGGTGCAGCATTTGCCGCTACGGAAGCATATTTCGCCAGTGGCCGTCCGGCGATAGTATTTACCACCACAGGTCCGGGGATAACAAATGCTTTGACGGGCTTATACGCAGCCCGCTGGGAAGGCGCTAAGGTAATTTTGCTCTCCGGCTCTACATCAGCAGCTCAGCGCGGACGCTGGGCTTGCCAGGAAACCAGTACCTACGTCATGCCCAGCACTGATCTTTTTACCTCCGGAAAACTGTTTGATTACGCCCATACAATTGAATCCAGTGATGAACTCAGTCAAGTTGCTCGGAGGCTGGCGCTTGGTTTAGCGCAACCGGGGGGGTTTGTAGCCCATCTAAGTATCCCCACAGCCATCCAAACAAGTTCCATCCAAGCTCCGTTACCAAAAATAAATCTCTCGGTTGGTTCGGCAACTGTCAGCGAAGAAACTCTATCAGAATGTGTCCAGTTGCTGAGTGAGGGAACTTTTGCCATTTGGGTAGGCTTTGGGGCGCGAAATGCAGCAGCAGAAATTCGCCAGCTTGCAGAGATAACAGGGGCGGCGGTGATGTGTTCACCCCGTGCTAAGGGTATTTTTCCCGAAAACCATCCTCAGTTTGTCGGCGTCACTGGCTTTGCTGGACATGCTTCAGTTCTCAGGTATATGCAAGAGTTTCGTCCCCTACGAATACTAGTGCTGGGAACACGTCTGGGGGAATTTACCTCATTCTGGAATCCGCAGATGATTCCCCAGAAGGGTTTTGTGCATGTTGACATTGACCCAGAAGTCCCAGGAGTTGCATATCCATCTGTCGAGACGTTCGCTATCGGGTCGGATATAAAATTGTTTGTCAAGGCGCTGCTCAAGTATATTCCAGAATCTAGTCCCGACTCTCAGGCGCTAGCCTTACCACGACCTGAACACGATGTAATTAATCCCGGTGATACTGCTTTGGTGCGACCCCAGGTACTAATGGATGAGATTCAGCGAATTATCGTTGACGGCAGCGATGCAGTAGTGATGGCTGAGGGTGGGAACTCATTTGCTTGGGCAATTAATCGGCTGCGATTTAGACAAGCAAATCGTTTCCGCATCAGCACGGGATTCTCTTCTATGGGTCATACAGTCACAGGCGTCTTGGGTGCAGCTTTGGCGCACAATGGTAAAGCTGTGGCTATTGTTGGCGATGGTGCGATGCTGATGCTCAATGAAGTCAACACTAGCGCTAGATATAAAATTCCTGCCGTTTGGATTGTGCTGAACGACGGACGCTACAATATGTGCGAACAGGGAATGGCATATCTGGGCTTAAATAAACCAGATACAACCATTGGGCAGGTAGACTTCGTTAGTATTGCTCGTGGTATGGGAGCCGACGGTATCTGCGTTGACAGCGAGTCACATATCCAGCTAGCGCTGTTAAAAGCAATGACAGCAAGCGGTCCGTTTGTGGTTGACGTGCTGATTGATCCGAGGCAAATACCGCCTACTAGCAGGCGTAATCAAAGTCTAATGTTACAGGGTGGGAAATATTAGATGTATGATAAAACTTTCAACAAAATATTCTCCAGTAGGTATTCGCTCAGTTGCATTTCGTCTTCCTAGTGTGAGACGCACTAATCAATACTACATAGAAAAATACCCAGAGCTAATCGAATTGGCTGAGCAGAAGGGTTTAGCAAGGCTATTTTCACTTACAGAAGCATCCCCTAGTAGTGTATTTGACTTGGAGATGCTGCCCTATTTGTCAGACCCCTTTCGTGGCACCGTCCAGCGCTGGGTGCTTGCTCCTGATGAGTCCCCACTGAAGCTGGAGTATAGGGCTGCTGTAGATGCTCTAAATGCTGCAAAGCTTTCTCCTGAAGATGTTGATTTAATGATTGTGGCTTCAGTCTGGCCGGAACACATTGGGTTTGGTAACGCTGCTTTCCTAGCGCGTGAACTAGGTCTTGTGGGTGCTGCATGGAATCTGGATGCAACCTGTGGAAGTACCCCAGTTGTACTTCAAACTGCCTCTGCTATGGTGCGTTCTGGAGAGTATCGCCATGTACTGGTAGTTATATCTTGTTCCTATTCCCGTGTTTTTAATGAACAAGATACTATGTCCTGGTTCCTTAGTGACGGTGCTGGTGCTTTCGTGATTACTGCACTGGAAGGAAACCAGGGAATCCTCGGTACAAAGACAGTTCATACGGGAGTGTTGTGTGAGGTCATCTCCCCTCAACTGACAAAGGACGAGCAAGGAAATCCACGAGTCCAAATGCAGACAGGTAAGGGAGCGAAAGCTCTGCGGGAAACGGCTGAGGATTTCCTGCGTCAATGTTGTCTGGGTGCTGTTGCTGCTGCTGGTGTAACTTTGGCAGACATAGACTTTTTTCTGTTCAATACACCCACCGCTTGGATTGCTAGCTTCTGCTCGCGGTTACTTGGTATTGACCCGGAACGGGTAATTAACCTGTATCCCCAATATGCAAATCTCGGACCAGTACTCACGGTAGCAAATCTCTATCACGCTGCTCAGTTGGGTAAAATTCGGGAAAATGACTTGGTTCTGATTTATGGCTCTGGTGCAGCCGGTGCTGCTTCTGCAAGTGTAATGCGCTGGGGTAAAGTAGCGCTGGGTTCCGACCCCCTGAAAAACTCCCAGGATGCTGTCACAGAGCTTATTTGTTAAGAGCATAGCGGTTCCCAATGGGGTGAAATCCAGACCTTCCTAGGAGTACAAGCAAAATTGTTGTGCCCCTCCCTGTTTGCATGGAGGGGTACTTTTATTATGGGAATTTACTTAAAAATAAAGTTATATTTATACTATTTATTTGGTATAAATTAATATATCAATTTTACAACTTAATCCAGGGGTTTACTGTGCAAAAACAGATTTTTGCAACAGGATTTTTCCTGCTGTCTATGGTGTTTCCACTCAAAGTAGCGGCACAAGAGTATGATGATATTTATGTATTTGGTGATAGTCTCTCCGATACGGGTAATGTATTCAATACCACAGGGGGATTAGTTCCCCCAAGTCCAACCTATTTCAATGGACGCTTTTCCAATGGTCCTGTTTGGGTGGAATATCTCGCTTCTGATCTGGGGTTAAGGTTCAATCCCAACAACAATTTTGCCTTTGGGGGTGCAACCACTGGCTTCAATAACATTGCACTTTCCGTTTTACCAGGATTACAGCAACAAATTAATAGCTTTACCAGCGCAAATCCTACCGCTAATCCCAACGCTCTTTATATCCTCTGGGCTGGTACTAATGATTATTTGGATTTGTTTTTCGGTGGAACTCCCAACCCAAATCAAGCGGTTGCTAATTTATCAGCAGCGGTAACTTCGCTGACGGCTGTTGGTGCGAGAAATATTATGGTAGTTAATTTACCAGATTTGGGTAGATTTCCGGTAACAGGTGGCAGTAGTATAACGGCTAATGCCGTCAGTAATTTTACGAGGACACACAATTCCAACTTGGCTGCTAACCTCAACTTTTTGAGCCAGCAATTTAACACTAACGTTAATCTTATACCGCTGGATGTTAATTCCCTATTTAATAGGATGATCGACACTCCGGGAGAGTTTGGTTTTACCAATGTCACCAATTCTTGCATTGGAGACTTATCGGTAGTACCGATAAATGTTCCCTCACAACCAGTTGTCTGTACTCCAGATAGGTTTCTCTTTTGGGACGAAGTTCATCCCACAACTGCTACTCACCGACTAATTGGGGAATTAGCATTTTCAGCACTGTTTCCAGTTTCTGTTCCTGAACCTGCATCTGTGTTTGGGATTTTGGCTTTTGGTGCTTTAGCTGCTACTTCCCAACGGCAGCGGAAATAGTTATTAATTCTTAGTGAGCGATGCATCGCTCACTTTAACAGGACTTACGCAAAACAACGGCGAAATATTAATTCTTGCGTAGGGGCACAACAGTGTTGTGCCCCTACATACCTCGACGTTGCGTAAGTCGTGTTTAATTTGAACAGGACTTACGATAGTGTCACAATTAGTCATAGGTGCGTGACGCCAAAAATCTTATTCTTACGTTCAAATTTTTTCGTAGCGTCACACACCCTACAAGAAAAAATGTGCCAGTTGCGTAAGTCGTGTTTAATTTGAACTTCCCGCTTTGACAAGTTGAGTCCAGATTCCTGAGAATTCTCTGAAAACTTGCTGAACAAGTCTCAGCCAAAAATCTGCACCTTTTCAGGTAACAATCATCTTGACTTCAGTTGCCGCTGCCATACTGATTTTTAATGCTATCAAGGCATTGCTGACAAGTATACCTGATTTGATGCTCTTAAAATTATGACCAGCTTGACGATAGAAAATATTGTTAGGTTAATCAACAAAGAACTGGTTCCCCAATTTGAAAAGCAACTCCGCAATCATCTGCTTCAACAAGATAAGGACTGGTTGATTGAACAAATTGTGCGTTTAACTCTGGACTCCTATAGCTTGCGAGAAATGGATAGGAAACTCATCCAGTCCGCTAAAGCCAAAACTAGGGCTGAAAGAATAGCTCGTTTACGAAAAATGGCTTTGAATCGCGAAAAGCTGCTGGAATTTCTGGAAAAGTATGAAAGTTATGACCGTGCTAAGCTGATTGAGGAAGGCTACTTACTAGCAAATCCACCTGCGAAAGGAACCGCTCTAATCACTAATGAGTATCGGACTAAAAAAGGTAATAAATTACTGCTCTATTGTAAGGATATTTTATTTGGTCTTCTGTTTGGCGATGCGGAGACAAACACTTTCTTACCCCGGACTGGGAGAGAGCTTTTATCATTGACTTTACCCTGCTACAAAGCCGAAGTCTTGGATTTTATGAAAGCGACAACCGAACTGAATGCGTTCGGAACTTGGCAAGATCCAGAAAGTATTTCCCATGATTCGCGAGAAAATAATATTATTTTGGAAGTAGAGTACAGTGAAGTAGAGGACGAACTGGGGGGAGCAGGTCTGATTAGGACTCTGAGTTTAATCAACAATTTGGAAGTCAACGAGCAAGTTCTTTATGCTCGGATGATTACGGTAGAGCATACGAGCTTAATTACTTAATTCCCTAATATAATGATACAATTTGGTAGGGGCAAGGCAATGCCTTGCCCCTACATATGTTTTTATCTATCGCGAATTAGGTGAAATGGTATAACTTATAAAAACACTCGTTGAAAACCCTTGAGGAACAGTCGCACAGCGACGTATTCCGTACTTCAGGCAAGGGATGAAAACGGTTAGAGGTGTTTACGCCTCAGCCACGTTTTGGTAAAGTAGCAGAA
>JAYKJH010000026.1:0-10717 GCA_035285345.1 Nostocaceae cyanobacterium | reverse complement strand
CATGCTACCTCCAGACGCAGATATCAACGCCACTGATATTTATGGCAGAACTTTGCTACACTGGGCAGCTAAATCTGCTAATGAGAGTGTGATCAAATTCCTGCTGGATAGAGGTGCAAAGGTAAATATTCAAGACAAGCAAGGAAAAACACCGCTTCACTTTGCCGCAGTCGCTTCTCCCTACAGTACTGAAGATGCGCTCAAGCTATTAATTGCTAAGGGTGCGGATGTGAATGTTAAAGATAAAAATGGTAATACGCCATTAAGCTTAGCAGCGAAATCTCAGTTTAAGGAAGTAGTGAAATTCCTGAAACAGAATGGTGCGACGGAGTAGGTCGTAATTGTCGCGAAGCACAGACAACAAGCGGGATGATTTCTAAATTTCTAGCTCCCCTCTCCCTAGGGAGAGGGGTAGGGGGTGAGGGTTCTTGCACAATTCAAAAGTCATAAACAAATTAATCAAGTGCGTTAAGCATCAAAAGTGAATTAATTACCAAAAAATAATCACTCAAAAGAGCATAACGCACCCTACAAATAGAGATTTAGTTAAACATTACTTCTTAGCAATCACCCAGACTGCGTGAATAATACCCGGAAAATAACCTAACAGAGTCAAAACAATATTAATCCAAAAATCCATGCCAAAGCCTACTTGTAAAAAGACTCCGAGAGGCGGCAAAAAAATCGCACATAGAATCCGCAGTAAATCCATTACAACCTCCTGTTAATATCAAGTTTACCACAAACTTTTCTGAGGTAATCTTCAGCAACTCAAGCTGATTTATTACTCTTCAAACATAACATTTGTGCTGTTGAGCGACAGGTATATGAAGTGCGGCAAACCGTACTATTAACCGCCACTAATTTTGGCTTTGTAACCGAGCTTGGTTAAAATTTCTACCAGCTTTTGCTTGTGGTCTCCCTGAATTTCGATTTCGTTGTCTTTCACAGTTCCGCCAGTACCGCACTGAGTTTTTAACTGTTTCACCAGCTTGTCTAGGGTGTCAGGGTTAGTTTGAAAACCAGTAATTACCGTGACGGTTTTACCACCCCGTCCCTTGCGGGTTGCTTGGACACGCAGGTTTTGCTGTTGGGGGGGTAAGTCTTGAGTACCTCTTTGTAATGCGGGGGCGTTTTTGTTGTCGCCGCCAAATTCTTGCCAGACGACCTTTTTGTGATCGGATTTGCGCTCTTGTGCCATAGGAGGAATAGTAACCAGTTGACGAGGTTGGGATAGATAACCACAGATGAACAAAGATACAAGTCCTATGGATGCATCAGTGGTTCCTTCTCATTATCTATCTTGGAACCGTCAGATTTTTCTATAATGAAGGTCGTTCTGTAATCTCAGCCAGTCCGTGACTACTACTCCCATCAATCCCAACTCTCCATCAACTACCCAACGTCCTGATGCTTTGGGGCGTTTTGGACGCTTCGGCGGTAAGTATGTACCAGAAACTTTGATGCCTGCTTTAGCGGAACTAGAAGCGGCTTTCTATCAATACCGGCAAGATCCAGGTTTCCAAGCAGAGCTACAAGGATTGCTGCGGGACTACGTAGGACGGGCGACACCGTTGTATTTTGCCGAACGCCTCACCCAGCATTACGCTCGCCCTGATGGTACAGGAGCGCAAATTTACTTAAAACGGGAAGATTTAAATCATACCGGCGCTCACAAAATTAATAACGCCCTGGCGCAGGTGCTATTGGCGAAACGCATGGGTAAAAAGCGGATTATTGCCGAAACTGGTGCGGGACAGCATGGGGTAGCAACAGCTACGGTGTGCGCCCGGTTTGGCTTAGAGTGCGTGATTTACATGGGCGTTCACGACATGGAACGCCAAGCTTTGAATGTGTTCCGGATGCGGCTGATGGGGGCACAGGTGAGTCCGGTAGCTGCTGGTACGGGGACGCTCAAGGATGCAACTTCTGAGGCGATTCGGGATTGGGTGACAAATGTGGAAACCACCCATTACATCCTTGGTTCCGTCGCCGGACCCCATCCTTATCCGATGATGGTCCGGGATTTCCATGCGGTGATTGGGCAAGAAACCCGCGCCCAAGCGGCTGAAAAATGGGGTGGTTTACCTGATATCCTCATGGCTTGTGTGGGTGGTGGTTCCAATGCTATGGGACTGTTCCATGAGTTTGTCAATGAGCCTTCTGTGCGCTTGATTGGGGTGGAAGCGGCTGGATTAGGTGTGAATACAGATAAACACGCCGCTACCTTGACAAAAGGACGAGTTGGTGTATTGCATGGCTCGATGAGCTACCTGCTACAAGATGAAGATGGACAGGTGATTGAACCGCACTCAATTAGCGCCGGTTTGGATTACCCCGGTGTGGGTCCAGAACACAGCTTCTTGAAGGACATGGGACGGGCGGAATATTACGCGGTGACGGATGAGGAAGCTTTAGCAGCATTCCAGCGGCTTTCCCGGTTGGAGGGAATTATTCCCGCACTGGAAACATCCCACGCGATCGCTTATCTAGAAAACCTGTGTCCGCAATTAACTGGCAGTCCCCGGATTGTGATTAACTGTTCCGGACGCGGTGATAAAGATGTGCAAACGGCAGCCAAGTTATTAAATCCCCAGTCGTAGGGGCGGGGAAACCCCGCCCTAGATCGCTGGAACCATACATGGGGATATTCGTCAAGACATTATGACGTTTATGATACCGTTCATGATCCGACGAACTATTCCTCATATCGCTTTAGGTAGTCTGGTTCTAGCTAGTGGCTTATTTGCTATTTCTGCACCAGGTCAAAGTTTTACACAGACACCACTAACAACGAAGCAGTTGAAGCCAGTGAGTCGGGTTGCACAATCTACCAATACTGCTGCTATTGAACAGTCAGTATTTAACCAAATTAATCAATATCGGGCTTCTAAGGGTTTAAAAGCGCTAACTCGTAATTCTAGCATCGATACTCAAGCGCGAATTCACAGTCAGAATATGGCTAGCGGTAAAGTTCCCTTTGGTCATCAGGGATTTTCAGAACGCATCAAAGCGACTAAAATTTCCTATAGTGGAGCGGCAGAAAATGTCGCTTACAACAAAGGATATAGCGACCCCGCTACCCAAGCTGTCCAAGGCTGGTTAAAAAGCTCAGGTCATCGCACTAACATCGAAGGTAATTACAATCTGACTGGGATTGGTGTTGCTACCAATAGCAAGGGTGAAGTCTACTTTACGCAAATTTTCCTGAAAAGTCGATAGGTTTCAAAAGCTGTCTTTTTATTAAGACCTCGCCCTTAAGGGCAGGGACTATATAATGTAGTGTCTTGGAGTTTACCGTCTCTGGGACACTACTTTACTTTTGAGAGACTTATGGAATTGCCAGATTTTCAAGCTTGCGCTGTAGACTTAAGTGATGCTGTACTCTCGGAGTATTTGCCATCAGAGGAATTGGCTGTGGATACAGAAACTATGGGGTTAATTCCGCAGCGCGATCGCCTGTGTTTGGTACAGATATGCAACAGTCAGGGAAAAGTTACAGTTGTCCGGATTGCGAAGGGACAAACCGAGGCCCCAAACTTAAAAAAGCTGCTGGAAGCTACAAACATAGTCAAAGTCTTTCACTATGCTCGGTTTGACGTGGGAATTTTGCGTTATCAACTAGGAATTCAAGTCCAGCCTATATTCTGCACCAAAATTGCCAGTAAGTTAGCCCGGACTTACACCCAACGTCACGGACTGAAAGATTTGGTGCTGGATTTGGTGAAAGTAGAGTTAGATAAAAGCGCACAAAGTTCTGATTGGGGTAATGCGGAAAATTTATCCGATACTCAACTGAGTTATGCCGCTAATGATGTGCGTTACCTGTTAAGTGTAAAGCAAAAACTCATAGAAATGCTCCAACGAGAAGAGCGCTTAGAACTAGCTTTAGAATGTTTCCAGTGTTTACCAACGGTAGTTGCTTTAGACTTATTGCAATTTAAGGACATTTTTGAGCATTCTTAACTATGGCAGTGCTGTGTCACTAATGACTCATGAGTCTGGACTCAACTGGAAAGTCAACAGCTTTCCAAGCAGCAACACCACCCCGGAGTTCGGAGACATTCCGATACCCAGCTTGACGGAGCATAGCTGCTGCTTGGGCTGTTTCTTCGTCAGTTGCGCCATAAATATAAATATCACGGCTAATTTCTAGAGTAGCTAAAGCTCGTTGAACTAGGTGGTTCAGGGGGAGATAAACTGCACCTAGAATATGACTTTCCTGAAATTCTTGCGGTTGACGCACATCAATTATCGTTAATGCTGGATCACCCCAGTCTAGACGCGCTTTTAAATCATACACGCGAGACTTAGGTCTCAGGGGTGGCGGAGTCGGAAAAATGCCCCGAAAATTGTTCATTGCAATTAAAACCATTACATTGCTTGTCATTTACCTGCAATGTAACAAAATTATTTTGGGAGTTGCAAAGTTTTATATAAAATTCTTGACTTTTTGCTGAATATAAGAGTTTGGGAATAGGAAATTAGATAGAGGGTAGAACCCCAGTGCGGAAGTATCCTCCGCACGAGGGGATTTTTTTTATGGCAGAAGAAGACGGCAGAATAAGGGAAGCAATCCAGGAAGAAATTAATGCAACCATCCAAGAATGGGAATCCTACACCGACAACACCGGAACTGAAGAAAGCAACAATTCATGATTTATCCCCAGGGATGCTGTGCTACTACGCTGGACACACTTACCAGGTACAGTGGGTAGATACAGAATCCCAGCGGGTAAAAATCCGCATCCCCAATCTGGGATACAACCAATGGTATCGACCTTATGGTGGTAGTTATCTAGTTCCCACTACCTGGGAGATACCCGTCAGTCATCCCTGGTTAATGGTCTGGAAGTAGATAAAATATTAGACCGCTGGCGCTGGTGTAGGTAGTTCAGTGTGATAAATTATTAACTAAGCAGATAATAAATATCTTCCGAATTAGGATTGAGGTAGGGGCGTTGCAAATCAATTCCTAGGCTAATAAAGGTTTGTTCAATTGCTGCCATCCGTTCGGCTGGAGAGTTGAAACCTCCAAGCCAAGCCTCGACTAAGCTATTAGCGATAATTTCGCAGCGGTGGATGCCAAAATTTCTTTGATAAGCTAATTTAACAGCGGGTTGTTCTGCTAAACCCAGTCCCGGTGCTAAAAATTTAGTGAACAAAGGGATTTCGGGTTGAAAATAGCGGCGATGTTGTCGATAAATTTCCTGTAGGACTTGACGTACAGCTACATAATCTCTATTTTCAAAATATAAAACGCCAGAATCATAGCAGCCATATGCTAAGGGATTGTATAAAACCTTAAACGTAAAAGGAATAGCTATATCATTCATCTCCCGCGTCAGGTTGTCCATAATCACGGGTGCCCCTTCGGGTTGTAAATTCAAAAATATTTGCGCTATTTTAATTTCACTACTGATGCTCCCCTGTTGCTCTTGACCATAATTGCTAATTGCTAAATAAAAGCCGTTTTGCAAGCGATTTTGCGGTAGCCAAACGGCAATAAAATTACCAGGACTGATAGTAGATTCTGAATATTGCAGATGGCGATATTTTGGCTGATGTCCTGACTGCAAATCGCGTTCAATATGTAAAGTCAAACCGCCTTTACTGACAGCTAGACTACCATCAGGTTCCTCACGTAACACTTGCCAACCAGGGTCAAAGTAACCTGTACCATGATTGTTGGTGTGCAGTTGTTCATAAAATTGCCAATCTATATTTATATGTGTATCTAAATTATGAAAATCGCTACTAGCCTCATGAATATTACTTTGTAAGGAACCATTGTAGTAAATACGGTAGATAAAGTTTCGCAACCTGAGTAGGAGATATTTCTGCTGTAAAGCGGGCGGAATTTCCTGCCAACGTGCTGCTATTTCCTGGGGTAAAGTGTCAGAAGGATAATTGGGATGGCGAATCGAAAAGTCTGTCTCAATGTGGATATTGCTGACCATATCTTCTAATGCGGTCAGCAATCTACTCCCAGAGCTATCTGACATATATATTAATTTACAATTCATAATTTCAGTTTTCAATTAATTGCACCTATTCCTAAAGTTAAAATTGCAGATTATTTTCGATTTGGTGATATTTGCTATCCCAAACCTCAAATTTCCCACCTCAAATCCCACAGCGAAAATCTAATATTTGTTCATTTTTAAACTTTTTTGGGATAATTACTTCTGCCTCAGTAGTACCAAAGACAGTCATCATGGAATGTTGGGGACGACAAATCAGGCTTTTGGCAAACTGAAGCATACAAATGCCTCGATTATCAAAATGTGTGTCATCATGAATCATTACCTGAATTTTTTCCATTAAAGCGATACCTGCAAACTGGATAACTCGATGCAAAAAGTCAGCCTGGTACTGCAAAATGCTCCCAAAAGCACTGAGATATCCTTGAGTCAAGCTGACAATGGAAGGCTGGAGAATCTCCATTGGTGTAGCTGCTAGCAGTAGACACTCTTCTGTTTCCAAAGATGGATCTATGACCAAGCTATTGAGCCAAATTCCTAAGTAACCCGCCAGTAGCTTTCCGAGATCGTAAGCAGGATCTCCCCAATTGGCTTCCTCCCAGTCAATCAGCTTGACCATCTCGCTTTCTATGCTTTCCCCTGGTTTTACCAAAATGTTGTCTAATTGCAAATTGTTGTGAGTTAAACAACAAGGACGCCAGTTATGTGATAAGTCAGCAATTGCTCCTGATAAACTGTGATAACGCTGGCAAAGAACAAAAAGCCTTATCGCATCTATGGGAATGGAGCCAAACATTTCTGGTTCAATTGGCCCTATCCCTTGAGCCGGATTTTCATAATCGTAGTAAAATCTACCTTCTGGTGCTTGTGCGATAAAGTTCTTGTACAACTGGGAATTCATCGTGTCCCGATGCAGCACACCTAAAGCTGTACCCAACGCAGCGGCTATTTCGGTGGGGAAAACCCGACTCTGTTGGTAAAAACTGGCTAAATCCAAATAGTCGCTCAAATAGGGATAAACCAGGATAGAATTTTCTTCGTCAATGTGGATGGCTGGGGTAGTAAATTCCGCAAATCGGTCTAAATTTGCAAACTGTTGCAGAAGTTGATGAAACTTCAACTCATGGAAGAATTCATGGGTGGGTTTTTGATGTGGTCGCTGTCGTTCTTGCTTGAGGTGTAACTGATGATTCTCTGTCAAATTGATAACAATGTTAAAATTGTTGCCCTTAATGGGACAATTAAATTTGGCTGATAAAGCTTCTTCTACAGAGCAAATACCTGAATTGATTAAATACTGAATAACGTTATTTGTTGTGATATTAAATACCATACAATTTCCAGGAAAATAATATTTTAAGAATTTAAATCTTAACTCATGAATTTTGTTTTGCAAATTTTTGTTTTTTGACTCAATGTCCAGCAATAGGAGACTAATCAATATTTTTGCCCTTAATTCACTGATAACTTATCTGTAATTAAAAATCTGCCAAAATGGCACATATTACTAACAATATTTTTAAAGTTTCCGTTAAACTGAATGATTAAATTTCAGTTTTTTATGTGGATTTTGGGGATAGGACTTTGCAAATATTTATCTTCTCCAAATTATTTTTTATATTTAAAAAGCTAAATTGTCAAGGATTGAAAACATTATTAATGTTTATTAAAAAAATATATTTGTTTGGGTTGAAGATTCCTGCCTCATTCAGCCATATATCCCGTTTGTCAACCAACCAAAGGAATAAATTTATGCGAAAATCAGTGAATATTTAATAATTAACAAATTTGCTTCAAATTACTTAATTAAAAATACTTAATTTATCTATAATTTATCTATTGGGAAATACACTGAGCCATTGATTATGTCTTGTAAAGTTTTGATTAGTAAATCTCATATGAATTCCTGCGATGGCAGTCCCAAATCATTCATGAGAAGTTAAAAACATGGTTTTTCACAAAAACCGTGTTTGGGAATACTACCTATTATCAAACAGCCTGATATTAATACCATCAGCAATTCCTCCAGTACACAGGTAGTGAATAATGAACGACACTCCTCTTGAGTGCTGATACCAATGGGAATTAATCATGAAGTAGATAAACCCTGTAAAGACTTTTCATAAAACGTTTATACAGGGTTTATCTGTTGTTTGGTAATAGCCAAATGGTATGTGTCTTGAGTAAAGAATACTGAGGTAGTATTTGTTAATGTTTTAACTTATAACTCAAGACTCCAGACTACACCGCTGGTAAACTTTATACTCAGAACTACACAAATATATTTGGTGCTTGAGCAATTAACACTGTCGCGTCAACTCCTGGTAGTTTTGCCAACAGTTCATTGTGGCTATTTTCCAAAATGAAGGTAGAACTTCCCACTTGTTGAATTGACAAATTCTCGAAAGTCAGACCACTGGTTAAGCCAATCTTATCTTCGCTGAGGTTAAAATCGCGGAAGGTATCGGTTCCTTGTCCTGTTGCGAGGAAAAAGGTATCGCAACCTGCACCACCAACTAGCAGGTCTGTACCTAAACCACCAAAAAGCAGGTCATCACCAGCTTCCCCATAAAGTAGGTCGTTACCAGCGTCACCATAGAGGACATCGGCGCCGTCTCCACCAGCAAGTTTGTCTTGACCATCCCCACCGGAAACGGTGTCATTACCTTGTTGTCCGGCGATCGCATCATTACCTGTAAAGCCAAAGAGTTGGTCATTACCCGCACCCCCATAGATGGTGTCTTGACCAGCGAAACCATAAATCAGGTCGTCACCAGGAGTACCGTTCAAGGTTTCAGATTGGTCAGTACCGTAGATCAGGTTGAGACCATCGTTGATGGTAATGTTGATGGTGTCGGTATCAGTTAACCCAGTACTATTGCCAGTATTACCCAAGTCGTCGGTGGTGACGGTAACACTAGCCTCACCGGCGTAATTATCCAGAGGGTTAAATAGCAGACCGTTGAGGGCATTGTTGATGTCGGTTACAGTACCAGTAACTGTCATGCTAGCGGTGCCATTGGTGCCGTTGGTGAAGGTCAAACCCTGAAGAGTACTTAAGGTGAGGGTGCCGTTGCTGGAGTTGAGTGTCACCTGCACAGGGTTAGTACCAACATCTGGGTCACTAATGGTAATAGCGTTGCCATTTTCTGGGGAGAATATCAGCCAGGTATTTTCTAAGATACTTTGGCTGACCGGGACGGTATTGACTGGTGGATTATTCATCTGATTTACCTGGGTAACAGTACCTGCAATCGCGAAATTAAAAGGATTCTCATCGCTGTCATTGGTAGCAAAGCTCAGTTCCCCAGAGGGTGTACCACTAGCAGCTGCATCCAGTTGGATAAAAAGCTGTGTTTCTGTCCCTGCAGCTATGGTGGCTGGGAGTCCACCCGATACACTAAAGCCATTGGGTAATTGCAGATTGCTTAAATTCAATTCCCCAGAGCCGGTGTTCTTGATAATGAAGGCTTTCGATAATGGTGTACCCACGGTGGTATCGCCCAAATTGAGGGCTGTTATGGTGCCATCTGCGATGTCCGTTGTTGCATCAAGAACTTGTATTTCCGGTACTGCTCCCCCACCATCTATAGCGCTAGAGGTGCCATACTCAATAGTTTGATTGGCAAGATTTGAGTCAAAGGCGACTGTATCATCTGGTAGTGCGTTAGCGATTGCTTCCCTGATAGAACCGGAACCGTTATCAGCAAGGCTGGGAACCGTAATTATTGCCATACTTGTACCTCCGGTAGGTATGCAATTACAAAACGCATATTTGGATGGAAGCAGTCAATTACTTCCACCCAGTTTTTCAGAATAGATTTGCTTAACCCGGAGGATTAATGGATGTTATATACAGGTTTAATTTCTGAATATTCTACTTATTTTTTTCGGGAAAAATTGCTAAAATATATTTGGTTTTTTATCAATTAAATTCATGAAACTTTTATATATTTAACTTGGTTAATAGATAGAATAATTATTTGATTTTATAGTAATTTTGAGAACTTGTAATTATTGTTTATCTATGCTAAATGGTATGATAAAAAAGTTACCTATCAGAAAATAGTTGGGAAATGTAGCAGCGGATGGGAAACGGATGTAGCGGATGATTAACTTGGAGCGGACTGCATTTATCCGTTACATCCTAAATGGCTGATACCATTTCACTTTATGGATGATACAAATATCTTGTCTAGGGCGGGGAAAACCCGCCCCTACATCAAATAATATGTATCACTATTTGTCTGAAATGGTATGACAACATCAGAGGTTTAAGTAAACGCCAGTAAATATCTGTGATTTGCTCGTAGTCAGCGCTCTTTACGCTTACTACAAACTGAATTTTTTCCTGCGACTTCCTGATATGTAAATTGAATATGATTAGGGAATACCAGCTTGGGTAAAAATTTGTTGGGCTGTGAGTGTTAATCCTTCTAAAACAGAGTCTTGTAAAGTATCTTCTCCTCGTTTGGTTTGCGGTGGTGCATCGGGATAGAAAATAGTCACAGTTTTAGCGCGAGAATCTACTAGCCAAACTCTTAAAACACCAGCATTGAGGTAATCAGTAGCTTTTTCACTTAATTCACCAAAACTTTGGTCAGGAGAGATGATTTCAATGACTAATTCCGGTGGGAGAGGACAAGCTTCATCAATGATGCGATCGCTCGGTAGAAGATTATAGGAAATATACAATAAATCGGGGATTGGTACCCAATTTTTACCCCGACGTT
>JAYKJH010000025.1:0-37427 GCA_035285345.1 Nostocaceae cyanobacterium | reverse complement strand
ATATAACCCCAGACTTTACATAATTGGGACATTCAGTAAATTTATCTGGAATTGATACCAACGCTCATGTAGACCAAGATAGTCAACTATCTAGCAAGGGAAACAACCAGGGAGTTGTCAAATGACTGTTACAAGTACAAAACAATACGGTTTGCTGCGAAGTAATAGCCCCAGTAACCCAAACCTGAGTGTGAATATTCGCAGAGAACCTGTAATTCCACCAGATTCCACTTCTAATATTGTTGCTCGCGGAAAACCAGGCGATCGCGTTGAGATTCTCGGTAGTACTCGTCCAGCAAGCGATACACATACATGGTACAGAATCAACTATTTACCACAGTCAGGTATCCAAGGTTGGGTGCGGGATGATGTAATTACTATATTGCCCCCAGAGGATGATGATGATCCATCTTCTGTGGCAAAATACCAGTTAAATGTGACAACAAACACGATTTTCAAAACCCGACCCGTAGATTCTTCTCAACTACCCGATGCAGAAAAAGTAGCAATTCCTGCTAATACAACATTAGCTGTGAGTGCTTATAGACAAGAAAGCTCCCACTATGTTTGCACTTTAGCATATGGTCAAAAAATTAAGGGTAGGAATACTTGGTATATTTTCCAGGCTCATGCACAGATAAGTCAGGTGAATTAACCCGGCGTTGCTAGTTATAAACTGAGGTATACTGTTAGGTTCTCCAGATTTTACCGAGACAAATCACCATATGTAAATATTTTTTGAGTTTTAACCACAGAGAAACACATATGTGTATCTGTGGTTTATTTTTCCCACCAGTATGCTCAAAAATTCAGCAATTAGACCCCGCTCTTAAGGGCGGGGTCTTTAAGTTATTTAACAAATAACAAATTTTTGTGAAAAAACCTCTCAACTATATAGTCCGGCAGGTATATGCTAAGCGCCGTCAGTCAGCGGTACACCAACATGCAAATAGCATTTTCAAGGTGAGGACTAGAAAAAAAATCTCTTTTTCGTTACTATTGTCATCCTGCCAGAATTATTGATTATTTGTGTTCTGATTAAACCTAGACGGCTTGCTTCATTATTCTTAACCGAGCAGTGTAGTATTCCAGTCATATATGACATTTTCCTTAAGACATGAGACATCCAAGCCTACCTTGCTACAAAATCAAAATTAGTCTCAAGTAACTAGACTAAAAGCTTCCCACCCTCTAGATAAGTTTCGCTCTACCTAGATAAAATCCTCTTTGCCACTGTTGAGCCACCAAAATGAACAGCAACAAATTGCCATCAAAACAGGGTCTCTACGATCCACAATTTGAACACGATGCCTGTGGTGTCGGGTTCATCGTGCATAAATTAGGGAAGAAGTCACACGAGATTGTAGAGCAAGCATTGACGATTCTCGTGAACCTTGACCACCGAGGTGCCTGCGGTTGTGAACCAAACACAGGTGATGGCGCCGGAATCTTGATGCAGATACCGCACAAGTTCCTAGTCAAGGTAGCAGCAGCGGAAAATATTACGCTCCCAGAACCGGGTCAGTATGGGGTGGGAATGATGTACACCTCCCCTGACCCCGCTGAGCGCTCTCAAAGCCAAGAGATTTTTGAGCAAATCGTGGCAGAGGAAGGACAAAAGGTGCTTGGTTGGCGGGATGTTCCCACAGATAACTCCGCCTTGGGTAACACGGCAAAATCCAGTGAACCCTTTATGCGTCAGGTGTTCATCCAGCGAGCCAGTGACTTGGCGGACGATATGGCGTTTGAGCGCAAGCTTTACGTTATCCGCAAGCGATCGCATCCAGCTATCCGTAGTTCCGGGATAGACAAGTTCTGGTATCAGTCCAGTCTATCGTGCCGCACAATGGTTTACAAAGGGATGCTGATGCCGGTGCAGGTAGGGCAGTATTATCCGGAACTGCACGATCCCGATATGGAAAGCGCCTTGGCGTTGGTACACTCCCGCTTCAGTACCAATACCTTCCCCAGTTGGGAGCGCTCTCACCCCTATCGCTACATCGCCCACAACGGTGAAATTAACACCCTGCGCGGTAACATTAACTGGATGCACGCCCGTCAATCCCTGTTTGAGTCGGAGCTATTCGGGGAAGATATGAAGAAGCTCCACAATCTGATCAACATCAATGGTAGCGACTCCGGGATTTTCGATAATACCCTGGAATTACTAACCTTGGCAGGGCGATCGCTTCCCCATGCGATGATGATGATGATTCCCGAACCGTGGACAGCCCACGAGTCGATGAGTGAGGACAAAAAAGCCTTTTACAAATACCACTCTTGCTTGATGGAACCCTGGGATGGTCCGGCGTCAATAGCCTTTACTGATGGGACAATGATGGGTGCGGTGCTAGACCGTAACGGTCTACGACCATCGCGTTACTACGTCACCAAGGACGACTTGGTAATCATGGCGTCGGAAGCTGGTGTGTTACCAATAGAACCAGAACGAGTAGCACAAAAAGGACGCTTGCAACCAGGGCGGATGTTCTTAGTGAACATGGAAGAGGGGCGAATCATCGCCGACGAGGAGATAAAACAGCAAATCGTCACCGCCCATCCCTATGGGGATTGGATTGCAAAACACATGGTGCCACTTGCGGATCTGCAAGACCCACCAGCAGTGGATCTTGTAGATTCCAACACAGTACTGCAACGCCAGATGGCATTCGGTTATACCTTTGAGGAACTACGGCTATTACTGACACCGATGGCACGAGATGGTGTGGAGGCTGTGGGTGCAATGGGAGCAGATACACCCCTAGCTGTCCTCTCGGAACGACCGAAACTGCTTTACGATTACTTTAAACAACTGTTCGCTCAGGTAACAAACCCGCCCATCGATTCGATTCGCGAAGAGATTATTACCTCAGCCGAGACAACTATAGGTGCGGAGCGCAATTTACTCTTGCCAGTACCGGAAAGTTGCCATTTGATAGAGTTGAAAACCCCCATCCTCAGCAACGAAGAACTGGCGAAGTTGAAGTATGTAAATCAGGGTAACTTTAAATCAGTCACCGTACCAATTTTGTTTTCTCCAGACAAGGGTGTCCAGGGTTTGGAAGCAGCAATCGCAGAAATTTGCACCCAAGCAGACAGTGCGATCGCCAACGGTGCGAACATCATCATCCTTTCCGACCGTGGTATAGATAAAGATAATGCACCCATCCCCGCCTTACTCGCGGTTTCCGGACTGCATCATCACCTGATTCGTGAAGGTACACGCACCAGGGTTGGACTTGTACTGGAATCAGGGGAACCACGGGAAGTCCATCATTACGCCTTACTGATTGGTTACGGCTGTGGTGCAATTAATCCCTACCTCGCCTTTGAGACCATTGATAGCATGATCTCTCAGGGTTCATTGCTCAACGTCGATTACAAAACTGCCTGTAAAAACTACATCAAAGCCGCCACCAAGGGTGTAATTAAAGTCGCCTCGAAGATTGGTATTTCCACAATTCAGAGCTATCGTGGTGCCCAGATTTTTGAGGCAATTGGGCTGAACCAATCGGTGATTGATAAATACTTCACCTGGACAGCATCGCGAATTGAGGGTGCAGACCTGGAAGTCATCGCCCAAGAGGCAATTTTACGCCATCGTCATGCTTTCCCAGACCGCGACGTTAACGGACACAACCTAGGGGTGGGTGGTGAATACCAATGGCGTAAAGAAGGTGAAGCACACCTGTTTAGCCCCCAAACCATTCATACCCTACAAAAGGCAGTCCGGGAAGGGAATTACACCCTGTTCCAGCAATATGCAGCCCTAGTAAACGAGCAGAACCAGCAGCGGTTTACACTCCGGGGATTGTTAGAATTCAAACCCCGTCAACCCGTTCCCCTAGAGGAAGTCGAGCCAATTGAGGCGATTATGAAACGCTTCAAAACAGGCGCCATGAGCTACGGTTCCATCTCCAAGGAAGCTCACGAGAGTCTGGCAATTGCCATGAATCGCATTGGTGGCAAATCGAACACCGGGGAAGGGGGGGAAGACCCAGAACGCTACACCTGGACAAACGAGCGCGGTGACTCTAAGAACAGCGCCATCAAACAGGTAGCCTCCGGGAGGTTTGGCGTCACGAGTTTGTATCTTTCCCAGGCGAAGGAACTGCAAATTAAGATGGCGCAGGGGGCGAAACCAGGGGAAGGTGGACAATTACCTGGTCGCAAAGTATACCCTTGGATTGCCAAAGTACGTCACTCTACCCCCGGTGTGGGTTTAATATCACCACCGCCGCATCACGATATTTACTCCATTGAAGACCTTGCCGAGTTAATCCACGATTTGAAAAACGCCAACCGCCATGCACGGGTCAGCGTTAAACTCGTATCCGAGGTTGGGGTGGGGACAATTGCGGCTGGTGTAGCCAAAGCCCACGCCGATGTAGTACTCATCTCTGGTTATGATGGTGGTACAGGAGCATCACCCCAAACCTCCATCAAACACGCTGGGTTGCCTTGGGAACTGGGACTGGCGGAGACACACCAAACCCTCGTGCTAAACAACCTCCGCAGTCGCATCGCCGTGGAAACCGACGGACAAATGAAGACGGGACGCGACGTGGTAATTGCTGCCTTGCTGGGGGCGGAAGAGTTTGGTTTTGCTACCGCACCCCTGGTGACATTAGGCTGTATCATGATGCGCGTCTGCCACATGAACACCTGTCCCGTAGGGGTCGCTACCCAAGACCCACAATTGCGGAAGAACTTCACCGGCGACCCGGAACATACAGTTAATTTCATGAAATTCATCGCCCAAGAAGCTCGTGAACTGATGGCGCAACTGGGTTTCCGCACCATTGATGAAATGGTGGGACGTACCGACGTGCTAGAGGCGAAGAAAGCCGTCGAGCATTGGAAAGCTAAGGGTATAGACCTGTCGAAGATTCTCTATCAGCCGGAAGTTAGTCCCGAAGTCGGTCGCTACTGCCAAATTCCCCAAGACCACGGACTTGACAAATCGCTCGATATATGCACACTACTTAACCTGTGCAAACCGGCGATTGAAAAAGGTGAAAAAGTTAAAGCCTCCCTACCAATTAAGAATGTCAACCGTGTTGTCGGGACAATTCTCGGTAATGAAATTACCAAGCGCCACTGGGAGGGTTTACCGGAAGACACAGTACACCTACATTTCCAAGGAAGCGCCGGTCAAAGCTTTGGTGCCTTTGTCCCCAAGGGAGTCACCCTGGAACTGGAAGGGGACGCTAACGACTACCTGGGTAAGGGGCTAAGTGGCGGTAAAATCATCGTTTATCCGCCAGCAGCTTCCACCTTTGTGGCGTCAGAAAACATCATCATTGGTAATGTGGCATTTTACGGTGCAACCAGCGGTGAAGCCTATATTTCTGGTGTCGCAGGGGAACGCTTCTGTGTGCGTAACTCCGGGGTCAACGCGGTTGTGGAAGCGGTGGGAGACCACGCTTGTGAATACATGACTGGTGGTAAGGTTGTTGTTCTCGGTTCCACAGGGCGGAACTTCGCAGCCGGGATGAGTGGTGGTGTCGCCTACATCCTTGACGAGGAAGGGGATTTTGCAACTCGGTGCAACACCCAAATGGCAGATATTGAAACCCTCGATGACGAGGACATCGCTACCATTCACCAGATGATCCAGAAGCACGCTGATTATACCCAGAGTAAGAAGGCTGCTCAGGTATTAGCAAATTGGGCAGAAATCGCGCCCAAGTTTGTTAAGGTAATGCCGAGGGATTACAAGCGGGTCTTACAGTGCTTGCAGAATGCACTCTCCGCTGGGTTAAGTGGGGATGATGCGCTCACGGCGGCTTTTGAAGAAAATGCTCGTGATGTGTCGCGGATTGGCGGTAGTTAGGATTTTCGAGACAAGGGGCTTAAGCCCCTTGTTTGCTGAATTTTCTTGACGGGTATACCCATGCTCCAATAATTCATATAACCGTATGGAAAACAAGTCTAAGGAGTAACGCATCACCTGAATTACTGCGTTATCGCTAGCGCCTAACACACCTGATAAAATCTCAAATTCTAACACTATGGGAAAACCAAGTGACTTTATCGAATATCTCCGCGAATTACCCTCTGAACTAGCGCACCCGCGATATGAACCGTCCCCTACTAGAAAAATCGTTATCTTCTAGAGGAAACTGCTCCAGAACGTAAATTTTATATTGCTGTTAGTGCGATCGCATATAAAACTTTCTTCAATCAAGATGTTATTCAGTTAATTCTAAACAAACATCAACTTCCACTTATTGTCGTAGACACAGCCGCAGAGGAGATTAGGCAATGGATAAATTAACTGAGTACCCCAACCTAATCGAAAAGATTTTGACAGAGTATGTAGAATTGTGCAATCGCCGTCCTGACGGGGATATGGAGACATTCTTAATTGTCGATAAGCAAAATGGTCATTACATTTGGATGAATCTTGATTGGCAGAAAGGCGATCGCATTACTGGTATGACTGTCTACGTTCGCATTCGTGATGGCAAATTTTGGATCGAGGAAGACTGGACTGAAAATGGCATTGCTAACGACCTAGTACAGGCGGGGATTCCCAAGGAAGATATTGTTTTGGCATTCCACGAACCAACGATGCGGCAATATGCAGATTTTGCAGTCGCTTGATAAGAACAAGTATTGGACTGACTAAACATGAACAATTAGAAATGGTCGAGCAGCATTGGAGACAACCTCAAATGGTACAAACACCATCAAAAAATATCACCCTAGAAGAGTTTCTGAAACTACCAGAAACCCAACCCGCCAATGAATATATTGACGGTAAAATTGTCCAAAAACCAATGCCAAAAGCTCGCCACTCTCGACTTCAAAGTAAGTTAATTTCCGCCGTTAATGAAGTCACAGAACCGAGGCGAATTGCCTATGCTTTTCCGGAATTGCGTTGTACCTTTGGCGGTCGCTCAATAGTTCCTGATGTGGCGGTTTTGCGGTGGAAAAACATTAAATTTGATGAAAATGGGGAACCGATAGATGATGTATTAATTTCTCCCGACTGGACGCTAGAGATTCTTTCTCCAGACCAAAGTTCTAACCGGGTTACTGGCAACATTCTGCATTGTTTGAAACATGGTTGTCAACTAGGATGGTTGATTGACCCAGACGACCGTTCAATTATAGTCTTTCAGCCAAAACAACAACCTGAATTACGTCATAATAAAGATGATTTGATTGTGTTGGATGGAGTGGAATTAAACTTAACAGTAGAACAAGTATTTGACTGGCTAAAAATGCAAGAGTAAAAATTAAACTTGATTTTGGCAGCATTGGAGACAACCTCAAATGGTACAAACACCATCCAAAAATATAACCCTAGAAGAGTTTCTGAAATTACCAGAAACTGAACCTGCTAGTGAATATATTGACGGTAAAATTATTCAGAAACCAATGCCACAAGGTAAACACAGCGCAATTCAGACTGAACTATCTACAGCGATTAATGTAGTTCTAAAGCCTAAGCGCATCGCCCGTGCGTTCTCAGAATTGCGCTGTAGCTTTGGTGGACGCTCAACTGTACCAGACGTATCTGTATTCGTCTGGGATAGAATTATTCGTGAGGAAAATGGGGAAATTGCTAACATATTTCCCATACATCCTGATTGGACTATTGAAATTTTGTCACCAGACCAAAGTTATACAAAAGTTACAAAAAATATCCTGCATTGCTTAAATAATAATACTCAGATGGGCTGGCTCATTGACCCAGCAGAACGAACTATGTTTGTTTATCAACCAAAGCAGCAAACCGAGGTTTTTGATGAGCTAGAAGCACTGCTTCCAGTGCCATCTTTCGCTCTGGAGCTACATCTGAAATTAGGAGATTTATTTGCTTGGCTATTGGAATAGCAAGTATGTAGGATGCGTTACGCGCTTCGCTAACGCATCACTAGAATTGGTGCGTTACGTTGTCGCTAATATAGCAGTCTTAAATCATTCGTAAACACCAAGATAGCCGACTTCTTTAAGAAGTCGGCTATCTGAACAGCCCACACCCCACAAAATCCAAAATCCAAAATCCAAAATCGTAAAACTATGGGAAAACCAACAGGCTTTATCGAATTTCTCCGGGAAGTAGCATCAGAAATCTCACCTCTAGAGCGCGTCCGGAACTGGGACGAATTCCATTTACACATGGAGGAAGACAAACTCCGTACCCAAGGTGCCCGTTGTATGGACTGTGGTATTCCATTTTGCCACACCGGGACACTAATCAGTGGCATGGCAAGTGGCTGTCCTATTAACAACCTGATTCCAGAATGGAATGACCTAGTTTATCGCGGACTGTGGAAAGAAGCTCTAGACCGGCTGCACAAGACAAATAACTTCCCAGAATTCACGGGTCGAGTTTGTCCCGCACCCTGTGAAGGTTCCTGCGTGTTAGGTATCAACAACCCCCCAGTCACCATCAAAAATATTGAGTATTCCATCAGCGAAAAGGGCTGGGATGAAGGCTGGATTACCGCAGAACCGCCAGAAAAACGTACCGGGAAAAAAGTAGCGATCGTTGGTTCCGGTCCCGCTGGGTTGTGCGCTGCAGCACAGCTTAACAAAGCCGGTCATTGGGTGACAGTATTTGAACGCGCTGACCGTCCTGGGGGACTGCTGATGTATGGTATCCCCAACATGAAGCTAGATAAGGAAAAAGTCGTGCTGCGGCGCCTTAACGTCCTTGAGGAAGAGGGTGTGAAGTTCGTCTGCAATACCGAGGTTGGTAAAGACTTACCCACTGAGACGCTACTGAAGGAATTCGACGCCGTAATACTCTGTACCGGCGCCACCAAACCACGGGACTTACCCATCGAAGGACGCCAATTGCAGGGTATCCACTTCGCAATGGAGTTTCTCACCGCCAATACTCAAGCAGTTCTGGATAATACCAGCACCCCCATTTCTGCTCAAGGTAAGGATGTGGTGATTATTGGTGGCGGTGACACGGGTACAGACTGCGTAGGTACTTCCATTCGCCACGGTTGCAACAGCTTGGTACAGGTGGAAATTCTCCCCAAACCACCCCTAGAACGCGCTCCTAATAATCCCTGGCCGGAATGGCCGAAAGTTTACAAGATGGACTACGGACAGGAGGAAGCCGCCGCTAGGTTTGGCGATGACCCGCGTGTATATCTCACCACCGCAACTAAGTTCGAGGGTGACGAAAACGGACATGTCAAAGCCGTCCACACCGTCCAGGTGCAGTGGGAGAAAAACGAGAAGGGTCAATTTATTCCCCAGCATGTCCCCGGTACGGAAAAAGTTATCCCCGCGCAGCTTGTTCTACTAGCGATGGGTTTCCTCAGTCCGGAACAGCCGCTGCTGGATGCACTGGGACTCGAACGCGATGCTCGCAGCAACGTCAAAGCTGACTATGGTAAATACGCCACCAGCATCCCCGGTGTCTTCGCTGCTGGTGACTGTCGTCGCGGTCAAAGCCTCGTCGTCTGGGCTTTCAATGAAGGACGTGGTGCAGCCCGTGAATGCGATCGCTACCTCATGGGTAGTACTGATTTACCCTAGCCGAGGAATGGGGATTAGGGACTGGGAGTAAATAAATTACCCCTTCCCTTAACCCCATTTCCCCTATCAATTGTTAACTTTCCGAAATAATAGTTTGAAAACCTTACAAGATAGATGGCTGTTTGCTATCACTTAAATTAAGTAATTTAACGGAAATAGCAAATACCATGTTGCCCTTGCTACCATTCCCTTAAGAGTGAGTTAATCCAAATCCTGCGAGGTTTGACAATGCCAATTTCTCCTCGAACTGTCTATCACAATCTCCGATTGCTTGAGAATGTCAACGCTGCTACGAGTGCGTTGTACAGACAACTGGCACAAGAAGTGTTAGCTGACCCAAAAGTTAGCCTGACTTGGCGAGAAGCGATCGCTAACCGTCTCAACCATGCAAACCATCTCCTAGAGATGCGAACAGCTACCGAGAATGATAGCTACTAGTGCAAGTTGTAAGTCATATCATCAGAGTTGGTAATGGGTAATCGGAAAAAACTATTACTCATTACCTATTCTTATAATTGCAACCGCTCATGTCCACAAAGCCCTACGACTGGATAGAACAATCCCTCACCACTATTCACCGTGCTGATTGGTATCGCTCAGTGCAAACAATCCACGGTCGTCCAGGCGCAGTAATTCTTTTAGAAGGGCGTGAGGTGATTAATTTTGCCAGTAATGACTATTTGGGACTGGCGGGAGATGAGCGCTTAATTCAAGCAGTAATTGCCGCTACAACCGAATTGGGTACAGGAAGTACAGGTTCTCGTTTACTCAGTGGACATAGGGAATTACACAGAGAGTTAGAACGGGCGCTCGCAGCCCTAAAACAAACGCCAGATGCTGTTGTTTTCAGTTCTGGTTATCTAGCGAATTTGGGTACAATTTCCGCCGTAGTCGGGAAGCGGGATTTAATATTATCAGACCAATACAATCATTCTAGCTTGAGAAACGGTGCAATTCTCAGCGGTGCAACTGTAATTGATTATCTCCACTGTAACATTGCAGCTTTAAGAAATCAATTGAGTCAACAACGAAAAAATTATCGCCGTTGTTTGATAATTACCGATAGCGTTTTCAGCATGGATGGAGATTTGTGTCCCTTACCACAAATCCTAGATTTGGCGGACGAGTTTAGTTGTATGGTGTTAGTAGATGAAGCTCACGCTACTGGAGTCCTGGGACAAACAGGTGCTGGGTGTGTGGAACATTTCGGCTGTCGGGGACGAGAAATAATTCACATTGGTACTCTTAGTAAAGCCTTAGGTAGTTTAGGTGGGTATGTAGCGGGAAGTCCAAAGTTAATTGATTTGTTGCGAAATCGCGCACCTAGTTGGATTTATACGACTGCGCTTTCACCGGGAGATACAGCAGCAGCATTAGCAGCAATTAACATTATTAAACAAGAACCAGAACGTCGGGTTCAATTGTGGCGAAATGTAGATTATTTAAAGCAGTTAATTCATCAAGAATTACCAAATCTACAATTATTACCTTCAGAATCTCCGATTATTTGTTTACAATTAGCGAGTGTAGCCGAGGCTTTAAAAGTTGGTAAACAATTAAAAGATGCGGGGATTTTTGCACCTGCAATTCGTCCCCCTACTGTTCCTACAAGTCGAATTCGGATTTCTTTGATGGCGACTCATACGAGGAAACATATTGAGAAGTTGGTGGAAGTTTTGATGGAAATGAAAATTAATATTTAACCACAGATGAATTGAGTTGGCTTGAGTTTAAATTCGTAAGTCAGGTTAAACATTTACATTACCTGCTGATTACAGGATACATCAAATCTAATGTTCGTCGGGATGATTTTTAGGACTGCGAATAAATTCGCAGTAGCACAGCACCGACATGATTAGAAATCAGGGGCACTGTGCGCGTTTTTTGGTAGAAAATCTTGCCGCTCTCAACTAGAGAACCCTGACTAAGAACGCCGCACGTTAAAACAACACCAATCTTGTCGTCGCCATAGAGTCGCTACTACCCATCCATTGTGTTCCAAAGCATCGGAAACAGGTTTTGCTTGGTCGAGTAAAATACCACTAAAGATTCCCCAGGTGTTTGGTTTACAGATAGCTGTCATTTCTGGAACCAAGTCAATAATTACCTCTGCCAAAATATTGCAGACAATACCATCAACTTGCAGGTTTTGCTGGACTAGAGTGTCTATACTACCCTGTTCTACTATTAATCGCTGGGCACTAATACCATTTAATTCTCGGTTGCTGCGAGTTGATTGGACTGCCAAAATATCGGTATCTACTGCATGGAGGTGACTGGCTCCTAACAGTAACGCTCCTATGGAGAGAATACCAGAACCACAGCCAATATCGGCAATTACCATGTGGATTGGATCATCAGCCAAGCGCATTTCTAAGGATTCCAAACACAACTGGGTCGTAGCGTGATTACCAGTTCCAAAGGCAACACCAGGGTCAAGACGGAGAACAATGCGGTCTGTTTCTGGTATGGGTAGCCATGCGGGGTTAATTAGGAAGCGATCGCCTATTTCTTGGGGTTGCCAATATTCTTTCCAGCTACTTGCCCAATCTTCTTCGTCTATCAATTGCCACTCCATAGCTGGCACTGATAAACCTAAGTTAAGCGCATCTTGGCGTAGCAGCAGCGATAAGGCGGACAAATCTAGTAATTGTGCCTGAATTCTAGGTAAATAAGCACGTAACAGACAGGAATCGCCTTTTATTTCGCTAGCCATACCTCGGCAGCCGAAATTTTCCAGACGCCAAAAGATAGAATCTTCGATGTCTGGTTCACATAAAATTTGCAGTTCCCACCAACTGTTTGCCATAGGATTGGAGATTTGAGATTTTAGATTTTAGATTTCGGTTGACTGCCCCTCACCCCAAGTCTTGGTAGTTAAGCAACAGTCTGTTAATCCAAAATCCGTCTTGGAAAGTTGGGCGGGACGGAAACCGACACCGCCCACTTTCCGCAAAATCCAAAATCCGGGCATTGATTAAAGTGTTACCGTATACGCATCCCGAATGCCAGCGACTTTAGTAATTTCCGCCAAAATTCCTTCGGGTAAGGGGTCATCGATACTCAGAACCATTACCGCATCACCCCGGACAATTTTGCGTCCTACCTGCATACTAGCAATATTGACATTAAAGCCACCCAACATCGAGCCAATTCTACCAATAATCCCCGGCATATCCCGGTGCAAGGTAAACAGCATATAATGGCTGGGGGGTACGTTAATCGGGAATTCGTCAATGTTGGTAATCCGGATTTCCCCATCACCCAACAAAGCACCAGTTACAGAGTGTGTACCTGCAGTACCCGTAGCTTCCAAATGAATGGAACCAGCATAGTCTTTAACAGAGGCATCCCTGGTTTCAATCACACGAATACCCCGTTCTTTAGCTTCGATGCTGGCATTAACGTAGTTTACCCGTTCCCGCAAAGCCTGATAAAGCAGTCCTTTAAGTGCTGCTACTACCAAAGGCTGACTCTTGTTATTCGCCAGTTCCCCTTGTAGTCGGATATTAAGTAAATCTATCCGTCCCCCAGCCAGTTGTCCCACAAGTTTTCCTAGGGTTTCTGCTAGCTGCATGTAAGGTTTAAGTTCTGCCAAGACATCAGGACCAAGACCGGGAATATTGACGGCGGAACGTGCTGGTAGTCCTAATAGGACATCGCGAATTTGTTCGGCTACGTCAATCGCTACATTCACTTGAGCTTCTGTGGTTGAAGCTCCTAGGTGGGGAGTTAGGATTACTTCTTTCCCCAAAGAGCGTAAGGGGGATTCTCCTAGCGGTTCTGAATCGAATACATCCAAAGCTGCACCTGCTATTGTACCCTGTTTCACAGCTTCAGCTAAAGCAGCTTCATCAATAATCCCACCGCGAGCGCAGTTAATGATGCGGGCGTTGGGTTTCATTTTTGCCAAAGTTTCGGCATTGATTAAGTGGGTAGTTTCTGGGGTTTTGGGGATGTGCAGGGTAATGTAGTCTGCTTCTTGGAAAAGCAAATCCAAATCTACTAATTGACAGCCCAGTTGCTCAGCGCGTTCTGTAGAAATAAAGGGGTCGTAAGCTAGGAGTTTCATTCCCAAAGCCTTAGCAACACTAGCAACATGGGAACCAATTTTACCCAAGCCGACAACACCTAAAGTTTTCTTGTATACTTCTGAACCTACATAGGTTTTCCTATCCCAACCACCTTGTTTCACCGAAGCATTAGCATCAGGGATGTGGCGAGACAGGGACAGCATCATCGCCAGAGCGTGTTCTGCTGCAGCGATGGTGTTACCTTCCGGGGAATTGACTACTACAACACCTCTTTTAGTAGCTGTAGGCACATCCACATTGTCCACACCTACGCCAGCACGACCAATAATTTTCAGGTTTGTACCAGCTTCAATGATTTCTTTGGTGACGCGAGTACCAGAACGAATCATCAGTGCGTCGTACTCACCAATGATTTTCACTAGTTCTTCTGGCTTCAAGCCGATTTTCACGTCAACGGTGGCAACTTGGGAGAGGATGTCAATTCCCACCTGGTCAATGGGGTCGGAAACGAGAACCTTGGACATGATTACTTCATTTAAATTTACAAGTATGGGCACACAAGTCTTTCAGTGTAGACTTTAACTCTGATAATTAATCAAGAATTTTGCCTTGAGTATCAAGTGGAGAGTATACGTCATCCATAGCGCTATACCCCCATATCTTTATTAAGAGTTCCGAAAAGATTTGCGTTTGGTTGCGAAGGTTGTTTAAACTGCGATGCTCTCACTTAGCTTTGCAAACAAGACTGGCGCTTCCTCAATTGATACATCCGGAAAGTATTTGCTGACTTAAGTAGTTATAGATTGACACAAATTCAAGAAATACCGGATGATTACAGTTACACCCGAAGAAATTGCCGAATTTCGCGCTCAATTGGTACATTATCCTCAGTCACAAGCAATTGCCGCCCTAGATGTGATCGAAGAATGTGAAGGTTATCTAGAGGATGCTGTGCCATTGCTGCTAATGCGGGAAACCGGACATGAGCCAGATAGAGGGCTGAATGATTTGCTGGATAAATGCCGTAAATTTATTTGTCAAGAGGAAGTAAGAGAAGCCTTGTCTTCTGGAATACTTGCACCTGCTATAGAACCTATTGCCATTGGTGCTGGTATTCCTCCCGGTACAGCAACTGCAATAGGTATTTGTGCATTTAAGCTAGGCATAAAAAAACTTTGTCCATCACCTAATGATGATGCCTAAATTCCTGTAGCTGTAAAAGCTGCCCAATAGTAAGGATTTGCAAAAGGCAACGGTTGACGTTGCCTGATTTGTTTTAAAGATTCTTTGAATAGGCTACGTTGTCCAGGTCGCAGTTTCGCGAGGATTTTCTCAATTTGAGGCTTGTATTGCTCTAAGAATAAGTCAAAATCTTCAAGGGTCAAATTTCGCAACCATTTTTGAGCTTGATTTAGGGCGATCGCTACATCTCCCTCCTCCAAGTTCTCACTCTGTCTCAAATTCTCATAGAACTTAATCATCAATAAGCTGGTGGAGAGGTCATTTACTGTCCACAGACTACTTACAACACTGGAACTACCTGCATACAGGAAGCCACTGGGTAGGCCAATATATTCATCGCTGATGCTGTAGGGGTCTGTTAAGCCAGTTTCACAAGCAGAAAGGGTGATAAGACGGCATTGATTTAAATTTAGTCCAAAAACTTCACCCAAGGTCAGACGTTCTTTATTGGCTAAAATTAGGGCGGATTCTAGGGGTGATGCTAAGTTAAATTCACCATGACAGGAAAAGTGGCTACAGTGGGCTGAGGAGAAGTTTTGACTGACACTTAAGGCTGTTTTGGTTGCTGCTTGTTTCGCTAGGACTTCAGTAGAACAGAAAAAAGAGCGAATGGCTTCCACTTCTAAGTTTGTGTAAAACAGGTCTTGCGTTGGGTTTTGGATGGCAAATAAGTTGCTAAAATTTGGGCGATCGCGTTGTTGAGTTAGTTGTAGTAATTGACAACTAGGGGCGTAACTTACACCTTCAAAGAAGCGATCGCACAAGAAATCACCCTTAGCTAGGGGGAGTGCGTGGAGAGGTAACAAGTGTAGGTAGCGATGGGGGATAAGGATGAGGCGATCGCACTCTTTGGGAATGCGCTGAATAATTTCATCAATGTGTAGAATTTTCGCCAGCAAATCTAGGCGTGTAGTTAAGCGTCGCTGCCAATGGCGTTTATGATTTTGATACGCCCTGAGATAGCCACTTACCCATTTCTGCAATTTTTCCAGGTCTTGTGGTTGTGACTGCCAAACGATAGGCTGTTCAGTGTGGCGGGTGAAGATAAAGACGAGAAATTTATCACCTGTAATGTAGAACTCTACAACAGCGGTGTGGTCATCCAGTGTTGTCTGAAATTGTTTAAACTCAAAGCTAGAACCGATGCGGATGTATTTGTCTTGTAATTCGTTGCGCTGCTGTCGTAGCTGTTGGAGATGTTGCGCTAGGGATATTGGGTTTTCGGCTGTGGCTGTTTGCAGTTGGTATTGTTTGCTGGCTATTTCGTCTCGAAGTTTTTCTAATTGAGTGACAACTCCTGGGGGGAAGATAGTGTGGGTGTCGCGGGTGAGGATAAGTTCTACTAGGTTGCGGGTTTTGCTGCGTTCGGCGTATTCTATGGCTTCAGTAGGTTTGCCCAATTTTAGGAAAATTTCTACTATATTAATATAGGACTGATTCCAGTCTTCAGCTAATTGCTGTTTTGTTCCATACCCAGAAATTATCTGTTCTCTTAGAAATTCTGCACCGTCAACAGATGCTTTAAAAGCTTCAAGAGCAAGTAGATTATTTTCTGGTTCTTCTCCTATAATTCTATTACAGTAAGCATTTCCCAAGTTATGTTGAGTCTGTGCCCATTCATAAGGAAAAGCTTCAAGGGTTCTAACACTTAAAGCGGCTTTATAAGCAGCTATACTTTGTTCAATATTATTGGCTTTACACCCGGTTTTTCTGTCGCCATAAGCATTTCCTAGGTTATACTGTGTCTGCGCCCATTCAACAGGGAAAGCTGCTTGCGTTTTAATAGTTAAAGTTGCTTTATAGGCAGCAATACTTTGTTCAATATTTTGGGCTTTTTCTCCTTGGATTCTCTCCTCATAAGCTAGTCCTAAAGCATTTTGGGTTATTGACCAATCAATAGGAAATTCATCACAAGTTTGAACAGCTAAAGCTGCTTTTAGTGTAGCAATACCTTTGTCAATGTTGTTGGCTTTATCTCCATATATTCTCTCAATATAAGCTAGTCCCAAGTTATATTGCGTCATAGCCCATTCATAGGGATAATCATCGTAATTCCTAACGATTAAAGCTGCTTGTAATGTATCTATACTTTGTTCAATATTGTTAGCCTTATCTCCTATTATTCGGTCACGATAAGCAACACCCAAGTTATTTTTTGTTACTGCCCATTCATAAGGAAAATCTTCCTGATTGTAAACACGTAAAGCTTCATAGTACGCTTCAATACTTAGTTCGATATTAGTAGCTTTTTCACCCAGTATTCTCGTAGCATATAATTTTCCTAAATTACTCTGTGCTTTTGCCCATTCATAGGGAAAAGCTTCGTGAGTAAATACATTTAATACTATTTTATAGCCAACAATTCCCAGTTCTATGTTATTAGCCTTATTTCCCAAGGTAAATTCACTAATACGATTGCTAAAATTAGCAATTACTGTTACTAAATATTCGGCATCAATTTCTGTTTTGTTTAGGGCTAAAATAGCCCGATGCCACAATCTATCAGCTAAAATATGATCTAGCTTATCAGTATTACTTTCCAGCAATTCATAAACTACCTGTGCGTTACCATTACTGTCTGCAGTTGCTTGTAACACCTCCAGCAAGAAATCTTCATACGTTTGAATTACTGCGGAATGATGGGCAATGACCTCACCCAACTGGTAAGCTAAATTTCGCAACCAAGTAGCGTTATTTTCATCCCCGTGGTTTGCCAGATAGTCAGCAACCTGTTCCATTATCTGAACTAACCCAGCATCAATAAAATCTGAATTAACATTCAAAATCTCTGCTTCTTCCCCACTGGAACAATTGAGTAGCTGATTAATTAGATTCAAATAAGCTTGACGACGGTTTTCATCCATTGTGGGCGATATTTCGAGTATTGCAGTTACTTTCTACACCAGTAGTTGCCCTGATTCCGGACTGCGTTCCCGCAATTCAGAGTTTCTATCCCGCTGATTACTGTAGGGTGGGCAATACATTGCCCACCCTACGCTTTGCTTGTAGAAACCCGATATATCGCGTCTCTACTCCTCCACCTCAACCCCCATCGCTCTTAACCTCTCCGCCAAACGTTCCGCCCTTAAGCGCTCCTGCTGTAACAACAACTCCGCTCTTTGCGCTCTCTCCTCCCCAGTCAACAACAAATTCCCCTGCTCATCCCACCACCGCAACCACGGTAAGTCTGCATTTTGATACCTACCCTGCCAAATCCCCAACTCCATACCGAGGGGAGGAATGAGAAAATGTCCCCGCTCATTTACAGGTAATAACTCGTAACGTCCTTCTATCAAGTGATACACCTCAACATGACTGCGGCATATTTCATAAATCCCATAAAAAGCAGGTCGAATCACTTGCTCATAAATCCAAAATTTACCCGTCCAAGGTGTCCTATCCCTTTCTTCAGAACCATCTCCAGAGACAAATTCCAATACAATTAGCGGTGCAATTGATTCATGCCACAACACATAAGAACGCCGAATTTCTCCATTTAACAGCGGTGGTACATTCGGCACATAAAACCAATCTGGCGCCACTGCACCTTTTTCTGGTGGTTCTGTCATCCGCCAGTAAATTCCACAGTCTTGTCCGATAGCATAGTTACCATCGGGATGCAGTTGCTGTAATACTGGAGTGATAGAGTCTGTTAATAGAATGCTTTGGGGATGTTCCTGAAAGTTTTTCACAAATGTACCATCCGACTCTGGTAATTGAGTGTGGTCGGGGAAACGGGATGGTAGAGTTTCGGGTTTTCCTGTAGTAGTCATAGCAATTATCCCCTCCCACAAAGTACACTGTAGGCAAGGCATTGCCTTGCCCCTACAACAAACTATATTCCTTCCTTATCCCCCTTCCAATCCCCCATCAAGGTATCTGCCAAACCCTCACCGTCTTATCCTTACTCCCACTTACCAGCGTCTTACCATCCTGACTCACAGCGATACTATAAACCATATCGCGATGTCCTTTAAAAGTAGTTTTCAACTCACCCGTGGACAAATCCCAAAGATTGATTTGCTTGTAACTCCCACTCACTAACGTTTTTCCATCAGGAGTAATGGAGAGAGTAGTATCGGCAGCACTATTCTGGAAAATTGTATTTTGCAACTCACCCGTTTGTAAGTTCCAAATTTTAATAGTCTTATCACTACTTCCACTCACCAATGTTTTTCCATCAGGGTTAATAGCAACCGAACTTACACCGCGAAAATGTCCGTTGATAGTAGCTTTTAAATCGCCAGTATTTATATCCCAAATTTTAATTGTCTTGTCGTAACTTCCACTCACCAATGTCTTTCCATCAGGAGTAAAGGCAACAGAAATTACCCTGTCTGTATGTCCTTTTAGAGTAGTTTTCAATTCCCCACTTTTCATATCCCAAATCTTGATTGTTTTATCACCACTCGCACTTGCTAATGTCTGTCCATCGGGACTAAAGATAAGACAATTAACCCAACCAGTATGTCCGTTGAGAGTAGTTTGCAATTTACCTGTCTGCCAATTCCAAATTTTAATGCTGTGGTCGTAACTTCCACTCACTAAAATTGTCTCGTTTGGACTGAGGGAGACAGCACTTACTGCATCTGTATTACTTATTATAGTAGTTGGTAATTTGCCATTATTCAGATTCCAAATTTCAATTGTTTTATCTTTACTCCCACTTACTAAAGTCTTTCCGTCTCTACTCATAGCTACAGAAAGAACTTCATCTGTATGTATGTTAAGCGGAGTTAATTGAGATGTATTCATCGGTAAATTATTCACTAATAACATTGGGTTATAGGGAAAAGTTTTATAACGCCAATATCCATAACCTTGCGTTGTTAAACAGACTAATATAAAAGTATTACTGAGAAATAATATTCTCTTGAATTTTTGGAAATTGCTGTTATTTTTTTTAGTTATTACAGCGGTTGATGAAGATGGTTTAACAGGAGTTACTTTCGTTGGAGTTGGTTGAATAGGAGATGCTACTTTTGCTCTTGAACGTGGTGTAGAAGATAATTGACGATGATAGCTTGACTTACTAACAACAGTTAGTGCTTGAGGCAAAGGATTCAACTCTTTTAAAACTTCCGTTGCTGACTGGTAAC
This sequence comes from Nostocaceae cyanobacterium, assembly GCA_035285345.1. Lineage (GTDB taxonomy): Bacteria > Cyanobacteriota > Cyanobacteriia > Cyanobacteriales > Nostocaceae > JAYKJH01. The sequence continues at coordinate 17,539 of JAYKJH010000025.1, read as the reverse complement.
GCTTTCTATAATCTTGTTGCAATAATTTATTCAGAATACATGTTAATTGTAGGCTCACAGGATGAGATAAATACTGTTGCCAGTTATTCACCCAAGCATATCCTCGTTTTTTCCACAATTCCCAGGGTTCAATACCTGTCATTAAATAAAAGCAAGTCACACCTAAACTATATAAATCACTAGCCGGATATACTTGGCGATTTTCCATTTGCTCTAGAGAAGCAAAACCCAAAGAACCTATTCTAGTTCCCGTCTTAGCTATGACTTGACTAGTTAACTGCTTGGCTGCACCAAAATCAATTAAAACTAATTTATCATCACTCTGACAACGAATAATATTTTCTGGTTTTATATCTCGATGAATTATTTTTTGTTCATGGACTGCTTTGAGAATATCTAATAATTGCTCTAACAATTTCCGAATTTTTTGCTCGTTAAATAATCCGGCAAACTCTAGTTCATTTAATAAATTTTTACCGGCAATATATTGCTGGACTAGATAGAGATGATTATCTTGGTGAAAATATGCCAAAAGCGTTGGAATTCGCGGGTGTTCTCCTAAATGTTGTAATCGCTTTGCTTCTTGTTCAAATAATCGCGTTGCTGTTTGCAGTGCTTCATTTCCATAAACTTGCGGTGCAAATTGTTTAATGACACATAATTCGTTAAATTTATCTATATCTTCTGCTAAATAAGTTTTAGCAAATCCCCCGCTACCAAGTAGCCGAATTGGGCGATAATGTCGTAATACTATTAATTGTTTGCCGCAGCTAGGACAAAATTTTGTCCCACCATGAGATGGTGGATTTTCGCAAGCAGGATTGAGGCAACATATCATAATTTTTGCATCTATCTTTAGATAGATTGACAACAATAGGTTGCAAGAATCCCTGATATTCAAATAACTGGGTTTCTGCACGAGAAGAACTAGCCTGTTAACTTAGGTTGCTAGTAGATAAAGGCATTGGATTCGAGTTGTTTGTAGTCAGCAATGCGCGTGCTTCTTAGCTGAGTACAATTCACTCGCAAAGACTTACGTACTAGTCACGAGCGAGAAAACAATACTTTGAGATTGCTTCGTTGAGTCGCAATGACGCAAACACGTAACCTGTGTATAAGTCCTGTTAATGCTGTCATTAACTAGGACAAGCAACAGATTTATCTAACCAGATACAGTCGGGTTAGCATCTTTCTTTGGGCGAGTCTTCCTGTTATCTTTGACATAAGTTTTTGCCTCTCATCCGGAATTTATGGTGGGAAACAACTTCTGATAGCCTGCTATCAGGGAAACTTGCGCTCTCGGACTTCAAAAGCGTAATTTTCCACAGCCTGCGTAATGCTTTCCCGCAAATTTGTATAAACTTTGGCAAATGGTGGATGTTTTTCGGATAAGCCGAGTAAATCTGAAGTCACTAAAACTTGTCCATCACAATGCGTACCGGCACCAATACCAATAGTGGGAATTGTCAATTTCTGTGTAATTAGCAACGCCAAGTCTGTGGGGATATGCTCTAAAACTATTGAGAAGGCTCCAGCTTGTTCGAGTGCGATCGCTTCGGATAATATTCGTTCCGCTGCTGTTTCGGTTTTCCCCTGTTGACGCAAACCAATTTGATGTACCGACTGCGGTGTCAACCCCACATGTCCCATCACCGGAATTCCTGCTTGTACCAGACGAGCAACAGTTTCAGCCATAGCGGGATACCCACCTTCTAACTTCACCGCCTGTGCCCCTGTTTCCTTTAATACCCGTCCGGCGGAGTGAATAGCTTGTTGAATACTTTCTTGATACGTCAAAAATGGTAAATCTACCACTATCAAAGCGCGCTTCACGCCCCGACGTACTGCTTTGGCGTGGTAGAGCATCTCATCAAGAGTAATCGGTAGTGTCGTTTCATACCCCAAAATTACCGACATGGAATCGCCTACCAAGATTAAATCTACACCAGCCGCATCAAAAAGCTGAGCCAGGACATAATCCCATGCAGTCAACGCCACAATGGGACGACCCTGTTGTTTCCATTCAATCAATTTTTGCGTCGTGACTGCCATTTCTGGTTGGGTGATGGGTAATGGGTGATGGGTAATGGGTGATGGGTAATGGAAAAATTAATTTCTCCCTTGTCCTCAACAGTCCCTATTCCCTGTTCCCGATTAAGGAATTCTGCGAGTGAAAGCTAAGTGCGATCGCGCCTGTTTAAAGCTCGGAAGCAGCCAACCCAAACCTTCACTAGTACCAACCCATAGTTTATTACCAACATCGGGAGCTAGGGCAAGGACACGGCTGGAGGGTAGACCAGCAATTTGGTCTAAAACTGCTCCAGTGTTTGGATTTAATCGTAACAAACCATTGGTCGTACCGACCCAAACGCTACCATCACGAGCAAAACGCACTGCGGTGACGTTACGTCCCCGTAAAGCGGTTACAGAACGCAACACCTCCTGAGTTTTCGGGTTAATGACTAATAAACTGCTGGGAGTACCTGCCCAAACTAACCCTTCCCGACTGATAGCTAGAGCTTGGATTGTTGTCCCTGGTAAGTCTGTCATTTGCTGCATAATGAACCCGCTAGCGGTATTCACCCGCACCAACCCTTCCAGTGTTCCTACCCACAAGTGACCTTGAGCATCTAAAGTCAAGGTGTGGGCACTAATACCAGGTAAGTTTTGCAAGGTGGTCATCAACAAGCCTTGGTCGGGACTAATCATTGATAAACCCCTGTCAGTTCCCACCCATAAATAACCCCGACGGTCAATTAACAGTGCTAATACCCGTTTGGAAGGTAAAGTGAAATTTTGGGCGGTAATTTCGTTACTGCGGGGGTCTACTCGCATCACACCTTCGTAGGTTCCTACCCAAATACGTCCGACTTTATCTTGCGCTAGGGCACTGATGGTGACGTTTGGTAAACTAACACGGGATAAAATCTTGCCGGTATGAGGGTCAATCCGTCCTAACCCGCGCCACGAACCTACCCAGAGATGACCATTATAATCTGCCTGCAAAGCACCTACCCGGTAATCTTCCCCTACCAAGCGGTCTCTAAGTCTTCGTGCGTCGGGTAAGGGGTCAGAAGAAGGTGGCGGTGCATCAGGTGTAAAAACAGGGGTACGCTCGAAAAGGTCAAATTTATCTGGTTGGGTAACTTGAGCAAGAACACCCCAGGGTAGAACTGCTAACCCTAGCAATGTAGAACTAACTAATAAACTAGTGCGCTTGAGAAAAAATTTCACTTTTAATAAATCTCCAGCAGAGAGATACATGAGCGCTTGCAGAGAGCAACCATTATAGGACGCCTAGCTGACACCCAAGCGCTGAGTGTTAACCACGAAAAGGTTTTTCTTAGTTTGTACCCCAAATCTCTAACTGCAAGGGCACAAATATTTTTTTATTACCCATGCCCCATGCCCAATGCCCCATGCCCAATGCCCAATGCCCCATGCCCAATGCCCCATGCCCAATGCCCCATGCCCAATGCCCAATGCCCCATGCCCCATGCCCAATGCCCCATGCCCAATGCCCCATGCCCAATGCCCCATGCCCCATGCCCCATGCCCAATGCCCCATTACCCAATACCCATTACCCATACCCCAAAAGGGTATTAGTACACCTTTTGTAAATAATTTTTAACAAAATGTTGAAATTTTTGTATAATAAAAAATTTAAATCAAAGAATTAAGAAGATCCAAAGTTTAACTTATTGAATTCTTGGTATAGTGTGAAACGACTTGCCTGATGCAAGTGTAATGAGTGACTTCTTGGAAGGGAAATATGTCTTACGCGCAAACGAGGACTCAGTCTAAGGCTGGGTATCAAGCCGGGGTTAAAGATTACAGACTGACTTATTACACCCCAGATTACACACCTAAAGATACAGATATTTTGGCTTGTTTCCGGGTTTCTCCCCAGCCCGGAGTTCCCCCCGAAGAAGCTGGCGCTGCTGTGGCTGCTGAGTCCTCGACGGGTACATGGACAACCGTATGGACTGACTTGTTGACCGACCTCGACCGCTACAAAGGTCGTTGTTATGACGTAGAACCAGTACCCGGTGAAGACAACCAGTACTTCTGCTTCGTTGCTTATCCTCTCGATCTGTTTGAAGAGGGTTCTGTGACCAATATGTTAACCTCCATCGTAGGTAACGTATTTGGTTTCAAAGCCCTGCGTGCATTGCGTTTGGAAGACTTACGGATTCCTGTTGCTTACCTGAAGACTTTCCAAGGTCCTCCCCACGGTATCCAAGTAGAGCGCGACAAACTGAACAAGTATGGTCGTCCGCTGTTGGGTTGTACCATTAAGCCCAAACTCGGTCTGTCTGCTAAGAACTACGGACGCGCCGTTTACGAATGCTTGCGCGGTGGTTTGGACTTCACCAAAGACGACGAAAACATTAACTCTCAGCCCTTCATGCGTTGGCGCGATCGCTTCTTATTCGTTCAAGAAGCTATCGAGAAAGCTCAAGCAGAAACCGGCGAAATCAAAGGTCACTACCTGAACGTTACCGCCCCCACCTGCGAAGAAATGATGAAGCGGGCTGAGTTTGCCAAGGAAATTGGCACCCCTATCATCATGCATGACTACCTGACTGGTGGTTTCACTGCTAACACCACCCTGGCTAAGTTCTGCCGTGACAACGGTCTACTGCTGCACATCCACCGCGCTATGCACGCTGTAATCGACCGTCAAAGAAACCACGGTATGCACTTCCGTGTATTGGCTAAGTGCTTGCGGATGTCTGGTGGTGACCACCTGCACTCTGGTACCGTTGTCGGTAAACTGGAAGGCGAACGCGGTATCACAATGGGCTTCGTTGACCTGATGCGCGAAAACTACGTTGAGCAAGACCGCTCTCGTGGTATCTTCTTCACCCAAGATTGGGCTTCTATGCCTGGTGTAATGCCCGTAGCTTCTGGTGGTATTCACATTTGGCACATGCCTGCTCTGGTAGAAATCTTCGGTGATGATTCCTGCTTGCAGTTCGGTGGTGGTACCCTCGGACACCCCTGGGGTAACGCTCCTGGTGCTACCGCTAACCGTGTGGCGCTGGAAGCTTGTATCCAAGCTCGTAACGAAGGTCGTAGCTTGGCTCGCGAAGGTAACGACGTTATCCGTGAAGCTGCTAGATGGTCTCCTGAGTTGGCTGCTGCTTGCGAACTGTGGAAAGAAATCAAGTTCGAGTTCGAGGCAATGGATACCCTCTAATAATTTTGGATTGCTGATTTTGGATTTTAGATTTAGATTAATCCAAAATCCAAAATCTAAAATCTAAAATTTATTTGGCTGGGGTTAGCCATGAATATCAAAAAAATTGCGAAAGACGCTGCTAAAACGCTGCAAAGTTACCTGACATATCAGGCAATGCACACGGTGTTACTACAGCTTGGTGAAACGAATCCTCCTTTGGCACTTTGGCTACATCGCTTTTCCTCAAAAGACAAAATCCAAGATGGCGAAGCTTACCTGGAAAGCCTTTTCCGCGAACAGCCAGAATTAGCATTGCGGATTATGACTGTTAGGGAACACTTAGCTGAAGAAGTCGCAGAATTTTTACCGGAAATGGTTCGCACTGGCATTCAACAAGCAAACATAGAACATCGTCGCCAGCATTTAGAGCGGATAACGCAATTAAATATAGCTAACTCCACCCTGAACCCAGAACAGCAATCAACCTCAGATACTAACTTGGATAATTTATCCAGTTAGTCCATTTATCAATTTTGGATTTGAGATTGCCGATTTTGGATTGATAAACAAATCCAAAATCCCAAATCAAAAATTCTTCGTCTATTCATCTAGTCCAACAAGCGCAACACATCCAAGAAGTTATGCAAACTTTACCAAAAGAGCGTCGGTACGAAACCCTTTCCTACCTTCCCCCCTTGAGCGATGCTCAGATTACCAAGCAGATTCAGTACATCCTCAGCCAAGGTTACATTCCTGCGGTTGAATTTAACGAATCTTCCGAGCCTACTGAATGCTACTGGACAATGTGGAAACTGCCTTTGTTCGGCGCTCAAAGCACCCACGAAGTACTCAACGAAGTCCAATCTTGCCGTTCTCAATATGGCAATTGCTACATCCGCGTTGTAGGTTTCGACAACGTTAAGCAGTGCCAAGTTCTCAGCTTTATCGTTCACAAACCCCGCTAGTTATAGCGTATTGGTTTGAGTCAATAACGGGGAAAATCTCATCGTATTGTGCATCCCCCAATATAGGAGAGGTGGAGTAATCTGCCTCTCCTATTTATTAATCTTTATCTCGTTCGGTTGATATCTGCTCGATATACTAGATGTAGCCACACTCCAACATCAAGAATCTCCTATGAAGGCATCAGTGAAACGCGGCTTTGACAAAAGCAACCCTATCCCACCCTTAGAAAGTGGAGACAGATTAACTCGTCACGAATTTGAACGTCGTTATCATGCTATGCCAAATACTAAAAAAGCCGAATTAATTGAAGGAGTAGTTTACGTGGCATCACCTTTACGTTTTAACAGTCATGGTCAACCACATGGTGACTTAATTGGCTGGTTGTGGACTTACAAAGTTGCGACTCCGGGTGTGAAGTTAGCTGATAATTCGACAGTTCGTTTGGATTTAGATAATGAACCTCAGCCGGATGTAGTTTTATTAATAGATGAAAATTTAGGTGGACAAGCGCGAATTAGTGACGATGATTATATTGAAGGTGCCCCAGAGTTAGTTGCTGAAGTCGCCGCTAGTAGCGCTGCTAATGATTTACATGATAAGAAAAAAGCCTACCGTCGTAACGGAGTGAAAGAATATATTGTTTGGCAAATTTTAGAAAATAAACTTGATTGGTTCTGCTTAGAAAATGATGAATATGTGTTATTAGAAACTGATGCGAATAATGTAATTAAAAGTCGCGTTTTTCCTGGTTTGTGGTTAGATGTTGCGGCTTTATGTGCTGGGGAAATGACACAAGTTTTAGGAATATTACAACAAGGATTGCAGAGTCAAGAACATGGAGTATTTGTGCAAAAGTTGGCACAGCAAGCTTAGCAGTGAGTGAGTGGTAATTATAGTTAGGGGACATGTTATTACCACAAGTTAGAATTTGCTTTCTTGGTGAGTCCTTTGTCAACGGTACCGGCGACCCAGAATGTTTGGGTTGGACGGGAAGAATTTGTATTGATGCTAATAAAAAAGGTTACGACATTACCTATTATAATTTAGGAATTAGGCGGGAAATTAGCACGCAATTAAAACAACGCTGGCTTGCAGAAGTTGCTCTACGTTTACCAAAAGAATATGACGGTAGATTGGTTTTTTCTTTTGGAGTAAATGATACCGTAATGGAAAACGGTAAAATAAGGGTTGACTTGGCAGAATCAATAGCCAATGCTCGCGATATTCTCAGTCAAGCTCAGCAGTTATATCCAGTTTTAATGATAAGTCCACCACCAGTGGGAGATGAAACACAAAACCAGAGAATTGCTAATTTGTCAAGGCATTTTGCAGCGCTTTGCCAAGAATTAAATGTCCCTTATTTAAATGTATTTCCGATATTAGAAAATTCAAATATATGGATGAACGAAATTAAAAATTATGATGGTGCCCATCCCCGTGCTGCAGGTTATGCAGAATTTGCTCAAATCGTGCAAAACTGGAATGCTTGGCAAAATTGGTTCCCTGATGTAGAGACGTTACATGTAGCATCTCGATAATCCAAAATCTAAAATCTAAAATCCAAAATCTAAAATCTAAAATCGTCATGGCTTACTACATTGCTCCCCGCTTTCTCGACAAACTTGCCGTTTTCATCACAAAAAACTTCCTAGAACTTCCAGGTGTTCGCGTTCCTCTAATTTTAGGAATTCACGGACGAAAAGGCGAGGGAAAATCCTTTCAATGTGAGCTAGTATTTGAGAGAATGGGCATCGAAGTAACTCACATTTCTGGTGGTGAATTAGAAAGTCCTGACGCTGGTGATCCAGCCCGTCTGATTCGTCTACGCTATCGGGAAACTGCCGAATTAATCAGGGTACGCGGTAAAATGTGCGTCATCATGATTAATGATTTAGATGCTGGTGCAGGACGGTTTGATGAAGGCACTCAATACACAGTAAATACCCAGTTGGTGAATGCCACGCTGATGAATATTGCCGATAATCCTACCAATGTGCAATTACCTGGTAGTTACGATTCTACACCTTTACATCGCGTCCCAATTATTGTAACAGGGAATGATTTTTCTACCTTGTATGCGCCGTTAATTCGTGATGGTCGGATGGAAAAATTCTATTGGGAACCCGACCGTGATGATAAAGTGGGAATTGTCGCCGGAATTTTTAGTGAAGATGGGCTTCAAGAACGAGAAGTTGTACAGTTAGTTGATACTTTTGGTAAGCAATCAATCGACTTCTTTAGTGCTTTACGAGCGCGGATTTATGATGAACAAATCCGCAAGTTTATTCATGAAGTGGGTATTGAGCGCGTCTCATCGCGAGTAGTGAATAGTGCTGATGGGAAACCGCAATTTCCCAAGCCGAATTTCCGACTCTCGCACTTAATTGAGTTTGGTAACATCATGGTTGCAGAACAAAAACGAGTCGATGATTCTCGTCTGGTACATGAATATAATCGCGGTGCTTTGCGTCAGAATGCAAATTTTGTTCCTACTCCTGCTACACCTGCGGCTAATTATGCAAGTCATGGTTCAACAAATAGTTCAATAAATAGTGTTCCTGAAACTGCAACAAATAATGCTAATAATGACTTTTTGAACAAGCCACCTTATAACAGTAACGGGTACTTGACTTATGAAGGGAATACTACCCATTTAAATCTAGAAGCTCAACAAAAAGTCCGGGAAATTTTAGCTAGGGGTTATAAAGTTGGGCTGGAACATGTAGATGAACGCCGTTTCCGGACGGGTACATGGCAAAGTTGCTGTTTGGGAGATATTCATGGGGAGTCGGATGCAATCTCAACCATAGAATCCTGTCTGACGGAGTGTAATGGTGAGTATGTGCGATTGGTGGGTGTTGACCCCAATGGTAAGCGTAGAGCAATGGAAACGATTATTCAGCGTCCGAATGGGAAGGATTAGTTAGGAGGTTGATTTGAAAAGGGGAGTACAAAGGGTGTATCCCACTCCCCCTTAGTTACTAGGAGAAAATAAGCGCGATATTTCCTCGCAAAGCTTTTTATTTCTTCCCTTTTATAACGATGAAGTATTGACTAAATCCTCTGTCTGATTTTTGCTTGTATCCGTAATATGGTTTCTCTTTAAGTTTGCTACAAATGACTGACGCGGGGACGCGGGAATTGATTTGTAGCAAACTATTAGGGAATCGATATAACAGGGCTATGCACAGTTCATTAAATTTTACTAGTAAAATTATTTGTTAGTAAATAGTGATTGTCCCCTAGTCTTGGTATTAGACGCAGGGGAACAGGATTGTACTTTATTCAGTGAAGAACTGCTATATTTTGTTATTGCATCTGGCGATAGATTGTGCGATCGCCTTTGTCAGGCAGTCAGGGCAAGAGATAGCTTATTCTTGCCATCTCTTGCAGGTTTTCTTGAATTAACTGGCTCTTCCCTAATACCGAGCATTCATTATTGTTATATATCTTCCCCATCTTTGCTCTTGCACCATCGCCGCTTCTAAAGCCTTTGTCTGCTTATCAATAGAATCGAAAATTTGTTTAGCTAACACAGGTGTTTGTGTTTTTGCTGTGGCGATTGAAGGTGATGCAATAATGTTAGCTCCTACTTTATCGTATGTATTTTTTGCTGCTACTAGATATTCCCGACAGACGTTATCCAAAGCTACCCATTGAGATAGGTTTTTCAGAAATAGCACAATAAAGTCCGGACTAGAATATTGCTTAAGCAACTCTGCTTGTGTTAATTCACCTTGATAATCATGAACAGCGTTTGAGAAGCTTGAAGATTCAAGTTGCTTACAGTATGTCTCGATTGAACGCCAGAACAGTGTTGCGTCAGCTAAGGCAGAAACGATTGCAGAGAGAGCGCGAACGGCATAGTGGAAAGTTTCAACACCTCTGGCTGCTTCAGAAAGAGTACTTTGTGCTTTCAAAATTTCTGCTGCATAAAATTTAAGGTCATTCAAATTATTAAGGATTAGCTGATTATACTCTTGAGATTTTCGATTGTAAGTCTCATGGGTTTCTCGTAAAGCTTCCTCGTTGTGGTCTCGGACACCACAAGCTTTACCAACCGTTTTAATAGCAGCCATGAACCAGCCATCCTTTAGTTTGGCTACGCTCTCGTAATATTCTTTGGTCAGCTTATCCATCTCTCTTGCAAGTTCCTGGCGACGAATTTCGGCTGCTTTTTGTTTTGCTTGAAAATCATTCAACAGCTTAGTCATGTTTGATTTTTCGTTTTGACTAAGAACCTTGAGATTAATAGCATCTTGATTTACAAGCTCAGCCTGACTACCAAGAGCAGAAATCCGCCCTGCTAATTTTTCTGATTCATTAGCCATATCTCCTGCAATCTTTCCACAATATTTAAATTGAATTATGGCTAACTTATCTTTCTTTTGTAATAACAACCCGTATATCTTGATAAGAGTTGTGGTGACTTCTTTAGACCGCAGTCCAAAAATGTCAAGTGTTGTCATCGTATCACCAGAAATATCTAGCAGCGATTTCTGTAATCCAGACACTTTAGGCCAAACTTCTGTACCTGCTAAGGCATTGTATGCGAGAAACATTAAATCCGCCGCATTTTGCAAGTTCAATACCAGGGAGTCAATGGATAATTTTCCCAAAATATCCTGCCGAGATTCCAGCACCAACTGACTGTTGTTTGCCGGAGGATTTTGCACAGAATATACTTCTTGCTTATTGTTTATGGAAAGTGTGATTGTTCCTGGTGCTGAATTGTTGTTAACAATGGTTATGTTGCTCATGTTACTTACTCCCTTGATGTGTTGGTTAACTTGTTACTATCTAGCCGCCGAAGGCTGCAGATTATTGAATTAATGTTCTAAGTCCCTAATGAGAGATTTTTAGTTAAGTCCGCGACAAATTTATCTAGTTCGCTGATTTCACCTAATATCTCCGGGTCACTGAAAGAAAGAAGTTCATCTGCATACTCTTTGACGTTACCAGATTTTTGTTTTGCCAAATTGATTCGTTTTTCCAAGTCATCACACAATTGTGATATTTTATTGGTTAATACTATTACTTTGCTAAAATTCTGATTTTGTTCCTCATAGTGTTTGATACTTAAGCCTACAAAGTTAGACGAAATAGGATTGCTTGGAGGAAATCCCATCTTTTCCAGGTATTGTTGCTTTAAATATAGCTGATTGAGATTTTTGAGGTTATTTTCGTAAGATATTTGGTAGTTATTGCTCAAATTCTTAAAGTATTCAGCATTATTTCCAGCATCAGTTTTAATTTTGTGTAATTGATCATCTACCTCTGCCAGTGTTGTTTTGCCATTTTCGTAAGATAAACTGGAAAGTTTTTTTATCGATGTCAGTACACCATCAATCTCTACCTTGGTGTTAGATACATAAGTCTGTAGCGTGCCATTATAGTCCAATGCCAATGCTGGTGTGGGAACAAAAAGCAGTACAGACAGAATAAAAACTACTAATATTTTGCCAACAATTTTGGCTTTATTTAGTAGACTTTTGTCAGTAAAAAAACTCATTTTCATGCTCTGGGTTTCCTGAGTATCTATAACTTTGCTCAACTGAATTAATGTTCTAAGCCCCTCATGAGAGATTTTTAGTTAAGTCCGCGACAAATTTATCTAGTTCGCTGATTTCACCTAATATATCCGAGTCACTGAAAGAACGAAGTGCATCTGCATATTCTTTGACGTTACCAGATTTTTGTTTTGCCAAATTGATGCGCTTTTCCAAGTCATCACACAATTGTGATATTTTATTGGTTAATACTATTACTTTGCTTAAATTCTGATTGTTTTCCTCATATTGTTTGATACTTGAGTCGGCAATTTGATACGAAATAACATGGCTTAGATTCCACAACATATTTTCCAGGTATTGTTTTTTTAAAGATAGCTGATTGATATTTTTGAGGTTATTGTCGTAAGATATTTGGTAGTTATTGCTCAAATTCTTAAAGTATTCAGCATTATTTCCAGCATCAGTTTTAATTTTGTGTAATCTACTATCTATCTCTGCCAGAGTAGTTTTGCCATTCTCGTAAGATAGACTGGGAAGCTTTTTAATCGATGTCAGTACACCATCAATCTCTACCTTGGTGTTAGATACATAAGTCTGTAGCGTGCCGTTATAATCCAATGCCAAAGCTGGTGTTGGAACAAAAAGCAGTACAGACAAAATCAAAACTACTAAGGTTTTGCAAACAATTTTGGCTTTACTTAGTATGCTTTTGTCACGAAAAAAACTCATTTTCATTCTCTGGGTTTCCTAGGTATCTATAACTCGACTCAACTGAATTAATGTTCTAGATTCTTAACCTAAAAGAAGGTTTTTAGTTAAGTCCGCCACCAATTGATCTAGTTCCGCGATCTCACTTAAGATGTCGGGGTCGCTAAAAGAACGAAGTGCATCTGCATACTCTTTGACGTTTCCAGCTTTTTGTTTTGCTAAGTTAACTCGCTTTTCCAGGTCATCACACAATTTGGATATTTTATTGGTTAATACTATTCCATTGGCTAGTCTCTGCTTCTCGCTATCTAAATTTTTTACAGAGTATTGAATTGTCACTTTATTGCCATTCTTACTAAAAAAGTAATCCTTCTCGTTTATCCTAGAAGATACAGAGTAATTTATTGTTTGGCTTCCACTGTTGTCGCCATAATTACCACCTGCGTCATTATTGATAAAGGATGCAGTTTCATTAGGTAGTAAATTAAAGCTATGCTGCATCCCAGAACCTAATACGGTATTGTTTTTTACGGTCACTAAGACTGCTGGGCTTATGTTAGGAAAGCGTAAACTTGATTGAAATCTTCCAGCACTACCAGGATTTCCATTAGCATTGACTAGCCTGTTAAATGGTATTTGTGTACCATAATTCCACTGCCCTGTAGCAGAAATATTGACACTGACAGGATTATTCAAATTATTAGTCAAGCTAGGCAAATTTGTTTCTTGATTAGCCAATAAAGTAAGACGCATCGATGTATCTTGTTGATTGATTTGAGTAAGAATTTGTTCGTACTCTATCTGAGCTTTATCGCTCAATTTTTTAAATTCTTTGGCATTATTTCCAGCATCAGTTTGAATTTTGTGTAATTTACTATCTATCTCTGCCAGTGTTGTTTTGCCATTTTCGTAAGATAAACTGGAAAGTTTTTTTATCGATGTCAGTACACCATCGAGTTCTACCTTGGTGTTAGATACATAAGTCTGTAGCGTGGCATTATAATCCAATGCCAATGCTGGTGTGGGAACAAAAAGCAATACCGACAAAATCAACACTACTAAGGTTTTCCACGCAAAATTGACTGAACTTAGTAGGCTTTTATGATGAAAGAATTGCATTGTCATACTCCAATGATTTTGGATATTTATAACTTAACTCAGTTAGTTCTTAGTTGAAATTTAGATAGCAATAGATAGCGATTAGCCAGCTATTACACCTATTCCCTAAGCTATATAGAGAAGGCTTGTTCTGAACCTTAGCCCATCCCAGAGATTACTGAATGGTTTTCCTAACTGCCTAATGAAAGGTTTTGAGTTAAGTCCGCGATAAATTTATCTAGTTCGCTGATTTCACCTAATATATCCGGGTCACTGAAAGAACGAAGTGCATCCGAATACTCTTTGACGTTTCCGGCTTTTTGTTTTGCCAAGTTGACTCGCTTTGCAAAATTATCGCATAATTGCGATATTTTATTGGTTAATACTATTCCATTAGCCAGATTTTTACTCTGAATATCTAAGGCATTTTTATAATCCTCGTAACGTTGCCTTTCTCTTATTTTTTGTTCGAGTATCTCTCTTGGATATCCTACTTTTCCTATAATAGGCAGTGGTTTTAAGTTTTTTATGGCATCAAGAACTTCTTGGTACTTCATTTGAGCTTCATTGCTCAAGTTCTGAAAATTTGCGGTATTTTTCCCCGCATCGGCTTGAATTTTTTCTAATTTAGAATTTATCTCTGCCACAGTTGTTTTACCATTCTCGTAAGACAGAGTTGGAAGTTTTTTAATCGCTGTTAGTATGCCACCTAACTCTACCTTAGTGTTGGAGATATATGACTGTATGGTGTTATTATAGTCCAATCCCAAAGTCGGTACGACATATACAGGCTGGGTAACTGGTATCGCCTGTGGGATGCTATAATCCTGCAAAGCCAAAGCTGGTGTTGGAGCAAAAAGCAGTACAGACAAAATCAACACTACTAAGGTTTTGCAAACCATTTTGGCTTTAGTTAGTAGGCTTTTATCGGTAAAAAAAATCATTTTCATCTTCTTGTAGTTTCTTGCTATCTATATCCTCAAAATTCACAGCCAAAGAGGGAGGCTGGGAGGAAAGTCTCCCAACCACTTAAATATCGCGAGATGTCAATTTGACTAGCTGTAAATCAATTCGCCAACTGAATCCTTAAGCCACTCGCTGCGCTGGAACAGTTATAGTCTGCATCTGAAGCCGTAAAGACTGAATTTCAGTATCTATAGCGGCTGCCTCATTTTGTGCCGATTTCAGAACGGCTTGGGCTAATCCAGCAACTTGGGCTGCAGCTTGGTCATCTGTTGGTGGATTACCGTGATTTTTATTTACTTTCCCGTAGACTTCTTGAACTGTTATCAAGTAGGTGTCACAAACATTATTGAGAGCTACCCATTGAGCTACATTAGTCACTGCCTTGCTGATAAACTCTTCACTAGAGTAATAATCTTGACGTTCCGCGACTGTAAAACAGCTTTGTATGAAATCAAGGTCTTCTACAAAGTTGGGACTAGCAAGAGTGTTTTTACAATAGTTAGCCATATTTCGCCAGAACAGTGTTGTCTGACTCAATGCAGCTACGACTCCTTGGAGAGCTTGGATAGCAAATTCCAGACTTTTGATTGCCGTTTCTATGCTACTACTCTCATCAGTGGTGTATTTGAGTTCCACTGCATATTGTGCCAGATTAGCTAAAGCTTCACGGTTTTCTGCAGCCAGTTGGTTTCTGTGCTCGTAGTAGGCCATCTTCTGTTTCGACGCAGTTTCCGCTGCTGAATATGACTGGCCTGATATTTGTGCCAGTTGTTTGGAAACGTCACCTAGCCCTGATAAAACTATTTTGACGGCTTCTTCTGCTGCTTTGAGCCTTCTGTCAATATCAGCACGTTTAGCTTCACACTCAGCTTTTAGTTTTTCTGCGTCAGCTTTAGCCTGTGCTGGAGTTTGGGGATCTTTGATAATACCTTCAGCCTTGGCAATTTTGGCTTCGTTTTCGGTCTTTTCGTTATAAATAACGCTCTTTGCTGCCTCTTTCTCTTGCAATTGCTTGCTCAGACTTTCCTTCTGCTGCTGCGCTTGTGGTGAAGGCGCCTGAGTGGTGGGCTGACTACCACCTGCTCCTGGTTGAGTAGGAGGAACATATCCTCCCGGAAGTCCAATCGGAGACTTGATCGCGATCGCAGCTTGAGCTATTGAACCAACACCTGTAGCAAGTGCTCCAACGGTTGCGCTAAGTATTCCGG
The DNA here is from genome assembly GCA_035285345.1 of Nostocaceae cyanobacterium. GTDB lineage: Bacteria > Cyanobacteriota > Cyanobacteriia > Cyanobacteriales > Nostocaceae > JAYKJH01. The sequence continues at coordinate 1,894 of JAYKJH010000025.1, read as the reverse complement.
TAATAAAAGCACGCTCACCCTCTGTTTTCTCTCGCTCTCTGGCTTCTTCATATTCTTTTTGAGCAGCTTCGAGATCTTTGGAGATATTTTTTTGAAGCTCTACAGTTTTGGCTTGAAGAGACTTGATCAGATTCAGCTTCTCTTGCAGTTTTTTCTTGGCATTTTGATCGTTCACTTTCTCATTAATAGCTGCTTCAGCCGCCACCTGGGATGCGTCAACAATCTTTTGAAAACGAGCAGCTAATTTTTCTGATTCCTCAGCCATCTGCAAAGCAGTTGCTCCACAGCGTTGCAGTTGTCTTATAGCCAAAGATTCTTTATTCTTGAGCAGCCAACCGTAGGCGCTAAACGCATCGTCAAGAACCGCACCAGACTTATCTTTAAAAGTCTTCATGGTTACTGTTGCTTCTAGCGTTGCATCTAACAGCGACTTCTGCAATCCAGACACTGTTGCTTGCAGCGATCTTTTGGCTAAAGCGTTGTAGGCAACAAACATCAAATCGGCTGCATGATTTAACCCGACTACTACCTCACGGATGGATAAATTGTTGAGAATTGACTTCTGAGATTCAAGCACCAATGCAGATGTGCGTGGAGGTTTAGCCTTAAGAGAATATTTCTCTGTATTTCCTTTTTCAAATTTGAGGGTTACCGCTAAGTCTTTCTTCCGTTGGGTTTCGGCTGCTGCATCATCTGAAGTTGAAACAAGTATTATGTCGCTCATGTTGATTACCAGTAAACTAATTTTTTCCGGTTTTCAGGGTTTTACGCAGATATACGGTTACGCCTCATAGTACTAACAATGATTAATACTCATACTCTTCACGAAAGCAACTGGGATGCGAAACTGCAAACGTTGCTTACAACCAAGCTTTAGTAAGCTTTTCAAGAGCATACAAGCTTTGAAATTGCTCAGCGTACAAAAGCGTTGCCCTCGAACACGAGTATCAATTTCCCATGTAATTTCAGGTTTTGCAATTCAAGTTATCAATTTAAAGATGTAACTTAAGAATCATTTATCACCGAGTAGTGGTTGCGGGCAGAACTCCATAAGCAACTCTCTACATCTCCCGTGCGGATATCGCACTTGCCTTGCTCTGTAACGGAAGTATAAATTGTGCATGAATTTTTATGGGTGGCAATTCAAGATATCAAGTTAAATATGTAACTTAAGAATTATGAAATAGTGATGACAGTAACCCAAGTGGGGCAGTTATGGTGGCTAAAGAAAATTGTTACCTTAAAATTCAGCCTCACACCCTTGGTGTGGAGGTTAACTATGAGACAACCGTAAAGTTAAACATAAGAGGAGCTAACTAGGAATGTTAACAACAAATCAACCACCCAAACGTAAGCGCGGCGTTATCCTCACACTTCAAGGTTGGCAACGGCTAAAAGCAGCAAAGTACCAGTCAGAAATTCACGACAACTCTGGAAACCCCTACACCCAGCAAGAACTAAGTGAGCGGACTAACTTGAGTCACAATACCCTAATCAAGATCCACAACCGCAAACTTCCTGTGGATAAGCAAAGCCTGGAATGCTACTTCAGGACATTTAATTTAACCTTGAGCAACTATGACTACACCAAATCCAGTCTCCTGGAAAACCAGGAGACTGGTGTACAATTCACCCTTACAGGACAAATTCCGCTCAATTCACCTTTTTATATCCAGCGTCACCCCATCGAACAGATGGCTTACGAAACCATTGTGCAACCAGGGGCGTTGATTTGCATCAAGGCGCCCCAGCAGATGGGTAAAACATCTTTGATGGCTAGAATTCTCCAGCAAGCGAGAGCAGAGGGTTACAAAACCGTGACTTTAAGTTTGCAACTGGCGGATGCTAAAGTATTGACTGATTTAACTCGCTTTGTTCAGTGGATATGTGCAAT
>JAYKJH010000024.1:0-66167 GCA_035285345.1 Nostocaceae cyanobacterium | reverse complement strand
ATGTCCACCCCACAAGATTCATCCCAATATTATGCAACGCTCGTTACCAGGCTGAAATTAGATCCCCGACTTCTTCAAGAAGTCGGGGATCTGAGGATTTTTCTCGTTCCTTCCTCGTTCCCTGGTTCAACCAGGGAACAAGGTTCGAGAGGTTCTACCTCCCAGAACTCGTTACCATGCTCTGGTCTGGTAACGAGAGAATATCACACTCAAGCGATCGCACCCCAGATTACATTCAACTGATATCTTGGACAACGGGAGGTATAACCTCCCAGAACTGGTTACCAGGTTGAACCTGGTAACGAGGGTTTGTGGGCTGCAGCTTCCTGGTTATTCTCTCGTTACCAGGCTGAAATTAGATCCCCGACTTCTTCAAGAAGTCGGGGATCTGAGGATTTGTACAAGCTTACTACAGCTACGGATTCTCTAATTTCTTCAATTCCCCTGGGTAAGCGCTTTAGCGAAGACAGCGCTTACTACAAACCTTGAATTTTTTACGCCGACTTACTTAGTTGCTCACCTTCTGCTTTTAGCGACCTCTTCTGCTTTTGCTTGTGGATCAATCTTTAACTTCGGGTTCCATTGCTGTGCTTGACGGAACTTAGCCACTGCACCATTAATATCCTGGTTTCTCGCTAGCTCCTCACCTTGAGTAAGCAATTCGGGAGACGCTGCAGCCAGGATATCTGGGTTTTGACATTGCTTTAGTTCTTCTAGTGTCTCAGGATTGAGGATGAGGTGATTGTGCAGTATCTGGCAACCACTTGTCAATAAATCATCAACATTTAAATCCCATAAAATCACCGTCATGTCCCAGCTAGCAGAAGCGATAGTCTGACCGTCGGGACTAAAACTCACACCCCCTACAGCATCGCTATGTCCACTGAGGGTATGTAGGAGTTTCCCATCGCGACTCCACAGCTTCACCGTCTTGTCAAGGCTAGCAGAAGCGATAGTCCCCCCGTCGGGACTAAAACTCACACCCCATACACTAGCGCTATGTCCACTGAGGGTTTCTAGCAGTTTCCCATCACGACTCCACAGCTTCACCGTCATGTCATCGCTAGCAGAAGCGATTGTCTGACCGTCGGGACTAAAACTCACACCCAATACAGCAGCGCTATGTCCAGTGAACCTTTTCTGCTCTAGATACAGGTACTTTGCTGGCTGTAAATACACTGCTTGTCGTAATGCTGCTGTTGTCTTCATCCGAGTATCTGCAGTTACCCAAGGGGCAAGTTTTACTTCTCTCCCTGCCTTTATGGCTTCTTTCAGAGCATCTAAGGTTTGGTCTGAGACAACCAGTGCTTCACTAGAATTAGCTAAGGCTTCGATTTCACTGCTTTTAGCTTTTCTGGTTTGATTGTTTGCTTCAATTGCCTTTTGCACCGCTACCACTGACACCCCAGCTAACACCAACCCGGCTGCAATAGAACCAAAAAGAGCGCGTTTAAGTGTGCGATTTAGTTTGGCTTGCGTGCGTTTTCTTTCCTCTCTTTCCTGTGCCAATTCCGCCATTATTTGTTTTAATTGCGGTTCCTGTTGCTGACGGATAAAAGCGGCAATATAATCATGCACCAATTGATAACGGTCAGCGGGATTTTCTTTTATCAAACCCACCAAACCAGAACCGACAAATATCTCTAAAATTAAATCTAGTTTATCAAGACAGAGAATTGTTCCCTGTTCCCTGTTCCCCGTTCCCTGTTCCCCGTTCCCCGTTCCCTATTCCCCCTTCCCTAGGATAAATATCTTGCAAATCCCGTTCTATTTCCCCCCGCGTTTTCAGGGGACGAGTTCCTTTGTCATCCGTCAGCAAATACAGCACCACCTCAGCCAGTTGCTGATGTTCCTCACCACAGTCTCTCACGACTTCATCCAGGTAACGCTGGACTAATTCTTTCTTGGTTCCAGATGCGCGATATTTTTCCAGGGTGGTAATATTCTCCGTCTGCATCTGCGCTCCCACCACCTGCATTTCAATCGGACGCACTGCCTGCAAATCACCAGCCAAATCCTCCACCAGTGCTGCAATCAAATCAGATTCTAAGTGAAAATTAGCGTGTTCTGTTAACCGCTGAATAATCAACTTAGCATCATCAGGGGCGAAATTTCCCACCGAGTAAAGCACATTCGTGCTAAGAATATCATTACCAATAATTGCCATGCTAGGTAAGCGATTCCACTCCAGCAAATAGTGCAAATAATCCTCCCGCAACGACAGGATAACTTTTAAAGATAAAATCTTTAAACACTCACCCAAAAATTCCAAAAATCGCCGCCTGTCCCTAGGATTGGGATAGACAAAAAAGAACTCCTCAAATTGGTCAAAAATCAACACCGTCCGCAAATTCCGCGACTCATTTTCTCGCAGTTTTTCCAGTAAATCATCAACCCTACTCCCCTCTCCTCCCAGGAGAGGGGCTGGGGGTGAGGTCACACTCCCCTCTCCTCCCAGGAGAGAAGTCCTCAACTTCTCAATCCAATCAGTATAAACTCCGATAATAATAGGTAAAACATCTTGCGTTCCAATTGCTTTCTGTTTCAGTGCTGGAATTAATCCCCCAGTTACCAGCGAACTTTTCCCCACCCCAGATTGTCCATGAATCACAATCAATTTATAGTCATTGCGACCGATTCTTTCTATTAACCGCTCTACATCTAACTGCCGTCCAGAAGCAGCAATTTCCGGCGCAATATTTTCTTGTACAGTCTTTACATGTAACGGCTCTACAACCTGAGTAGCTGCTGATTTTTCCTGTCGTTGTGGCTGGATGCGTCCTGCACCAACAAAAGCCCGTAAACCATACTGTTGCTCAATTGATAGCCGGTCTAATTTAGTTTCAAAAGCTGGGAGATATTGCTTTTCCTGAAAATAAAGCCGGTGCAAATAACCCAGAATATCGATATATAATTTGGTGTCATATTCCGGACTACCCTCCTCTTTAGCTAATACTAAATTTTTGATAGCATCTTGCGGTTTGTTTAAATTGTATTGTGCTTGAGCTAAAAGGAAAAGATAAAGACTAGGAGCATAGGATTTTGTCGGAATTGTCGCTGAAGCTTCTAAAGCCTTCCTCGCCAAATTCTCCGCTTCACTCCAGCGGTTTTTAGCTAAAGCCACCTCAGCTAGAAAACCATAATCTTCAGCTATTTCTAGAGATTTATTTTCATTTTTATGTACTTTTAAAGCTTTCTCGGCTAAAGTCTGTAAATTATCCCAATCTTCTAACCCTTGGAGAACTATACCCAGGCGAAAAATTGAGTTTGCAACCAAATCTGAACTTTTTATCTGTTTAAAAATAGCAAAATATTGTTGCAAATAATTAATAATATATTGCCAATCAGAATGTTTTATGTCTTGACATTCCAGGGCTTTTAAGTAATAGCAATAGGTGATTTCTGCGAGAATTTTACCCTGACGCTCTAAATTCTGATTTTCCTGCCAATATCCTAATGCTTGTTGGTAATAATCCAGTGCTAAATCTAAATTATCATCAAAATATTCCACCAATCCCAGCAGCGATTTGATATTAGCATGTAATTCCCAGTCTAATACTTGCTCGTGGATTGGTAAATCCTGATTAGCTTGCTTTATTTCCTGGTAATACTCTAAATTCCGGCTGAAATTACCAGCAAAAAATTGCTCAGCTTTTTGTTTGATAAATGCAATTAAATCCTGATTTGAAACCTTAAATGTTACCGTCGTTGCCCAACTTTCAAAATCAGCAGCAAACTGCATTAACTGATTAAAAACAGTATCACTTACCCACAGCACCAACGGAAAATTAAAATGCTTGCGAAATTCCTCCCTGACTTGATTAGTTGCTGTTAACAACTGCTCAATATCACCCACATTTTCTAAGCCACAAACCATCAAAGCCTCTGGCTGTTCCTCTCCAAATTCCTTACGAATCGTAGCATAGAGCGTCCGCTGATGCTCCTGCAAATGTATAACCCGAATATTTATGCTTGTCAGTACTTGTAGACGCTCTATCAAATGCGATCGCAACCCCGTATAATTGCACCGTGCTACAAATAGCTTAAACTGTCCCAGGGATGCTTCAATAGCCCAAGCAAGTCGTTGCAATGCGCGTTCGTTGTGATGTGATATGCTTTCTGGAGGCTGCGCTTCACTCATATTAATTTAAAATTTGGAATTGAGGTACGTAGTGAGCGCTTCAGCGCTCAATTCAGCACTTTAGGTTGGGTTGACGGTTGTTACCCAACTCCCTGATGGGTTACGCTTCGCTAACCCATCCTACGTTTGAATCAGCCTTCGCTAACCCATCCTACTGGCTCTAGAACACAGAGAAATAAGAGTAGAGCGAGATTTTTTGCGTAAATCCTAATATTTAATTGCACCCAGCTACTTAAGCAAAAATAAACCGAACTCTGTTAAGCTCCGCAAAGCTTTAAAATTCTCTTGTGTCAATCCCCTCCTCGCTTGGGGGGATGGTGAGGCCTCCACTCCGTGGGGATAAGGGGCAGGGATGTTTAGCACCAACTAAACTGGGGTGGCTTGGTGCGCGTTATCGCTCATCAACAATTTTCAAACTACGCCCCAACGACTCAAACAAAGCAGGATAACTATATTAGAAAAATAGTACCCCCGAGGGTAATGTCCAGTTGGAAATGTATTGTCTAGAGTTTATTCAGGTAAGACTATTCAGTCGTACCAAACCAAAAATTTGCTAATGAACAGTCGTATCAGCTAAGGGTAGTTGAGCAGAAGCAAGAGGCTCAACAGCTAATCTCATTAACCTCGCAACTGCTCCCAGAAGCTGTAGAAATCAAAAGCTTAAAAACTGATTTTTACGACCTTTTATTGGTGATGAGTGTCTATTAATACAACAAGCACTTTGAGCTAACAAGGAGAACGGCTATGTCCGTTGAAGTGGATTTTAATCAATGGGGAACAATCAGCCTCGCCGCTGGTGCTGAGTCATGGTGGTGGTTCACCTGGATTTTTGACGCTAACCACTGGCAAATGATGAGCGTATCGCCAGACAACTGGCCTGCAAGCATTTGGATCGTCGAACAGTGGGCGGAAACACTTCCTGACGGTCGTGGTGGTGGTTATACAAGACTCTGGTGTCACTTTAAAAACAACGGCAGCACACCAGTATCTTTTAGACCTAGAGTCATCGTAGCACCAAGTCGGTATTAAGGAGAAAATGCTATGAAATACCACCTAGTTTATGATGAGCAAGGCAACATCATTTCGGCAGGATACATGGATATGCCTATGCCGGAAGCTTTAGATGCTATGGCTCCCAAGTTTGGCCCAATGCCAATGGAAGGTCAATATGTAGCCGAGATTGAAGTACCAGAAGAGTACGCCAAGTTAGATATGGCAGAAATGATTTCGCTGTTGCGGGTTAGTGTTCCTACCCCACAACAGCCAACATTGATGTTCAAGAACCAATGAGGCGCTGGCGGTTGCTAATCGTTGCTCAGTGAAGCGATCTGCGCTCCGTGCAGTAGCGAAGCTATCGCTTAATCTGGGGTTGTCAAATAGTATCAGACAACCCCAATTATCACCAACATTTCATTTCCGCCTTTTTGTAATTCATATTCCACTTTCACCGTTGACACCGCATATCCCATTTCCCTAAATTCTTGGATAATCCTGTCAAGATGGGGAGAGCGTTGTAACATCAAAGTTAACAGCGGAAAAATCCGCACTTCTTTGCTTACCCGCAGCATCTCTTTAATTGATTCATAATGAAACTGGTAATCGCAATGTTCGGAATATAAAAACAAGAAGTGGGAACACAAAGCCATATCGTATTTTTTATCAGGAAAATCCAGCTTTGGTAATTCTCCAATTTGATACCTTCCCTGCTGTTTTCCTTCATCATAATCACTGAGAAACTCATTCAGAGATTTAACTCGATTACTTCTTAAATTTTCTGGAGATTTATGATATGACCAAACCCAGTCATCAGGACTTGCCTTAACTTGCTCAATAATATTATCAACAACTTCCGCAAATCTCTGCCTAATTTCCCCACCACTAAATTGATATACTGGGTCAATAGAAGTGACTCGATAACCTTTTTTTGTCGCTTCAGCATTAAAGCTCGCTGGACCATCACCTACACCGAGAATCTGCTTTTGTAAATCTGCTTCCGTCAAATTGAACATTTTGATATATTCATCTAACGAGCGTCCAAAGGGAACGACTTTTTCTAGCTTCATTGCCATATATAACAAGCCTAAATCATGCGGAACCCTCACCCCTCTCCCCTAGGGAGAGGGGTGAGGGTTCTTGTACAAATCATATAGGCTAGCTATATAGAAATTCTAAATTAGTTGTGAAAATCGAAATTCTCCGTTTAAAAGAACTGTAAGATGCGTTACGCTTCGCTAACACATCCTACAATTGCTGATATTACCTATTACCCATTCACCTAACGATAATTTCTCCAATCAATCATCGTCTGCAAATAAGCATCAGGTAAGCCCGTATCAAAACACTTACCTTTCACCATATAGCCGGTAATTCCCTCAGCAGCGCGTAAATTATCTAGACAGGTTGTTAACTGAAATTCTCCCAGGAACCGCACATTATTGTTAATATCTTCACCCAGTAAATCAAAAATTTTCGGCGTTAGGACATATAAACCAAAAATACAGACAAATACATCATCAGGTATGCCTTGAACCCGTAAATTTTGGCGAGCATATTCAATGCTGGGTTTTTCCGATACTTGTGTTATCTTCAGTAGCGAGTTTCCCTCATTCCAAATCCCTGTGACGCAGCCAGCTTTATAAATAACTTCCGCTGGCATTATAGTCAACCCCACAACGCTTTGATTCACTTTTTTGTAAATATCTAAAAGTTGACTGGCACAGGATTTTTCCATAAAAGATGAGTATACATGGTCGCCCAAAGAAAGCAAAAATGGCTCACCATTTACCCACTCTTTAGCACAAAATACCGCGTGTCCGTAGCCTTCTTGTTCCGCTTGGGTTAAGATAGTAACTTTCTTACCAATATCCAGCAAATAACGACAATATTCTTGATTTTGTGGTGATAACTTCTGAAAAACTTCGTCTTTAGCTGGCTGTTTAAATAATTCCTCAAAAATTGCTTTATCTTCCGGCTGTGTTACAATTCCTACCTCTGTAATTCCGGCGCTAATTAACTCTTCCACAATTGCTAAAATTACCGGCTTTGCCCTACCATCTTTATCAATAATTGGAAACAGTTCTTTTTTGACAACCTTCGTTGCCGGAAAAAACCTAGTCCCAAAACCCGCTGCTGGAATTACCGCTTTTCTAACTGTGTTTGCTTGCATAGATTAAGATGCTCTCAATACACGCAAATATACTAAATGTCGAGGCACAAAATTTCCTACCTCTAGATTTAAGTATAAATTACTACTGTATTTTCTATATCTGTCCCATTGGTTAATCCGTCATTACCCAACCCCAAAAAATTTTTTCTTCAATATGTAGCAATTACCAAATCTTTGTGCTACATTTAGAAATCGGGTGAAGAAAACACCCAACACGGCTCAGTAGCTCAGTTGGTTAGAGTAGGGGACTCATAAGCCCTTGGTCGTCAGTTCGAGTCTGACCTGAGCCATTTAAAAGATTGAGAGCAAAAAGCCCATCGGCTTAAGCCCTGGGATGAATGCGTTGCAGCTTTAGCTGCCGTCCCCATCTCTCTACCAATTCAGACAAGCTAATCCCTTGTTGACGCGCTGCCTGTCCCATAGCTTCATAGGCTGTGTCTGTCAGCCGAATGGCGCGAGTTTTTTTAACTTCATCATGCAATACTGGTACACCTCTCAATCTTTTTTTGCCCATGATTGACACCATCAGTTTGAATAGCTATACTAAATTATAGCGGTAAAGCGCACACATAAAAAGCGAAGTAGGTCAAGTGGACAACTCCTGATCCAGAACCCTGGTAGCAAAAATCCTAAATCTTGTACAAATGTAGGAGTCGTATTCAGAATTTCGTTAAATTCTCTACAACGCCGTCGGGCAGTCGGTGTACCCTTGCAGAGGGCATTTTGGGTCTCCCAGTGAAGCAACAATCCCATCCGCTTTTAGCGGTGGGAGTGTCAATGACTCTTATTCCGTCCTCAGTATCGTGACATCAGGAAGATTTGACCCCGGATAATGCCGAATCACCTCCGCTACAGACCAAGCTTGCGCTACTGCACCCCCAGGAGTGTGCGGTGCATCCCCATCAAAAATCTCCGCAATTGACCCTATACAGCCCCTAGACAGGAAGTGTTCCAAAAGGGGATGCCAATCAAAAGGCAACGGTTCGGCAGGATAAAACCGCTCCCAAGCCTGGATAAACGGACCTATCAGCCAACTCCACACTGTACCTTGGTGATAGGCTCTATCCCTACGCAAGGGATTTCCCCAATACTTACCAACATATTCTGGGTCAGCGGAGTCTAAGGTGCGAAGTCCGTAGGGGGTGAGCAAACTTGACCTCGCCTTTTCTAATACCTGACACCCTTGCTGTGATTCAAACCCACAATGATGTAACGACAGCGCAATCACCGCATTAGGGCGAATTTGGGCATTGGGACGGTCATCTGGCTCAATAGTGTCGTAAAGATAGTTCATCTGGGGGTTCCAAAATTTTTGCAGTGATGCTTTGACTTGTTGTGCTTGCTCGGTATACCGCCGTGCTTGCTTGAGCAATCGTCCCGGCTCCCCTGCTTGCTTACCCAAGCGTTCTGCCCATCCAGAAGCCCAACATAACGCTGAATACCACAGAGCATTAATTTCTACGGGTTTTCCCCTACGGGGTGTCACCGCTTCACCCCCAACGACTGCATCCATCCAGGTAAGGGCTACTCTTGGTGCATCCCAACTCACCAACCAATCCCTGGCATCTACCTGGATATTGTAATTAGTCCCAGTCACAAAAGATTTGTAAATTTGCTGTACCACTGGGTATTGTTCCGCCAGAAACTCCCAATCTTGGGTTGCTTCTAGATACAGTCCCAGGGTTTCTATCCACCACAGCGCCGCATCCACTGAGTTGTAAAATGGTTCCCCTCCCGCATCGGGAAAGCCATTGGGAATCAACCCGTAACGACAATAACTACCAAAGGTTCGCAGCAAGCCTTTCGCCAATTCAAAGCGTTTTGTACACAGCGCTAACCCCGGTAAGGCTATCAGTGTATCCCTTCCCCAGTCACTAAACCAGTGATACCCAGCAATCACCGTCGGACCGCCGATGGAGGCGCGATAGACGATAAACTGGTCGCTAGCTTTCAGTAACTGCTGGCAAATATCGGATTGTGAATTACTCTTTTCGTCCCCACATCCCAACATCCCCTCGTCTTCGGTTCCCCATCTAAAAGTCCTCTGCAATCGCCTTTCCTCTGCAGCGACAGTTTCGTCAAAGGTTTCCCTTGTTAGGGGGGGTACAGTCTGATCGGGAAAACCTACCCGTGCTTCTAGAGTTACTGTTTCCCCTGGTTTCAAAGTGACTGTTAAGTACCCAGGACTATACAAGTCTTCTCGGTCACCTAGTCCCCGCTTTGTCTCCTGGGATAGTTTATAGTTCCAGTACCATACTCCGTCTGCTTGATAATCTCCTTGAGTCCAGCACAGGTGCCAAGCTGTCTTTGCTTCCCCAGAATTTATCGCTTGCAGACACACTTGCTGTTGCATAACTAACTGGGAAAATTGTAATTCTCTAGAGCTTATCTGTTGGTGATGAAAATCGCGATCGCTCACCAATAACCTCAGTCTCAGTGTCGCCACTTGACTACCTTCGTAGCGATACTGGATCAGGAGACGATGGGAAAACTGGGCATCGGGGATTGGGGAGATATGCTCTCCTGGGACCTGCTCAGAGTTTTCCTGCCTTTGTCCCCCCAGTCCCGAATCTCCAACCCCATAAGGCATTACCAACCGTCTGGTTAACTCCCAATTATCTTCACCCCAATTCCACTCTGGTACTGGGTTAATCTGGAAAGAGCGTAAAAATTGGTAGCCTTTTGGCTCAATTTCACCGCTACCCCAGAAATTCGTCCCCAGTGCCACAACTCGTCCTGGTAGTTCCAGACTTGCTTCTAGGTGCGACAACAATAGCGTGCGCTGTGAAGGCGGTTCCAGCGCTGCTATCAGCCAGCCGTGATAGGTGCGTGTGCGAACATCAGCCACCGTCCCACTGGCAAAACTGCCTAGCCCATTGGTCAATAGCCATTCTCTGGTATCTAAATTTTCTAAGGCTTCTAAACTATTGAAATTATCCATGATTTACTCAAAATCGTTATGAGTATGATATATTCGTAACAGATTGTAATCATGAAGTCATTACGGCAATGGATGAGCGTTAAGCTGCTCGCAGGTTTGCCCGTAGTTGAAAGATATTAGACGCATATTTAAGGAGAATCAGGATCATGCCAATTTCTTACCCAACAGAAGGATGCCTGCGCGTTGGTCAACAAGCGCCTGACTTTACAGCTACTGCTGTAGTAGACCAGGAATTTAAGACTATCAAACTGTCTGACTATCGTGGCAAGTATGTAGTCCTGTTTTTCTATCCTCTGGACTTTACCTTTGTCTGCCCAACTGAAATCACCGCCTTTAGCGATCGCTACGAAGAATTCAGTGCCATCAACACTGAAATTCTAGGTGTGTCCGTTGACAGTGAATTCTCTCACCTAGCATGGATTCAAACTGACCGCAAAGCAGGTGGTGTAGGCGACCTCAACTACCCCTTAGTGGCTGACCTCAAGAAAGAAATTTCCGCCGCTTACAACGTTCTCGACCCCGCAGCAGGGGTGGCTTTACGCGGTCTGTTCCTGATTGACAAAGAGGGTGTAATCCAACACGCTACCATCAACAACTTGGCCTTCGGTCGTAACGTGGATGAAACCCTACGGACATTGAAAGCTATCCAGTACGTGCAATCTCACCCCGACGAAGTTTGTCCCGCTGGTTGGCAGCCAGGGGATGCCACAATGGTTCCTGACCCCGTTAAGTCCAAAGTTTACTTCTCCGCTGTCTAGTTGACTCACAACTTGCGTTCAAACAGGTAAATAGAACCTGCTAGCCCTTCTCCTGAGTGGAGAGGGGTTTCCTCGTTCCCAGGCTTGTAGCCTGGGAATGCCTTTCTGGAAGCAGCAGCCCTCCAAGCTTCCTGACCACGCGATCGCCTGGTAACGTGGAATGACCAAAAACTTGGTAACATTTAATTAAAATATTTTGACTTTTGAATTTTGAAGTGCTTATGCTGACTTCTACGGATTTTACAGGCTTATTTAACGAGCGATTTTACAACAATTTTTTCCCGATTCCCGCCAGCAATTCTTTACCGCTGGGATTCAAAGCACCGGACTTGCAATTACCGGATATTACTAACGGTCGGATAGTTAAATTATCGACTTATCGCGATAAACAGCCTGTAATTTTGGCATTCACGCGCATCTTCACAGAAAAGCAATATTGCCCCTTTTGCTTTCCCCATATCAAAGCTTTGAATGAAAACTATGAGAAATTTACAGACCGGGGTATCGAACTTTTACTGATTACCAGTACCGATGAACGGCAAAGTCAAATTGTCGTTAGGGATTTGGGGTTAAAAATGCCTTTATTGAGTGACCCCAAATGCGGTGTATTTCGTACTTATAAAACCGGACAGGCTTTAGGTGCGCCTTTACCAGCGCAATTCGTGTTAGATGAAGAGGGGAGATTGCTTTATAAACATTTGTTTTCTTTTTTAGACCACAATGCCAGCGTAGAGAAATTGTTAGCGCAGTATGATGAAGTGTAGAGTGCATTAGGCGCAGATGAATTTTTGAGTTTTAACCAATAAATTGAATTATGCGCCGCAGGACACCGCCTATTTATGATGCGTTACACTTCGTTAACGCATCCTACCTATGAAAGCTGTGAGGTTTTCTCATGCTGACGCTCTATCACGCTCCAATGTCAGCCAACTCTCGCCGCGTGTGGATTACGCTGTTGGAGAAAGGGCTGGAGTTTGAATTAGTAGAAATGCAACTCGGTAGCGAGCAGTTTCAGCAACCAGAATTTTTGGCGCTGAATCCCTTTCACCACATTCCCGTGTTGCTGGATGATGGTTTTAGGATAATAGAATCGTTGGCAATATTGGATTATTTAGAGGCGAAATATCCTATACCAGCGATGCTACCTAGTGATGCGAAGGATTTAGCAATTGTGCGGATGGTGCAAATGGTATCGGTTAATGAACTGTTACCCGCCATACAACCACTTTCATTCAAAATGATGGGTATTGCCAGCGACTCAGAAAAAATTGAGCAGGCTCTTCAGCAAGTTAACAAGGTGCTGACGTTGTTTGAAAGTCTACTGAGCGATAGCCCCTACTTTGGCAGTCAACACCTAACTTTCGCGGAGGTTGTAGCTGGTACTTTGATACTATGGTTGCCTAGGATGGGTGATGTAGCGCTAGATGACTATCCAAAACTAAATGCTTGGTCGGATAGGCTAACACAGCGTCAGTCATGGCAGATGACGCATCCCAGCCCAGAGGAATTTGAGGCTACTAAGTTAAGGTTGCAGGCACGAATGGGGGTGTAGGAGGTTGATTAACGCGATAGAGACGCGATATATCGCGTCTCTACAATCCAAAATCCATTACAGCCTAATGTTCTGTAAATTACTGCGGGGATTGTAAGTGCGGATAGAGCGGATTTTTTCATAATACTCCCGCTCTTGGGGGCTGAGGTCTTTAGGTGGAGCAATGGTAATCTTAGCAAAGAGGTCGCCACGTCCACCTTTAGGTAAAGACCAGCCTTTAGCGCGTAGACGCAGGGATTGACCGGAACGCACTCCCGCTGGAACATTAACATTTACCATCCCATCCGGTGTCGGGACTTCAATAGTTGCACCTAACACCGCTTCATCAGGGGTTATGGGTACTTCACACATCAAGTTATCGCCGTCGAATTGGAAGAATGAGTGCGGTTGAATTTCGACTTTTAAATACAAATCCCCACGTTGTTGGGTGTAGGGGTTGACGGAACCTTTACCTCTAATCCGCAGTTTTGTACCGGGTTTAGCACCAGGGGGTATACGGACATCTATAGTTTCGTTACCCAAACTAAAGCGGCGTTGTAAACCATTAAATGCTTCGGCAAAAGTTAAGCTGATAGGTGCTTCCGTATCTTGGGAAGAACCTGCACCTGCATCAGTAAAACCACCGAAATCATTGAAGCCATCAAAGCCACCAAAGCCAGGGGAACCGCTTGTGGAAGTAGAGGTACGGTATGAGTAACTTTGGCGTCCACCGCCAGAGCTAGCACCGCTAGCACCACCAAAGCGACCTAGTAATTCATTGATAAAGTCATCGAAATTGGCGTATTGACTGAAGTCAAACCCGCCCATATCTACCCCACCAGCACCAGCCCCAGCACCGTAGGGGAAGCCTTGTCCAGCTTGTTTCCAATATTGACCGAATTGGTCGTATTTTTTGCGTTTGTCTGGGTCTGATAAAACTTCGTAGGCTTCGTTAATTTCCTTGAAGCGCGCTTCTGCTTGTTTGTTACCTGGGTTAACATCAGGGTGATACTTCCGGGCTAATTTGCGAAAAGCTTGTTTAATTTCTTCTTGACTTGCAGTTTTACTAACTCCCAAAGTTGCGTAATAGTCTTTAAAATCGGTTGTAGCCATTTACTAACCTCCTCTAAAAATTCTGTTTATTTTCACTAGTCATTGGTCATTGGTCATTAGTCATTAGTCATTAGTCATTAATTTTGACCCCTATAGACCCTTGAGCCTTGACCAACGATCGCTAATACCCTGATTTTAAGTTACCAAAGTTTACAGATGCTCAAGTTCGGTTCTTGCTGATGCAACGAGCGCAATTTCCGTAATCTCCAGCCGCTGGTGCAAAGCAAATTAGCCTGTCCAGCCCTTCTGACACACTTGGGGGGGTATCCCGTAGTTGACAATGCATACGAAATATGATATCATCAGGCACTTGCCGCTGACGCTGCTTGTTGCGTGCTAAGCACAGCCACACAGGGGTATCAACCCAAATACCCGTAATCTGAGTAAAGCCTGTTTCATGGGCTAAGGTGATGATTTCCCGACGGTAACGCCGCTGGGTATTAGTAGCATCGTAAATTACTTCGGCTTTTGCTGCTACGGCTTGCTGAAATTGTCGTGTAATTTCCTGCCAAATTAGCAGCCAAGGACCCTGAATGGCTTGATCGCCAAATAACAGCCCCCGGATGGCATCGGTGGAAACCAACCGCCTGTGGGGGCAATGTGTTAATAATTGTTTCGCCAGAGTTGACTTACCGCTTCCAGGAAGTCCGATGAGTAATATTAGTTTAGTCATTAGTCGCTAGTCATTAGTCATTAATTTTTATTTTTGACTATTGACTATTGACTATTGACCCTTGACTAAATAATTGTTCCGTCAGGAATTATGGCACCCTTCAACACAACCACAATACCGCTGCGGATGTAGAAGCCTTGGCTTTCGCGGTTGGCTTCTTGAACGTGGTCTTTATTGATAATTTGCACATCGCAGCCAATGCAGGCGTTTTTGTCAATAATTGCACGGCGAATGGTGGTGTTAGCGCCGATACCTATGGGAATACTGCCATTTTCACACTGAGTTTGTCGCTCAGCAAATTTTTGATAGAAATCGGAACCCATGAGCAGGGAATCTTCGATGATGGAGCCAGATTCCACACGGGTGCGTACTCCCAATACTGAATGTTGAATGCGGCAATTTTTTAGAATGCAACCTTCACCAATAATTGATTCGGTGACAGTGCAATCTAACAGTTTACTGGGTGGTAGGTAGCGGGCACGGGTGTAAATTGGAGCTTGCTCATCGTAGAAGCTAAAGGGCGGCTGGGGTTGTTTGGTCAGCGCTAAATTAGCTTCATAGAAAGCTTCAATTGTTCCAATATCTTCCCAATAATCATCGAATAAGTAGGCTTGAACGTTGTGGTCAGATGCTGCATCCGGAATAATTTCTTTGCCGAAATCAGTCCGTTGTAAGGATTCTTTCAGCAGCTTGATCAAAACGTCTTTTTTGAATACATAAATCCCCATCGAGGCGATGTAAGGTTGGGCTTTGGCTTGTTCTGGTGTCAACCCTAATACAGTTGTATCCACCTGCATTTTAGCTAAGGCTTCGCCTTTGGGTTTCTCGCTGAAGTCGATTACCCTACCGGAATCATCGATTTTCATCAACCCAAAGTCAGAAGCACGACGCTGGTCGATGGGGATAACTGAGAGAGTTATATCGGCATTGGTTTCTCTGTGGCGTTGCACAAACTGGCGATAGTCCATACGGTATAAATGGTCGCCAGAGAGGATGAGATATTCGTCTACGTCCCACTCTTCCAACAGCCACAGGTACTGACGCACAGCATCGGCGGTTCCTTGGAACCAGTTAGGGTTTTCCGGGGTTTGCTGGGCGGCTAATACTTCCACAAAACCATCGTTAAAGCCAGGGAAATTATAAGTACGGGCAATGTGACGGTTTAGGGAAGCGGAGTTGAATTGAGTCAGGACGTAGATTTTATAAATTTCGGAATTGATGCAGTTACTGACAGGAATATCGATTAAGCGATACTTCCCTGCTACTGGTACTGCAGGTTTAGCGCGTAGCTTGGTTAATGGATACAGGCGAGTACCTGCACCGCCTCCGAGAATGATAGCTAAAACTTTTTTCACAATATTTCTCCCGACTGCCGGTCAACTCTCACCTACAGTTTAGGACTGAGTGGTGCTGCTGATAAGGGGGAAAACGGATATTGTGGCAAGAAATTTTCAAACAGGATCAAGTAAAGTCCAGGTTAAGGATACCAACCTACAATCATCAACTGATAAGTACTTCCTTTTACTCAGGATTAATTAGCCCGTATCATCTCAAACCCACAACCCGAAGTAGTACTAATGAACCATCACGTTTTTGAATATATTCTTCTCTAAAACCTACAAGTTCTCCGTCACTGTTGCGGACGTAGACGATTTTATTCACTCCCTGGACTGGTTGCTCTGGTTTCTGTTTTTTCAGCAGCGCTAAACAATCAGAACCATAGTAATTTTCAATTTCATCGCACTTTTGCTGATAGCGTTGTTCCATGTCTGCAATTGCTGCTTCCACAAGTGCAATTTGTTTTTCGGTTTGCTCTATTGATGTTTTGTTAGAGGGGTGAAACATATTCATTGTTAGAGGTAAGTGAAATTAAAGTTGCAAAGAGAATACGAATAGATGCATAGTGGCTTGTAGTTTGAGAATTATTGGATTAGTGAGTATAAGTATGAAAAACTACATAACCACGTTAGAGATTCATAAGGTGGAAATTTATTTTGGAAAATTGTATTATGAGGCACAAAATTTGTTTCTAGCAACCGAATTTATTCGGAGAATTGATTTTTTTCTGCATACATGACACTTCACAAACAAAGAAAAAAAGTTATAAAAATAACATAAAATTTAAATTTATACCGTAAATTCCTATAGCTGGAATCCTCAATTTACTAAGCCAATTGCTTCTCTCGTTGAGTTGATATCGAGGGTTATACCGTTTCACTTATACCATCATACAAATGGATGGGTAGGGGTAAGGCATTGCCTTACCCCTACGTAGATTTTGATGGATCGCGAATATTCCCCAGAAAAACCAGGGTAAAGAAGTCCAGAAGGCGCTTCTAGGCAATAGACCTATGAGCGAAAGTCGGAAAAATGAATAATTAACCGCAGCCTATAGCCGATGAACCCCGATACAAACTTGATTTTTGCTCATAGGTCTAATGAATGCCCACCCTACAAATTATTAGACCTATGAGCAAAAGTCTGTTTTTTTGCGTTCTTCTTTGCGCCTTTGCGCCTTTGCGCGAGATAAAAAATTATTTATGCTCATAGGTCTATTATTCACTAATAACTATTCACTAATCGCAACTTTTGTGACAGCCTCAAATACTGCACCCAAGGTTGCTCCGATAGCTGGGAGATGGCATTAGCTGATAAGGTAGCGGTAAACACATCTTTACCACTGCTAGCATTATGCACTCCTAAATTATTCAATATGGCGGATGCAGAGGCAGTTGGCGTTGTTTTGGTGTGAATAAAGACGACAAAAGTCGGCGCTTCTGGGTCTTCAACATCATTCAACGCCATCGACAGACTGGTATCTAATTTCTGATAATTCATGTCCCGCTCCTCTTAGAGGTTACAACCATTTTAGATTTGTAGAGAGTTCCGGTGGAACTCTCTACATGATGTGGTTATCATCAAACTAAAACGGTATTCCCTCATTGTATAGACGGGATATCTCCTGTCTATACATCTAATTACAGGTTTTCGGTATTAATTAAGCCATACCCCCATTTGTTATCAAAAGTGCCATGTGCCTTGCCGGGAATTTGGCTGTTTTCCCGTAACCTTTCTTTAGCTACTTCTGGTGTCAAAGTTGGGTCTTCTTGCAATAATAATGCTACTAACCCAGCGACAAACGGTGTCGCCATACTAGTACCCGCTAAGACCACAAATTTGGAATTCAGCATCATCGAACGGTCGAAATTGGTATCAGCACTCAAAGCCGAAGCAATCATCGCTCCGGGTGCAGCAATATCCGGCTTTTGGGCATTATTCCGCAGCGGTCCTTCACTGCTAAAATCCGAGATATCATTCAGTGTTAGACCAACTTCTCTGGTTTGAGCGTCAATATCGTTGTATTTGTTCTTGGTCGTGTAAGAAGCAACGGTAATCGCTGTGCTAGCACATCCTGGGGAACCAATTTTCATCGTGTCTTGCACGCTGGTGCCGGTGAAAAATACCGCCGATACGTCGTCCAGCGTCCAGACATCCAGACGTGCTTCTTTTTTAGAGGTATTACGCACCCGCAATTGCCAAATACCACCCATCACCGGGGTAACGCCGGTACCACGAATTTGCACGAAGAAGTTATAATCACCGTTGAGGGGGTCTGCTCCTGGTGTGACGATTTGCACCCGTGCGTCGGGTAAGTTGTAATCTTTTGCTGGGTTGCCGTTCTTAATAATTGGTTGGAAGGGGGTAACAAAACCGTTGGGACTCCGCAGGGACACTTCTAAGGCACTGTTCCCTGGATACCAAGCGTTTAACCAAGCAATACCTACTTGACTGTTAGGAACACGGAAGCGCATTGTTTTCATTTTACCAGGAGCAACGACGGTTTGACCGTGAATGTTGTCGTTACCTTCGTTACCAGCGGCACAACAGACAATGCGTCCAGGTCCCGACTCGGCGTCAATAATTTTCGACAGGGAATCAGTCCCATCATGGGAATCGGCGTGTCCTCCCAAGCTGAGATTCACTACTGCTGGGCGTTTTAACTCGCTAGCGACTCGGAAAATGTAACGGATACCATCCGCAATGTGGGCGTCTTGCAAGTCACTTTTAACGATTACCAAATCTGCCTCGGGGGCGACACCAGTATATTGTGCATCAGCACCAGCGGCAATCCCAGCTACGTGAGTACCGTGACCATCGGTATCGCGGGAAACAGTTAATTGGCTGCCAGTAAATTCCGCCCCGTAGCCACCTTCTGTGACACCAGGTCCTGGTAAGGTTTGGTCCCAAATGCGTAAAATCCGACCTGCAAATGCGGGGTGGTTGGGGTCAATACCAGTATCTAATACACCGATGACTACGCCTTTACCTGTAAGTTTGCTGCGAGTTTTAAACTGGGGTAAGTTAACTTTTCCTGGTGCTACATCCATCCGCAGGTGCAGTTTCCGCGATGGTTTGATACGCTGGACATCTGGGTCATCCGATAGAGGGTCTAGTGCATCTATTGGTAAATATGCCGTCCGTACCCTACCAGTGGTTTGGTTAACTTCAATACCCTGTTGTGTTAAATGACTCAAGTCTGCTTCTTCGTCGCAGTAGATAAACACAATGCTGCGGGGTGGTTTAATGTTACTCTTGGGGGCTATTAAACCAAGCGATCGCTTGTGGGTGGTTAAAGCCTGCGCTCCTTCACTTTGATAGTCTTCATATGCTAAAAGCAATCCAGCCGAAAGTTTTTCTGGTCTCATTTTAGTTCTGTCCAATTGTATTTTTTTACGGTATTTTGTCCAAATTTATGGCAAAATTTTCAGAATTTAACCTGTACTTGTAAATCCATCTCTTGGCTTTTTCTATTGTGATACATAAATCATAATTTGCCTGTATTTTTAAGAAATTTAAAGTTTATATTTACAGCCAAATACAGATTTATACCGCCAACATTCAGTTAGAATATGGAAAATTTTAACTGAATATATAGATGGATATCAATCAATTAGGACTTACGCACATTCTACGAATTCTTGACGTTATTGGCGTCTTGGCGGTTCCATAAATTAAGGATTTGGGAAATTTTTGCGTAAGTACTGTCAATATTATAGTATGTCATCATTAACAATAATGACTAATGACTAATGACTAATGACTCATGACTAATGACTCATGACTCATGACTCATGACTCATGACTCATGACTCATGACTAATGACTCATGACCACATTCACAACTTATCACCAGGAATAACAGTCGTAGTAAACAGATAATCGCGATGTAATCGATAACGTTTATCCTGTTTAATTAATGCCATAAAATCTCTATGACCGTCCGTTGAGCGTCCTACAAGACAACCCGCACTTGCACCACGAATATCATCAGAGGGAAAATCAAATCCCCAATGTTGATTAATGCCAAACATTCCCGTATCTAATTTGTCACCTGTACGTTTATAATCCTTATTCAAATCTCGACAAACCGTTACATCTGCGACTTGTACTAATGCTTCGTGGGCTTGGGGAGTCCCAGATTTATGAATACCAACTTCCCAGGCTCGGTATTGCCCAAATTGAATCCTAGCGGCTCCTTTAGGGTTTTGGGGGTTGCGAGTAAACTTAATTCCCGGTTCAGTTGTAGCTTGCCAATTCCCGACAATTTTCGGCACACCATACAGAATTTCAATTACTAAACGTCGGTCATTAAATTCATTTGGTTGATCGTCATTGGGGCTACCATCAGCATTTACACCTTCAATGTAAACAATATTATAGAGATTTTTACCGACATCAATACGATAATCCTGCGCCTGCATATATTTTAATATCCGACCCACAAAAGTATTGGGATTAATTTCTGGGGGCGGCTGAGGAATATTTTCATATTGAGTTTCTATCAAAGCTTTGGCTGTCTTAGCATCTAAAATTCCTGGTTCGTCAATATTCAGCATTTTTTTTAATCTATTAAAACCCCCTCTAGAAATTGGACCAAATACCGCATCGGCTGGAGGGTCTAGAAAAAATAAATCAATTAGGCGAACTTGAATTTGACGAGATAAATCTTTATCGGCTGCGATATTATCCAGACTATATTTTAAAACAGTTCCCAAAAAGTTCTGTAGTCTCATAAAATATTCATCCTCTGGGTGATTGAAAAACGCACGAAAATGAGTTTAGCTGATATGGTGTTATCATCTAAAACGGTGTTGAAACTATCTATTTACATCTCTACAAAGGCTGAGGAGGGAATTTCCGGATAAATTTCTCAGTCATCGATAATAATTATTAATTAATGGTTGTTTAAGGCAGACGCTAGCCAAGTAAGGTGCATGGGAGTTAGTTATAGAAGATTGTCTAGGTTAATCTAGAGGTCTGTTTCATTAATTTTGAGATGTTATAAAATTTACTAGTCAGTGGCTAAGCACCCTTGATGGTCGCGATAAATCCCTGACTATAAAAAAGAGCAAAACTGATGAAACGAACTACTAACCTTCAACCCACCTTGCCACTATCTATATTTTGGAGGATTAATCACCCCGTGACAGTACTCCTGAAGGGTACTTTTTACAACATGGCACAACAGGCTTGGATAGAAGTAATTATTAAGTAAGATTACAGAGATTATCAGTTATCAGACTATTGATAGTTGACTATTGAGTGTTAAGTATTGACTAATGACTAATGACCAATAACTCATAGACAGCAATGGAAATTCATACACCAGACTGGGTTAAGCACGCGGTTTTTTACCAAATTTTCCCCGACAGGTTTGCCAAAAGCCAGCAACCACGCAAACGCTTGTTAAAGAATGCATCCTGGGAAGGCTGGGATGCTACACCCACACTCCAAGGATACAAGGGGGGTGATTTGTGGGGAATTATCGAAAATTTGGATTATATTCAGGATTTAGGGATTAACGCTATTTATTTCACCCCCATCTTTCAATCTGCGAGCAATCATCGCTATCACACCCATGATTATTATCAAGTTGACCCGATACTGGGTGGGAATCAGGCTTTTGGAGAATTACTAGCAGCAGCTCATGAACGGAATATCAAAATAGTGCTGGATGGGGTGTTTAATCATTCTAGTCGGGGGTTTTTCTTTTTCCACGATGTCTTGGAAAATGGACCCTATTCCCCGTGGCTTGATTGGTTCAAAATTGCAGACTGGCCTCTGGCGCCCTATACTGGTGATTTACCAGCGAATTATGAGGGTTGGGTTGGAAATCGCGCATTACCAGTGTTTAACCACGACAACCCAGAAGTCCGGGAATACATCATCGAAATTGCCGAATATTGGATTAAATTCGGTATTGACGGCTGGCGGTTAGATGTGCCTTTTGAAATTAAAACACCTGGATTTTGGCAGGAGTTTCGTGAACGAGTCAAAGCGATTAATCCTGATGCTTATATTGTCGGAGAAGTGTGGGGAGATTCCCGTCAATGGCTGGATGGAACCCAATTTGATGGGGTGATGAATTATCTGTTTGCCGGTCCGACCATTGCCTTTACCGCTGGTGATAGAGTAGTCTTGGAACAAGTGCAAAGTCGCGACTATCAACCCTATCCAGCCTTATTCGCCGCTGAGT
Organism: Nostocaceae cyanobacterium; assembly: GCA_035285345.1. Classification (GTDB taxonomy): domain Bacteria; phylum Cyanobacteriota; class Cyanobacteriia; order Cyanobacteriales; family Nostocaceae; genus JAYKJH01. Next base: position 44,307 of record JAYKJH010000024.1, on the reverse strand, counting down.
ATGCAGAGAAAATCCAGGAACTACTGCAACTTTATCCCTGGGAAATTCACCTTACCCAATTGAACTTGTTAGCTAGTCACGATACCGCTAGGTTGCTGACTATTGCTGGGGAAGATAAACCAAGTGTGGAATTAGCCACGTTATTGTTATTAACCTTTCCTGGCGCTCCTAGCATTTACTATGGTGATGAAGTCGGTTTACCTGGTGGGATTGATCCAGATTCTCGGCGTGGTTTTCCCCTGCAAGCTAACTGGGATTTAGAGATTCTCAACACTCATCGGCAGTTAATTTCTCTGCGTCATGCTTATCCTAGTTTGCGTACAGGTACTTATCAAGTGCTTTATGCCCAAGGTGCATTGTATGTTTTTGCCCGCATCTTAGGAACAGAAGAATTAATTGTAGCGGTTAACGTGGGTACTGCACCAGCAAAGGCGAATATAGATATAAATTCAGCAAGTTTCCAGTCCCAACCCCAGCAATTTTTATATGGTCATGGAGAGGTAGAGTGGAATATCCAGGGAGAAACTCAGCAATTAACTTTGAGTCTTCCCCCACGTAGTGGTTGTATTTTGGGCGGTTCTAGTTTCCCGTCTCAACGGTGAGAATGTTGGTTTGCTAAACTGAAGTATGACCCTAAGAACGAGTGTGTATGCCAAAGCGTTCTAAATTTGATACTGCCCAATCTCAAATTATGCACCGGGCAGAAGAACTGATTGGTGCCGCTAGCAATCGCTATCGGATTACGGTGCAAGTCGCTAATCGTGCAAAACGTCGTCGCTACGAAGATTTTGACAGCGCTGACGACCCAGGTATGAAGCCAGTTATCCGGGCTATTATTGAAATGTCTGATGAACTAACTCAACCAGAAATTATTGGCGAATTGAGTTAGGGAGTTTTGATTCCGGTAGAGACGTGACTATGGAACGTCTCTACCAGAGTGCTAAGTCATTCATTGAAGGATTTAGCACTCCAAACTAGTAGCCATGTTACGGCGGAACTTCTGCACTCAGAACGGGTGAAATCAGGACTTTTTTGTGCCAGCAATTATTACCACTGCATGAGATACAAGCCTTTGCTGACCTTTACACTCACTACCTTGTTTCTAGGGGGTTTAGGATTTTTCACCTCTGGGTTGGGAGAATTTTCCCTCATCCCCCAACCCGTCATAGCTCAAACATCTATCAGCGTCAGCGACTCATGGCGCCGAGTTTACGAACAACTGCCGGATTTACCTCTAGAAAATCAGTACGTCAGTAAAGAAACAGGACAAGTAGCAAAGGATAATACCCTTATTAGTCGCCTCATCCGCTATCATACCTTAATAAAAGGAAGGGCACCAAATTACCGCCTCGACTGGAAACTGACTTTGGCTGATTACTTGCAGGCTAATGAAGTTATGTATGCGAATGCTTATCCTGGTAATGACACCTTACGTCAAAATCCCCTAGAGGGCGATCGCAACGCTATTGAACGACTCAACCGTAAGCAGAGGAATGCGCTAGTGGAAGTTTTGGTGAGTATATTCACCCGCAATTCCCGCAATAGACAATCTCGTCCCAGCGATAGCACACCTCAACCAGAGGAAACTACCCCAACACTACCCTCGTCACCCCAACCAGGTGATGCACAGCTACTGAGATGATAAGTTTAGCAGTTCTGAGTCATCACTTATGGAACGTCTTGTCAAAAGTGGTCTTGGTTGGCGGATTGGCTGGAACCCTAATGCACCAGAATATAAAGGTTTAGTCGGCACTGATGATTGGGCTATTGAGTTAACGGCAGACGAATTAAATGATTTTTGTCGTCTCGCTACCCAATTGGCAGCAACGATGAAGCAACAGAAGAGTGAACTAATGGATGAAGAAAGAATTGCCTGTGAAGCTGAAAGCGATTTACTATGGATGGAGGTAGAAGGCTATCCCCAGGCTTATAGTCTGCGTTTCATTCTCAATGCAGGACGCTGTGCAGAAGGATGTTGGAGTCCAGACTCAGTACCGGGGTTATTGCAATCTGTGGGAACGCTAAAAGTTTTTTAATTTTATCCCTTGCATTTCCATCTCATTGTGTTACAATAAAAAGGTTGACTTCGGGGCGTAGCGCAGCTTGGTAGCGCGCCACTTTGGGGTAGTGGAGGTCGTGGGTTCGAATCCCGCCGCTCCGATTGCTAAATAATGGATGAATAAATTTACCTGCTGGTTTTTCAACAGACTGGCAGGTTTTTTATATTTCATGTCTTTACGCTGACGCTGTGACAAGATTACCACGAACATAAGTCAGCGAAAACAAGGAAATTTTCAAGCGATATGCACAAAGCGCAGTAGCGAAGCGATCGCGAACTACGAACATTTTAGACTAGACGAGCTATTAGACATCTCCTAAAAAGACGATAAAAGCCTTGTGGGGTTAGGGTCGATAACTCATTTCGGGAGATGTCTATTGTACTATTTTCCTTCACGGCATCGGATTGGTTTATATTTACTTTACAATTCTCGTGTCCAGGGGAAAACAGCTTTAACCCCTGAATCTAACTCTAGACTTAGGTTGTGTTAATTACATTTACTTAGAAGATTTTAGATAAATATACAAAGTATAATTTTTTTCTTTATATTCCTGTTGATTCAGGCTGTTTAGGAATAAGGAAATAGATTCCGTAAGGGATAGCTTTCAGAGCATGAACGCTAAACAGCAAACAATTTGTGCCTGATAACACTGGATATATATAGTTAATTTTACTGGAAAGCAGCACATGTACAGGCAAATACGGACACGGATAAAATACTTATTAGTCTGGTTTATCCTCTTCACCTACTTTGGACCCCAACGGGTGCAAGCTTTACCGATCGCTCCGGCTGTAGATGGTACAGGTACTGCTGTCACTTCCCCTAACGGCAACCAATTTGATATTGGTGGTGGTACTCAGTCGGGAGGAAATCTATTTCACAGCTTTGAGCAATTTGGACTCAATCCCGGACAAATAGCCAATTTCCTCTCAAATCCCAATATTAATAATATTCTGGGACGAGTGGTTGGGGGAGACCCCTCGGTAATTAACGGTTTAATTCAGGTAAGCGGTGGTAATTCTAACCTGTACTTGATGAATCCAGCGGGGATGATTTTTGGTACAAACGCTAGCTTAAACGTACCAGCCGCATTCACAGCTACCACTGCCAATGGTATCGGTTTTGGCAATGATAAGTTCTTTAGTGCTGTTGGGAGCAATGATTATGCTCAGTTGGTAGGTAATCCGAGCAGTTTTGCGTTCACCACCAATCAGGGAGGGAGTATTGTTAATGCGGGGAATTTGGCGGTAGGACAGGGGCAAAGTCTCACACTCCTGGGTGGTACAGTCGTCAATACCGGGACTTTGCAAGCACCGGGTGGAAATATTACCATTGCGGCGGTACCGGGAGAGAAATTTGTCCGCATCAGCCAGTCGGGTAGTTTGCTGAGTTTAGATTTACCTGTTGCCACAAAGACAGGGGTGAATGCTTCATCAACTTCACCCTTATCTTTAGCAGCACTGCTGACTGGTGGAAATGTAGAAGATGTTGCGGGTGTAACAACAGAAAACGGAGTAGTCAAGCTAACTGGCTCTTTGACCCCGATTCCCACTGACGCTGGAACAACAATTGTCAGCGGTCAGGTATCAGTCGCTAATAACCAACCATCCAGCAGCACACCCCAAATCAATGTTCTGGGAGACAAAGTAGGGTTAGTGAGTGCTAACCTCAACGCCAATAGTAGCAATGGCGGTGGTACTGTACTGGTGGGAGGTGATTACCAAGGTCAGGGAACCGTACCCAAAGCAACTCGTACCGCTGTCAGCAGCGATAGTGTTATTTCTGCTGATGCTCTGTTGGGTGGTAACGGTGGTAAGGTAATTGTCTGGGCAGATGACACAACTCGGTTTGCTGGGAGCATCACAGCACGGGGAGGTCTGACAGGTGGTAATGGTGGTTTAGTAGAAACCTCCGGGAAGAATCAGTTAGATATCACAGGAGGGAAAGTTGATGCTGCTGCTCCCTTAGGGTTAGGAGGAACCTGGTTACTTGACCCGACGGATATAAATATTATTAACGGTGGTTCTGGGACGTTAAGCAACGGGCTGTTTGACCCCCTCACAGGTAGTGAAATTGCTCCAGGAACCATTGAAACGGCTCTGGACGGCGGTACAAATGTCACCATTACCACTGCTTCTGGTACGGGAGGGAATGGCGATATTACCCTCACAGATTCAATTAATCAAACGGGGGGAGGAAGCGCATCCCTGACCCTGACAGGACGGCGATTTTTGCGTCCGGGAAATGCCACCATTAGCATGACTAGTACAGGTGGGTTGAATTTTAATATCAACCAGGTAAATCCAGAAACGAATGCTCCCTCAAGTTCGATTCAGAATGCGATCGACGCCATTGGTAACGTAGCTGGAACCCGCACGATTAACTTGGGTACAGGAACTTATACGGGTGGTACTGTTAACGTCACCAAAAACGTCACTATCAACGGCTCCGGAGCAAGTAGCACTGTAGTAAGTGGTGAGAATCTATATCAGTTTTTCTACGTCAATCCAGGGGTAACAGCGACGTTGGAAAACTTGACCATCACCAATGGCAATGCTAGCCAGAACGGCGGTGGTATTTTCAACGATGGTACGCTGACGGTCAACAACAGCAACATCAGTAATAACTCGGCGCAAGACTCGGGCGGCGGTATTTACAACAATGGTACGCTAACCGTAAATAGCAGCACCATCAGTAATAACTCGGCAGCAAATGCATACGGCGGGGGTATTCGCAACGAGGGTACTCTAACAGTAAACAACAGTACCATTAGGGGCAACCAATCAACATACGGCTCTGGGATTACTAACTTTAGCCAGATGACGGTCAATAACAGCACCTTCACTCAGAACAGATCCACCGGCAACAGCGGCGCTATTGACAACTATAACCAGCTGACAGTCAACAACAGCACTATTAGTGGCAACGAGGCAACCGACGGTAGTGGTATCCGTGCTTTAGGAACAGTGGCGATAAACAATACCATTGTGGCGGGTAACACAGGTCCTGATGTGTCTGGAACACTCAGTGCAGCCAGCAGCAACAACCTCATCGGGATTGACACGGGGATGACAGGTATTAGCAATGGCAGCAATGGTAATTTGGTAGGGACTGCTCTTGCACCCATAGACCCGCTGCTAGCTCCCCTCGGTGACTATGGTGGTCCTACCCAAACAATGGCTTTGCTTCCTGGTAGTCTTGCTCTTAACGCTGGTACCTCCCTTGCAGGTATCACCACAGACCAACGCGGTATTTCTCGTCCTCAAGCTAGCGCTTTTGATATTGGAGCCTTTGAGTCTGCAGGTTACAGCCTCACTACTACATCTGGTTCAGGACAAAGTACCACTGTCAATACTGCCTTTGCTAATCCTCTAGAGGCAACTCTGACGGAAAATGGCTTTAATCGTCCCATCCCTAGTGCAGGTATTGGCATTACCTTCACCGCACCCAGCAATGGTGCTAGTGCTAGTACTATGAACACTACTCTGACAACCAATGCTCAAGGAAGGGTTTCTCTCTCAGTCACTGCAAATACAATTGCGGGTAACTATAGCGCTAATCTTAGTAGTGGTAATCTGACTCCTGCGAGCTTCAACTTAACCAATAATCCTGATGTGGCAGCTATCATCACCGCTACGTCTGGTTCCAATCAAAGCACCACCGTCAATACTGCCTTCGGGGACCCCCTAGAAGCGACGGTACAAGACCAATATGGTAATGCTGTTCCCAACGCTAGTATTTCTTTCACCACACCCAGCAGTGGTGCTAGTGCTAGTACTACGAACACTACTCTGACAACCAATGCTCAAGGAAGGGTTTCTCTGCCAATTAGAGCAAATACAATTGCGGGTAACTATAGCGCTAGTCTTAGTAGTGGTAATCTGACTCCTGCGAACTTCAACTTAACCAATAATCCCGATGCTCCTGCCAATATCAGCGCTGTGGGAGGTGATAGTCAAACTACTCAAGTTGGTAGTAATTTCAGTTCTCCTTTGCAAGCTAGAGTAACAGACCAACTTGGGAATCCGTTAAGTGGGATTAGTGTTATCTTTAGCGTTCCCAATACTGGTGCTAGTGCTTTGTTCTCTGGGGGTGGTAGTTCTATCACCACTACTACTAATGCGGATGGTATCGCTAGCGTTCCTATCAGTGCTAACCAAGTCAATGGTAGTTTCACCACAACAGCAACAGTTCAAGGTGTAAATGCCAGTGCTAGCTTTAGTTTGACGAATAATGGGAATACTCCAAGCAATCCCGTTCCAGTTAATCCCCCAGAAACCCCAAGCAATCCCGTTCCAGTCAATCCCCCAGAAACTCCAACTAATCCCGTTCCAGTCAATCCCCCAGAAACTCCAACTAACCCAGTTAACCCATCGGATACTCCTAGCACCCCAAGCAAGGATGCTCCTTTGAAGCAAGACGAGCAGATTCGCGTTTTACGAAATATGCAAGGTCAAGCTTCGACATCTAGTGCAGAAATGCCAGAAAAACCAGCCCCTGTGCTGTGTGTAGAGCGCTCTGACTCTGGTCAATCTCTGGATGACTACCAGGGAATACCGGAATGCAAAAGTTCATTTGCACCATAACTAATAAGTGGGCGATCGCATTAATTTTGATGGCGCTTATTCAGTGACTCTAACCCTAAAAAGCGATAAATCCCTGACTACTAAACCCTCAGAATTAATGCGATCAACCTCTATGGGTTTGCTCCCTTGCAGTTGTGTTAAAGCAAACATAACTGCAAGGGAGATATTCCACCATAATGTCTCTAAAACCGTACCCAGATAATGTGTTTATCCGTTTACTTTCCGGATATATCTAGTAAATATACGTAAGCTATTTATAACTTTTGTTTAACGCCAGATTATCTGAGCAGCGTTGATCTCACAGGATTCTATCGGAAGTTCAATTCTATAGCAGGTATTAAGTTAATGAATAAAAAATCTTGGATTCGGCGATCGCTCGTTTTACTTCCCAGTCTATATACCTTCATCGCCTTCACGAGTACATTAGCAGCTAATGCTCAAACAAACGAGACTGTAGTCCAGAAACCGAATCCCAATCAAGAGCGGTTTGCCCAACCATTACCTAGTCCCGAACCTCTACCGGAGAGCGAAGAGTCACCCATTGTACCCATATCCCCAACTCCAACCCCGACTCCGACCTCTACCCCAGATACCATCACTATTCCCGTCCGGAAAATTGAGGTAACAGGTAGCAGTATACTGACTTCCAAAGACATTGAACCGCTAACCAACTCTGTAGAAGGTCGGAGTGTCACCCTAGAGGAACTGAGGAAGGTTGCAGATGGAATTAGTCAGTTGTACCTTAACCGGGGCTATATTACCTCTAGAGCGATTCTCGAAGAACAAGAAATCGTTGATGGGATGGTGAAAATTCGGGTTGTGGAAGGTGCAATAGAAAAAATAGAAGTGGAAGGCACCCAACGTCTGAACCCATCCTACATCCGCAGTCGCATTCAACTGGGTGTCGGGACTCCACTCAATAAAGACAACCTAGAAGACCAACTGCGACTGTTGCGTGCTGACCCCCTATTTACCAGCGTTGAAGCTAGCATCAAACCCGGAAGCGGACAGGGACAAAGTATTGTTACGGTAAGAGTCAAGGAAGCACGAGCTATTAGTGCGTCAGTTAGTTTTGATAACTATGCACCCCCCAGCGTCGGTTCCGAACGCTTGGGTGGGTCGATTAGCTATCGCAACCTGACGGGTATGGGAGATGAAGTCAGCGCTGCATACTACCGCTCCACAAACGGTGGTTCCAATGTCTATGACTTCAACTATCGTCTACCAGTCAATGCGATGAACGGTACACTACAGTTGCGAGTTTCACCGAGCAATAGCAAAATCACCGACTCCCAATTTGCGGCTTTTGGGATTCGCAGCAATAGTGAACTGTACGAACTTAGCTACCGTCAACCAGTGATTCGCAACCCCCGTGAAGAGTTAGCTCTATCTGCGGGATTTGCTGTGCAAAATGGTCAAACCTTCCTGTTTAACGATACCCCTTTTCCCTTTGGAATTGGTCCCGATGCTGATGGTAATAGTCGGACACGGGTGCTGAAATTCGGACAGGACTATGTGAAACGAGATTTGCAAGGTGCATGGGCTGTGCGATCGCAATTAAATCTCGGTTTGGGAATCTTAGATGCCACAACTAATTCTGGGTCTGTTCCCGACGGACGATTTTTTAGTTGGCTTGGACAAGTCCAACGGGTACAACAACTAGGAAAGAAGAACTTACTGATTGCTCAAGCTGATGTCCAATTATCACCCAATAGTTTGTTACCTTCCCAGCAGTTTGTCGTTGGTGGTGGACAGTCTGTGCGTGGTTATCGTCAAAATGCTCGTTCTGGGGATAATGGCTTTCGTCTGTCGCTAGAGAATCGCATCGCTATCGCACGCCAGAAGTCTGGACAGCCTGTTTTACAACTAGCACCTTTTATCGATATGGGTGCTGTCTGGAATCATCCAGATAACCCCAACAAGCTCAGCAATCAAACCTTTCTCGCTGGTGCTGGTTTGGGAGTCATCTGGCAACCATTTTCTAATTTAGGACTCCGTGCTGATTATGCTTTGCCATTAGTTGACTTGAGCGATAAAGGTAACAATGCTCAAGACCGAGGCTTTTATTTTAGTCTCAATTACAATCTGTGATGTCAGACAGGCTACGCCTGCAATTGCTGTTTGAGCTTAGAATTACCGCACTTCAGCGGGCGGTAAGTATGTCAATTGGATAATATGGATTCCTTCCGTTAGTCACGCTGTCTACAAAGAGTGTTTTTTAACTGATATGATACCCTGACATTAGCTGCCTTACTTTTCAGGCCTCCTCAAAAAGTGCGAAGATACAAGTTACAACTAATAGGAGTGCGAGGCTTTTAATTTAGTAAATATGCAGCAATAATTTACTAAAATCATCACTTCATTCAGCTATGATTCCGAATATTGCAATAATTCCTTTACGTCAGATGGCTTCTGGTGATATTCTATCCCTGCAAGTCTACAAATTTATTGGCACTCAACCGGGTAAAAAAGTCTATATCCAATCAAATCTCCACGGTGCGGAAATATCTGGTAATGCCGTCATGTATCAACTAATTGAGTTTTTGATGTCTTTGCGAGCTACAGATTTAGTGGGAGAAATTTGGCTGGTTCCTGTTTGTAATCCTATGAGTACTAACGAACGAACGCACTTTTTTTCTACTGGCAGATACTGTTCCTACGAACGCAGTGATTGGAATCGCATTTTTTGGGATTATGAGAAAGAAGCTGAGAATTTAGCAGCCTTTGCTAAATCTCAACTTACTTTTAATATTGAGGTCGTCAGACATAACTATCTAACCATAATCCAGCATAAATTCAAAAATCTTTTAGGAAAAATTAATGCTTCAAGTAGCGTCCCCTACAGCGAACGATTTCGTTATCAACTGCAAGCAATGAGTATAGATGCTGATTATTTGATTGACTTACACAGTTCAGGTAATCAAGGTTTAGACTACCTTTACTACTTTCCAAATCGGGAAGAAAGTGCTAAATATTTCTTCCTTGATTTCGGAATTTTACTTGATGGTTATGACGGAGATGCCTTTGATGAAGCATTTATTAAACCTTGGTTAGCGCTGGAAAATTGTTTTCAAAAGCTAGGTAGAGAATTGAAATTTGATGTAGAAGCTTATACTTTAGAATTGGGTACAGCAATGCAAATTATTCCTGATTCTGTTCACAAAGGTGTCCGCGCTGTGAAGAATTATTTAGTGAAAAAAGGCGTGTTGTACATACCCGAATTTTCTGAAGAAAATACTAAATTTCCAGAAATGAGTTTCTACTCGAAAAGCCAAGTCAAAAAATACTATGCCCCAGTAGGTGGGATGATTCAATCAAGACTCGATTTGGGTAATTCTGTCAAGACAGGGGAAAGGCTATATCAAGTTCTTAGTTTTAATAAGTCTGGGGATTTGCCTAAAATAATTGATGTTTGTGCTGAGGAAGATGGATTTGTTTATGATGTTGCTATCAATCAGGGTGTAAATGAAGGGGAATATGTGTTGGGAATTATTAGAAGTGAGGAACACGGATAGTCTACTAGTGGTGAGTCTCTAATCTTAGTTTGCAAGGAGATATTCAAGTATGATGTTCATGGTAATAGAGCGGTTTAAGAACAGTGACGCTCAGGCAGTTTACGACCGCTTATTAAGAGAAGGTCGAATGATGCCAGAAGGACTGACTTACATGGGTAGCTGGGTTGAAGCCAACTTCGACCGATGTTTTCAGTTAATGGAATGCGATGATATCACTTTGCTACAGCAATGGGTGCTGCAATGGCGAGACCTGGGTGAGTTCGAGTTTGTCCCCGTCGTCCCATCGGAGCAAGTTGTAGAGATGATGAAGCCTCTGGTGTGAGAAAGTTTTTAGAAGTCATTTTGCTAGAGACGTTTTTGGAGAAAGTCTCTAGCAAGAGAATTCATTTCCAGATTAATCAGATGAATCCTATTTTCCCGATTACCCCATTACTTGTCATATATAATTTTTTTTAATACAATTTTATTTTTAGTTTTTAAATCGTAAATTTAAAACATTTACATTACTTTACTTTAGGTAATAAACGTTAATAATTGCCAAATTATCGAGAATTTTTATCAATTATTTACGAATTGACAGTACTTTGAGGCTGTAGTATGATTTTTTCATAATCTCGGCGGCGTATGTAAATTTTGAAAATCAAGCTCCAAAATCCTATAACTCTCGTTAATGCGCTACAAAACATAATACAAAAAACCGTCTTCAAAAATATTCTTTGTAAAAATATCAAAAAATAATTGTAACAGCCTTTCTGAAGTTTTATTAACGATATTGACTAAATTGCTATTTAATGCTTATGAATATTTTGGCAATGACAGCGGTTAGGGGTTGCTAGGGAAATTTTTATATTACTTATCTTGGTAGATTCGGGGAAACTTTTTATACATATTTCCCAAAAATGAGGTATCAATTTAACTGTAAAAGCATCGAATTTTCCAGAATAAATATCAAGAATTTGAAAAAAGTGCTGATGATGGATTGATTTTGTGAATAGATAAATAGGAATGTTGTTTGTTAACTATTCACCTAAACTTGTCTGGAGTCTTACATGACACACAAAGTAATTAAACAATTAACTAAGGCAGTATTTCGCAGCTTTGGTCTAGATTTGCGACCGGCTCGAAATATTCCTTTTGGTGTGGAATGGTATCACGATATTCAATATTTTACTAAGGCTAGTAAATTGGACATTATCTTAGACGTAGGCGCAAATATCGGACAAACGGCGTTGAGCCTCAGCAAACATTTTTCCGATAGCCTTATCTACTGTTTTGAACCAGTTCCATCGACATTTGAGCAGTTAGTCACCTCGACAAAAGCATTACCAAAAGTGAAAGCAATCAATCAAGCACTGGGTGAAAAGATTGACAGAGTACCAATGACGGCTAAGCCGCTAGCTGAACAAAATACCATAGTTATAAATGGAAATAAATCAACTAGTGGAGACGGTGAAACCGTGCTGGTAGATGTCAATACTTTGGACAACTTTTGCCAGTCAAACAAGATTGAAAAAATTAATCTGTTAAAAATCGACACCGAAGGCTATGAAATGAATGTCTTAAAAGGTGCCGAGAAATTATTGTCCGCACACAAGATTGATTATATTGTTGTGGAATGCGACTTTTTCCGCCGACCGAACGAACCGCATGGTGATTTTTTTGAAGTATTTAACTATCTTAAGTCCTGGGAATACAACGTTGTTTCCTTCTACACGGGTGGGATAGATGCTTGTGGCTGGAAATGGGGAGACGTGTTATTCACCAAAAGCACAGGCGAACAACCTAAAGGTTACGCCAGATCACCCTTTCAAAAGTAAGCTGTTGCACAATTGATGATGGAACCAATAAACACAGATGTCCAGAGTTCATCTGTGTTTATCTGTGTTTATCTGTGGTTTCATAAACAAATTGTCTCCGGCAATGGACAGCGATCGCTCCGGACTAGATATAGTCAAATCCTACTTGCTGCAAACGGTTGCACCCCAAGCAAACCAAATAGACAGCAACCCACAAACCCTGCAACAAGCACTCCTAGGGCTGGGTGAATTAGATTTCCTCGCACTCCGAGTACCCCAAAAATGGGGAGGTAAAGGAGTGAGGGAAGATACTTTTCTCAAGTTTCAAGAACTGGTAGCCAGGTATTCCGGTGCTTTAGCCTTTTTGCAAACCCAGCACCAAAGCGCTGCTGGGATGCTCACACAAAGCAGCAACTCTCAACTCCAAGAAGAATATCTCCCCCGCATGGGTAACGGGGAGGTATTAGTAGGCGTAGGTTTTTCCCAACTGCGACGACCAGGGGAACCCTTAATTACCGCCGTAGCAAAAGACGGAGGATATCAATTGGAGGGGGTTATTCCTTGGGTAACAGGATGGGGTATATTTCAAGATTTTATTGTTGCGGCTAGCCTTCCCGACGGGACGGCGATATTTGGGATGGTGCCGTTGCGGGAAACTTCCCAAGATAGAGGAGGGAAAATTACCTTTAGTTATCCCGCCGAACTAGCGGCGATGACATCCACCAACACCGTCAGCGCTTATCTAAAGCAGTGGTTTCTTCCCCAAGAACATGTAGTCTTTGTCAAACCACCCGGTTGGATTCATACCAATGATGAAAACAACGTTCTGCGAGCTTGTTTTCTGGCGACAGGATGCGCTTTCGCTGGCTTGGATATTATCCAAGACGCCGCAATTAATAAATCTCTGGCATTTATCAGCCAAGCCTTTGATGCTCTCTATAATGAACTAACCCAATGTCGTCATGCCATTCAAAGGGCGCAAACGCAAGCAGATATGGCATTAGTAGACAAACTTCAACTAAGGGCATGGTCAATTGATTTAGCAACCCGTATCGCCCATGCAGCAGTCACTGTCTGCAGCGGTGCAGCAAATTACAGCCATCATAACGCCCAACGAGTTTATCGGGAAGCGTTAGTCTTCACCGTCACCGGACAAACCAGTGCCGTGATGGAAGCAACGCTGAAGCGGTTGTTGCGTGTCGGGGACTGGAAGGGACTGGTGACTGGGGACAAGGAAGACAAGCAAGACTTGGGAGATAATTACCAATTACCAATTACCCAATCCCCAGTCACTAGTTCCCAATCCATTGTTGACCGTACCTACTCGCAAGTCATCCACCTTTCCCATGTAATTGATGAAGATATCCCCCAATGGCAAGGCGATCCACTTGTGGAGTTTGAAACGGTGGCGACTCTGGGAAATGATGGCTATTACCTACGGCGCTTCTCGATGGGGGAACACAGTGCTACTCATATCAACGCTCCCAAAAGTTTTTATAGCAACGGTGCAGGAATTGACACCTACCCAGCAGACAAGTTAGTCCAAAAAGCAGTAGTGATAGATATCCGCAACCAAGCAACAGCAAACCCTGACTATGCTCTCATAGTTAATGATGTACTAGCTTGGGAGGAAAAACACGGCGAAATTCCTCCTAATTGTCTAGTACTGCTCCATACGGGATGGCAAGAAAAATGGCGGGATAAAAAAGCTTTTTTCAATCAAGATAAAGCTAGAAGTCTTCATTTCCCAGGTTTTGGCGGTGATGCTACCCAATTTCTCCTAGAAGAACGGCAAATTGCAGGTCTGGGAATTGATACCCACGGTGTAGATCCAGGACAAGATACCACCTTTACCAGCAACCGTTTGGTATTAGCAAAACCGCGTATCGTCTTGGAGAACTTGACGAATTTGGATAAATTACCGCCTCACGGTTCTACCCTAGTTATTGGTATTTTGCGCTTGCGGGGTGGTTCTGGTTCCCCTGCGGCGGTGATGGCATTAGTACCATAATTCCTAATTGGGAAAAAAGTTCTTCCCCAGTCCCCACATCCCTAGTTATGAAACAACACTGTCACTAAAGGAAGTAAAGTCAACAACAACCAATTCCACGACTGCAAGCTAGGGGAGGACATTGGTTGCGGTGTTCCTAACAGAGCGTCTATCCTCTCTTCTAAGCGATCGCGAGAATCAGCACAATCCAATGCCGCACAGGTAATTTCTGTCGAGAAAACAGGGGTACTGACGACTAATAACAGTGACTCCGCTAATAGTAGTGGATCTACCTGGGATGCAGCCCAATTATCAGCACGCAGTTCCCGCAAGACTAACAATTCTTGCCATAACGGTTCAGTATTCGGCAACCAAGCAGTGCATTTGCGTATCCAACCCAGCCAGAAAAACCAAAACGTGTCGTGGTAGTGGGAATGTCCTTGCTCGTGTGCTAAAACTGTTTCTAGGTGCGCTTCATCGAGACTTTGTAACAGTCCCTGACTGACGACAAGTTCCGGTCGCCAGAAACCAATTTGGGCAGCGAATAATGCCTGCGTATTTAGTAGACGGACTGGTTTACCCGCCAAATTTAATGCTGGACAACTGCGAGCAGACTGGAGAGATTCCCATCCCTGCAGTGCCAGTTGCACCCATAAAATAGCAGCAATTATCAAACAACTCACAGCCAGCAAGTAGCTCAACCAGCCGGTATGGAAACCCCCCATCTTTCCTTGGGTTCCCATACAAAGGAGCGCGATCGCCGTCATCAAAATTAAAAAAGGGGGACAGAGAAAGAAACTTAATGCTCGTGAATAGCGCTGACTCCAACTCCCCTGCTGACAAGTCCACTGACATCTAGACCACCAAGCAACAACCAGTACCGACACAATTATGATATAATGCATCATTTTTCCTCCCGGGCTTGACGTGCGTTCTTCAAGCGTTGGGCAATTGCCTCGATTTGTTCACAACTAGCTTGGTCGAGACTATCAGCAAAAGCCGCTACCACATCTGGATTTCCCACCGCCAGAAACCGATGTAATTGGTCGTGAGCTACTATTGCTTGTGCTTGTTGTTTTGTCACCAAAGGACGCCAATAAAATGCTCGTCCTTGTTTATCACAAGCCAGCCAACCTTTTTCTGTTAGGCGACGCAGTACCGTAGTCACAGAAGTATAAGCTAACTCGCGGTTGGGGTCCGACAGGATGCGATCGTGTACATCTTTGACTGTCGCTGAACCCAGTTCCCAAATAATCTGCAAAATTTCTGTCTCCAACGGACCGAGAGACATTTGTTTCGGACGGTAGTCAGGTAAAGGTGACATAAATAGGGATTTCTAGCTCCAGCAATTGGTATTTTTTTTAGGCTCTGATTCCACGACAATGATACAAAACATAATGTTTGACAGCCTGTCGTTTGACGAATCAAGCCCTGACATTGACAATTATGGGCGGTATTCGTTTGCCATGTGCTTATAGCCATGTGCGTATATTTTAGTTAGAGGAGACACTTGTGAAAAAAATTCTTTCCGTTTTACTCTTAGGCGTTGCCATTTTCACCTTTGCTTTCAACCGTCCTGCTTTTGCTGCGGATGCTGCTGCTGGCGCTAAAGTCTTTTCTGCTAACTGTGCTGCTTGTCATGTTGGTGGTAAAAATACTGTCAACCCAGCCAAAACCTTATCTAAGGCTGATTTAGAAAAGTACGGCATGTACTCTGCTGAAGCTATCATCGCGCAAGTAACCAAAGGTAAAATGGCCATGCCTGCTTTCAAAGGTCGTTTAAAACCAGAACAAATTGAAAACGTAGCAGCTTACGTACTCGAACAAGCTGATAAAGGCTGGAAGAAGTAAACCATAAGAGCGCACTTTCTTTATATAACCAGGACTTACGATAGTGTCAAAATTGGTCATAGGTGCGTGACGCCAAAAGTCTTATTCTTACGTTCAAATTTTTTCGTAGCGTCACACACCCTACAAGAAAAAATGTGCCAGTTGCGTAAATCCTGATAACTTCAAAAACAAATATTAGCGGGGTGAAAAGTCCCGCTAATTCATTACATTTATGAATCGTTGCTATCAAATTTTTCTGAATTTTACCATAGCAGTCGGTTTGACAATATTCCTGTCTTTCTTGCTGCTGTTTTCTAACTTGTTTATCGCAGCATCAGCACAGGAAGAGTCTTCTTTAACCACAGAAATATTACCACAGGATTGGTTAAGGTCTGCCGAACAAAAAATAGATACAGGTAAGCATCAGGAAGCAATATCTGATTTAAATCAGGCTATCCTTTTACAACCAGATTCTGCTCTTGCTTACAGATATCTGTGCTTTGCTTACATCCAAATAGGAGATTATCACAACGCCGTGACACATTGCAATCAGGCGATTCAAATTTCTCCGCAAAATAGTGAGAATTATCTTCACCGAGGACTAGCTCACTACAGACTGGGTGAACATCAAGCAGCAATAGCCGATAATACCGCAGCAATTCAACTTAAACCCTTCGATTTCCGCGCTCATTACAATCGCGGCTTAGCTAGTTCTAGCCTGGGTAATCCGATAGCAGCAATTGCTGATTACAATCAAGCGTTATCTCTGATTCCCGATGACAAGAGTATTTTTCTCGCCGATATCTATAACGATAGAGGACTAGCGCGATTAGAACTACAAGACTTAGAAGCAGCTTCCCGCGATTTTTCCCTAGCGATTCGTCTTAACGACAACGACTTTCGGGGCTATTATAACCGGGGTTGTGCTTGCCAAAGAAAGGGAGATCCGGTGAGTGCATTACATGATTTTACCTATGCTCTACGACTGAACCCAGTCAATGCCCAAGCTTATATTAATCGAGGTTTGGTACGACATCGCTTGGGTTATCACCAAGCAGCATTGACAGATTTACACAAAGCTTATCAATGTTTTGGACATCAAGGCGATAGAATTGCCCAGCAAAGCATTCTAGATTTAATTGAGAAGATACAACAAAGGGTTAGAAGCGGTAACTTAATTTCTACCCATCTCTACCAATTGCTACTCATCTTTGGGTAGCAATTGATTTCTGTTCGGTTTTTACTACTGGTGAATATGGTCTAGCTTTGGTTATAGTAAGACCATGATTTACCACAACGAAATGCCTAAAAGAGATAGATGGTTTAAGGTTTTGCTGACTCAACAAGAGTTAGACAAACTTCAAGCATATGCAGATAAACAAGGTTGGAATATGTCGCAAGCATTTAGAGAATGGATTAAGGAGTTACCGTGCTTATCGGATTCAAAACCGAGTTAAAACTCAATAATCAACAGCGCACAGCATTAAAAAAGCATTGTGGAGTAGCCCGTCATGCTTGGAATTGGGGATTAGGTTTGACAAAACAGATATTAGACCATAACAAAGCTAATCCTGAATCTAAAATCAAATTACAAGCGTGCTATTGATCTGCATAAATGGTTGGTAGCGTTAGTGAAATCTGAAAACGAATGGTATTATGAATGCTCTAAAAGCACTCCACAGCAAGCATTAATGGCTTTGCGTGAATCTTGGAAACGTTGCTTTAACAAAACTGCTGGCGTTCCCAAATTCAAAAAGAAAGGTAAACGTGACTATTTTACTCTTGAAGGCACAGTTAAAATCTTCAGCAACAACAAGATTAAAGTGCCTGTGATTGGTGTCCTCAAGACTTATGAAAGGTTGCCTCAAGTATTAACAAAATCTTGTACGATATCTCGCCAAGCCGATAGATGGTTTATCAGTTTTAGATTTGAGATAGAAACACAAAATTCAAAACACACAAATGTTGTAGGCGTTGACTTAGGCGTTAAATCGTTGGCGACTCTTAGCACTGGTGAAGTCATTTTAGGTGCTAAATCCTCTAAAAAGTACGAAACTAAGTTATCTAAAATGCAGTGGTTGAATCGTCATAAAGTCATTGGTTCTAACAATTGGAAAAAAGCACAACTACAGATTGCTAGGCTACATAGAAAAATAGCCAACATCAGAAAAGACACACTCCATAAGTTGACAACACTACTGGCCAAGAACCACGGCACTGTAGTCATTGAAGATTTGAACGTGTCAGGAATGTTGGCGTCGCACAAGTTAGCTAAATCTATCGCTGATATGGGTTTTTATGAGTTTCGCCGTCAATTAACCTACAAGAGCGAACTGTATGGTTCAAAACTGGTTGTAGTTGACCGTTGGTTTCCAAGTTCTAAAACTTGCTCCAACTGCGGAACCAAAAAAATACTCTCGC
Organism: Nostocaceae cyanobacterium; assembly: GCA_035285345.1. Lineage (GTDB taxonomy): Bacteria > Cyanobacteriota > Cyanobacteriia > Cyanobacteriales > Nostocaceae > JAYKJH01. The sequence continues at coordinate 26,109 of JAYKJH010000024.1, read as the reverse complement.
TATCTGAAAGAATGTTTGAATGTACCCACTGCGGTTTTACTTGTGACCGCGATTTGAACGCTGCAATTAATTTGAGCAAAGCTGTCAGTTAGACAGTGTTAGCCTGTGGACTGGTTAACGCCGACGTTGCCAGGATGAAACAGGAAGTAAACGAAACCCAAGGTAGAAAAGTCCAATTATGGGTAGCTTTGGGTAGGCTTTATGTAACGGTTCCCTCGGTGTCGGAAATTGCGCTGCTTTGACGCTATATAATTCACCCCATTGTAGAGACGTTCCACCGGAACGTCTCTAGGATTTATCCCACATTGGTGCAACGCCCACAAGTTTATGCGAGCCAGAATTGACCACGATATCGTTTTCATCCACCACGAAGATGTACCCAAATTTAAAAAAGGTGGTTCGGTCGTCAGAAATTCATACTTTTGGGCGTTGCGTTCGATTGCAGCTTGTGCGTCTCGTGACCGTGATTGGGAATACGAATCAGAAGTTTGGCTAGCACTGACGCGGATGCTGTTATCCTTTGCTGAGTCGAGATATCTAGGTGTACGAGAAACCATGCTAGAGTTTCCCATCTCTCAAGGACAAATACCCCCTGTGCTACGAGATGTTTCGACGTGGGAGTAGCTCGCGTAAAGAACGCCAAGAAAATCTTTGCGTCCTTTGCGCCTTAGCGCGAAATAAAATTAACTCATCGGCTCATACACCATCGCCGGAATCAACAAATCCTCTTGAAATTTCCCAATACCCAAAAACCTCCCCTCCCCGTCATAGACTCGTAAAGTCTCCCCAGCCACGTTCTCCTCACAACCAACCCGCTGACCTTGACGCCATTTCACAGCCTCTGCATCAACTAAACTAATACATGGCAAATGCTGTAACCCAACATCAGCAGGAATTGGTTGAAAAATACCCGCTTTTACTTGAGTTTCCAATTCCGACAATCTCAAGCTATCAGCTAAGGGAAACCCGCTGCTGAAAGTCCGACACAAAGCCGAGAGCGTTCCCCCAGTTTCTAATACCGCACCCAAATCCCGTGCGATCGCCCGAATATATGTCCCCGACCCACAAGAAATTGCTACATCTAACTCCGGATAATCACTGGGACGCCAATCTAAAATCTCAATCCGAGACACTTCCACCGTCCGCATGGGCACTTCCACCACTTCACCCTTGCGTGCTAATTCATACAATCTTTTCCCTTGAACTTGAATAGCGCTATAGGCAGGGGGAATTTGCTCTATTTTACCGACAAATTGTTTTAGGGCATTTGTGACCGTTTCCAGACTTAACCCCATAACTGGTGTTTGGGAGATAATTTTCCCTTCTAAATCATCGGTCGTAGTACAGACTCCCAGACGAATGGTGGCTTTGTAAGCTTTTTCTGAAGGCAGATACTGCAACAGTCTGGTTGCTTTACCCAAAGCGATCGGTAACACTCCCGTAGCGGCTGGATCTAAAGTTCCCCCATGTCCTATCCGCTTGAGGCGAAATAGTTTTCTGGTGTATACCACACAGTCGTGGGAAGTCCAGCTAAATGGTTTGTTGAGATTGAGGAAGCCTTGCACGATTTTATTTACTTGATTTACAGTACTGTAACCATAAAGACATATTCTCTGTTCGCCTAGCCTGGGTTTGGCGCTGGCGGAGAATAGTTACACTTCTTATTATTTGTTCGCGGGGTTCTAGGCTATCATTTTTATAATGGGAATATTTTAATTTTTAATAATTTTAGACAGATTTCGATTATATTAAGATAACTAAAATAATATCACAGTTAGCGGAATTTTCAGAAAAAAAATAAATTTTTTTTGCCAAAGTGCTAAAATTTTTACAAAAAATTGCATAATCTACTCATGAAGAGACGGCTCTTAAGAGCGGGGACTAATCTAAATAATAACAAATATAGAGATAAATAGGTTAAATAACCAGATAATTGCCAAAGCAGTAGAAGCGATAAAGGAAGAAATTTACCAAGGGGAAAAGATTGGTAGGGCTGTAGAAAAGCAAGGTATATTTCCGCCTACAGTAGTGAAAATGATTAGTTTGGCAGAAGAGAGAGGAGAATTAGATGTCATGCTGCTGAAAATCAGCAATTTATATGCTGAGGAATTAGCGCAGGTTATACAAGCCAGTAAACGAATCAGGACTTACGCAACTGGCACATTTTTTCTTGTAGGGTGTGTGACGCTACGAAAAAATTTGAACGTAAGAATAAGACTTTTGGCGTCACGCACCTATGACCAATTGTGACACTATCGTAAGTCCTGCGAATATTAGACCCTGTGATGATATTTTTGATTGGGGGAATGGGTGGTTTGATTTTACCGACAATATTCCCTGGATGGTCTTAAGTATTTTCAAGGGAGCGATCGCTTACCAAAACTCCTCACCTATATAGAAATAGGTTGGGATAAATGAGGGTGCTTACTATAAATGATTACTCTTTGATATACTGCTTGAATACAAGTGACAGATTGTAAAGAATTCCTTGTTGTTCTATCAAGCAGCGCCGCGATAAAGATTGCACAGCATTTATTAAATCTGATGCTAGAATTGTGCCATTTTTTATTAATTTTGCCAGGTTGACTGGTTCGCTTTCTTGAGCCAACCAGGAAATAACTTGTGTTTCGATTTCAGATAAGCGCTCGCACTGCTGCTGTAAAACATCTTTCAAATCTTCTGGCAACAATATAGTGTCATCTGATAATAACTCAGTCACGCATCCTCCCAACTCTTGAATCAGAGTCGCGACGCTTTTTAAGTATAAAGGATTGCCTTGGTAACGCTGAATTAATGCTGAGTAGTTATCGATTTCTGCTAACCCGTAATCTCTCAGTATTTCCCGTCCCGCAGCGATATCTAAGCCAGTGAGTTGTAAGGTATGAATGAGGGTATTTTCGCTTTTCACTTGAGCCACTTCTCTTGGTTGTTCCCAACCAATTAACACCAAGCAACTTTGATGTGATAATTTCTCTATTTGTTTAAAAAAGGAGCGATATTCTTCGTATCCTGGTTTATACTTACCAGCAAATTCACCACTACTGAAAAGGTTGTGAACGTCATCTAATACTACTAAACAGCGATGCTTTTGCAAATATTTAATTAGTGGTAAAGATTTTTGGTTAGTTGCACGCGAATCATGCGTTTCTGACTGCGAGAAAAACTGTATCAGTTTATCTTGAAATTCAGCAAGGGTGGGGGATGCTTCTAGACTGCACCAAATTACATATTCAAATTCATCTTTGATTTGTTGTACGAGTTGCACTGCTAATGTTGTTTTCCCGATACCGCTGATACCTGTAAGCGCTATTAGGCGACAGCGTTGTTGTAAAATCCAGGTAGTGAGGGTTTCTAGTTCGCGAAGGCGATTATAAAAAGTACCCAACTCTGGCATTTCGCTTAAATCTTGATGCGAGTTTTGAGGTTGTTTTGGGTTAGATGTTTCTTCATTTTGTGAGTTTGGTATATCTGGCGGGTGTTTACTTTCTCCACAAGTGTTAAAGATACCAATCCCTACAACGTCTTTTGCGAAATTGGAGACATTTGAAACTTGCCACCTCTCCATTGCCGAGCGAAAATTCGATTTACTAATATCTTCTCCTAACTCTTCTGAAAGTATCCGCCATAATTCCGAGCCGATTTGCCTAACATTACTTTCAGAGCAGTTAAATTCTTTAGCTATTTGCTTATATGTCTCCCGTTGCAGAGTTCCTCGCAGTACCGCTTCTTGTAAATCGTCAAGGTGTTGACCCGTTTTGGTAAATATTATCTCATCAGCGAGTTTTAACACTTCTTTAAGATTCATCGGGGCTGGAAAATACGCGCATTTCGTGTATTATAGTTCACTTTTTCTGACTTTTAAGCACATTTTTATACAATTTTATACAAAGGTAGCTTGAATAGAGTGAATTTTGGTAAAAATATTCGGCAAAATTGAACATTTTTAGACTAGGTAAAGCTTGGATTTATTGAGGATACTTAAAGAAGTATTACGAGGATAAATTGATATATGAATTGGGAAGATGTTACCAGTAAAGCGGGTGAAAAAGTCGTAGAAAATGTTGTAGAAAAAACTACAGGCATTAAATCTGATGATATAAAGACAGTCAAAGAGGTGGCAAAGACTGGTGCTGCAGTAGGGGCGGCTGCTAGTGCTGCTACAGGGTTAACTGTAGCAGCAACTTCAGGAGCTGGAATTACTTCAGGTCTAGCAGCGGCTGGTAGTGTGGTTGGTGGTGGCATGGCTGCAGGCCCTGCGGTGTTAGCAGCAGGTCCGGCTTATCTTGGAGCAAAAATAATGAATGAAACCTTGTTCAAAGACGAGGCTGATTTGTCTGAGGAAGAGAGTGATGCTCGTGCAGCAGCAAGAACAGCTACAAAAATTGGCGCGGCTGCTGGTGTGGTTGGCGCTGGTGCTGTAACGGTAGCTGGCGGTGCTTCTGGTGCTGCAATTATGGGCACCCTTGCTGGTATTGGTGGCGTTGTCGGGGGAGGCGCGATCACGGGTACTGCGATAGTTGCTGCTGCACCTGTTGCGGCGGCGGCTGCTGTTGGATACGGAATTTATAAACTTTTTGGAGGTAAAGGGAAAAAATAGATAGTTCAGTTCTACTTTTTCCACTCACAATCTTATCTATTTCCACGATTTCAATACGATAATTGCAGTCAGTGCGATAGCTTCGCTACTGTATAAAGGCAGATCGCACCACTAAAACCAAGTGCGATCTGCAGCAAAGCTTTACTCGCTTCTCTATCGCAATAGTAAATTTCACCACGTTTCATCAATCAAGCCATCCGCAATTGTGATATTCTGGTGATGCTTGTCGGTTGCACTAGCGTCGAAATCGATAACTACGAAAGCTTGGTCAGAAATCCCAACAAGCGTTTTGTCCTAGGAGTGAGTAGCTGACGACGATAAGTATCTGCTGATTTTTTGATAGCTTCAGCTTGAGTGGGATAAGGATGAATCACACTAGATAAACCATTCAAACCCACCTTGTGAACCATAGCGGTCGTTATCTGAGAAATCATCTCCCCAGCATGACGAGCAACAATAGTTGCTCCTAAGATTTTATCGTCACCTTTCGGGTGATGAATTTTGACAAAACCTTGTTCTTCACCATCTGCGATCGCACGGTCTACATTGCAATAGGGAATTTTAATTGTATTGACATCAAACCCCCTATTCTGAGCTTGATGTTCAGACATTCCTACATGAGCAATTTCTGGGTCAGTGTAGGTACACCAAGGCATCACTAAGTTACTGAGTTTATATCTTCCCAAACCAAAGGGAGAAAACAGAGTATTCTTAATCACAATTCTGGCAGATGCATCAGCCGCGTGGGTAAACTTCCAGTTCATGCAGATATCACCAGCCGCATAAATTTTGGGATTGGTCGTTTGCAGGTAGTCATTAACCTTAACTCCTTGAAGTTGGTCATACTCCACCCCAACCGCTGCTAAATTTAAGCCTTCCACATTGGGAGCGCGTCCTGCAGCGACTAAAATTTCATCAACAACAAGGGACATTTTCTGACCATTACTAACATAGTAAATAACTTTTCCTTCACGTCTCTTTTCTACTGATTGAATTTGGCAATTCAAAACTAAATTAATACCTTCACTGATAAAAACATTTTGCACAATTTCCGCCGCCTCACTATCTTCCTTATTTAAAATATGATTACCTCGGTGCAGCAAAGTTACTTTACTTCCTAACCGCTGGAAAGCTTGAGCTAATTCGCAACCGATTGGTCCACCACCAATTACTGCTAAACGTCCCGGTCTTTCCGTCAGAGAAAAGACAGTTTCGCTCTTCAAAAATCCCGCTTCTGCAATTCCGTTAATTGCTGGTTCCACCGCTCTAGCACCCGTAGCAATCACCGCTTTCTTAAACCGGAGTTTCTGATGACCAACTTCGATAGTATTATCATTGCAAAAACGACCCCCACCCAAAAAAACATCAACCCCAAGCTTTTGGAACCGCACTGCTGAATCATGATGACTAATACCTGCTCTTAACCGCCGCATCCTTTCCATAACAGCGGCAAAATTCACCTCAATATTTTCCGGGATATTAATTCCCAAAGCTGCTGCTTCCCTGATTTCCCCGACAACACGAGAGGAACGGATAATACACTTAGATGGGACACAACCGACATTCAAACAATCTCCACCCATGAGATTTTTTTCAATTAAAGCAACTTTCAAACCCACATCTAAACCCACAGCACCTGCAGCTACAACTAATCCAGCCGTCCCAGCACCAATGACAACCAAATCGTAACAATCAGCAGGTTTCGGATTTACCCAATCTGGCGGATGAACATAATCAACTAACTTTTTATTATGCTCATCCATCGGATGTAAACTTACTTTTTGAAATCCTGAATTCGCCATAATGAAATCCGAATTTTGTATAAATCTCTTTTGTAACTCAATTCTTAGCGTTCTTCTTCGCGTCTTTGCGCCTTTGCGCGAAACAAATAATGCCTAAAAATCAACTATAAAACCTCTTCTTCTAAAGCTTTACGCGCCACACGAGTCACATAAATTGTCACAGCCACCGTAGCAATAAACCCAACAATCCGAATCCCCCATTGAACAGTAGAATTAGTAGGTTGAGATTCCGTACCAATCATGGCTAAATTACCTGCAATTGAGCCGATATAAACATACATAATTGTTCCCGGAATCATCCCAATCGAACCGATAAAAAAGTCTTTGAGAGAAACTCCTGTAATCCCAAAAGCGTAGTTTAATAAATTAAAAGGAAATACGGGAGACAATCTAGTTAACAGCACAATTTTTAATCCTTCTCGACCAACAGCTTGATCAATCGCGAGAAACTTGCTGTTACCCGCGATTTTTTTCGCAACCCAACCCCTAGCTAAATAACGTCCCACCAAAAAAGCAGCAGTTGCTCCCAAAGTAGCACCGATAAACACATATAACGACCCTAAAACCACACCAAAAACTACCCCAGCCCCTAAAGTCAAGACAGAACCGGGTAAGAAGGCAACAGTGGCAATGATATAAATAAATATAAATGCGATCGCTCCTACCGCATCCAGACTATCAATCCACAACAAAGCATTTCGCAACCATTCTTGAGGATTAAATCCTTGTGGAACATTAGCAGATTCTTGTCCCCAAGCGGGGTCAACTGCAAATGTCAGAGCGATGCCAAATCCAACTACCATTAATATAGGTAATCCGAAAAACTGGCGTAAGTTTCTCAGGGCGATATTTGTTATAGTGTTACTTAAATATTGGGAGACTATTAAATTAGCAATTCCGATTCTAAGCATGACAAATTTCTCCATTTATTAAACGCTGTCATTGATAGCTTGCTTCGCCAGACGAGCGACATAGATAGTTACTGCTACTGTGGCAATTAATCCTAAAAGGCGAATCACCCACTGAAGAATTTCCGTTTCGGGACTCATCGGTTGATTAGGGGTATTAACCATCGCCAAATCACCAACAAGGGAACCAATATAAACATACATTATAGAACCAGGGACTATACCGATAGAACCCAATAGATAGTCTTTTAAGGAAACTTGTGTTACCCCAAAAGCGTAATTTAAAAGGTTAAAAGGAAAAATCGGAGAAAGACGAGTTAGTAAAACAATTTTCCAGCCATCTTTAGCAACTGCTGTGTCAATTGCTTGGAATTTTGGATTTTTGCCAATCTGTTGAGAAACCCAATCTCGCGAGAGGTAGCGTCCAATTAAAAAAGCCCCAGTCGCCCCAATAATTGCAGCAATAACAACATAAAGCGAACCCCAAAAAACACCAAATAGACAACCTCCCTTTATCGTCAAAATAGAACCTGGTACAAACAGTAATGTTGCTAAATTGTAGATGAGGATAAACACAAGAGGAGCAAGGAAACCGAGATTTTTCACCTCACTTAGTGCGGGCTGCAAAATTTCTTGCAGGTTAAATTTTTGCAGCAACACCATCAAGATAATAATTAAAGCACTAATGAATATAAGTTTGAGCCGTTGAGAAAAGCGGTGTTTACTTTGCTGGTTCATCGAACTCCTACGTTTATTTATTTGGTGTTTTTTCAGGGTTAATATTTGATGTCAACACTTTTCGTTGAGAGCGATACAATTGAGCTAGTTTCTGGGGAGAAACCCCTAATAAATAAGCCAAAATAATGATTTGATTAATTAGTGTAGTTCGGAAGACTCCTTTTTTCAGCCAGCGTCGTGCGGTCGTCACGACAGGTACGGGGATAAACGCAATGCGTCCGCTGGATTTTAACCGACATATGAGGTCAAAATCCTCCATAATTGGTAACTCCCGAAAGCCCCCAAACACACGAAAGCTCTCAGCTTTGAGAAAAATAGCTTGGTCTCCATAGGGCATTTGTAAATAGCGCGATCGCCAGTTTACACCCCTTTCAATCCACCGCAAACTTCCCAAAGCAGCATCAATTTGCAATGCAAAAGCACCTGCTACAGGAACTTTTCCCTTTGTCTGCTCAGGAGGGTTAAGCGCGGTACGAATCATTGTGTCAAACCCAACAGGTAAGCGGGTATCACCATGCAGAAACAACAAAATTTCCCCTGTTGCGGCTTTAGCACCCACATTCATTTGACAAGCGCGACCAGTAGGGGCTGAGATAACTTTCACACCCAAGGACTCAACTAATTCAAATGTACCGTCAACAGAGCCGCCATCGACAACAATCACTTCCACATTTTTACTGAGGTCAGTGCTAGCTAATACTTCTTTGATAGTTCCCTCCTCATTGAGAACCGGGATAATAATCGAAATTTTTGCTGGTAATACCACAGTTTCCGCTGTCCTAACTTGAAATCAAGGCAATATTACACATAGAAGCACATTCACCATTTTTCTTGGGTGTTCATAGAGTAGTACGAAGCCGAAGCAAAAATGGATTTAGGGAGTTGTCAAGGCTTTACGAGACTCTTTGGTAGAATTGAACTAATCGCAACACAGGCAGAGACTCGCGTCGTTAAACGGAGGAACCTGTCTCGCAAAGGGCGTAGTTTCCTGAGAAAGTTTTGGCTGCTGGGGAGCAGAAAAGACTTTCTCGCAATACAGCGGTGGGGCACTCAAGAGTGAATTTTGGTGAGGGTAAAGTCGTAGGACTCCCATTGAGCCAAGAATCCCCCTCTCCAGAATCTAACTCCACTCCCTAAAGGACAAATTTATCAAAAATTTGGGTCTAAAACCCCGCCCTATAAGGGCGGCTTTATGTAGGTTGTGTTAACATAAGATTGTGGTGAATTGGTCGATACCATGATTGTTTACGAGTTCAAAGTTAAGGGAAAAGAAAAGCAATATCGTGCAATTGATGAGGCAATTCGTACTAGTCAATTCATTCAAAACAAGTGCTTACGCTATTGGATGGATAATAAAAAGGTTGGCAGGTATGACTTGAATAAATACTGTGCTGTATTAGCTGCGGAATTTCCCTTTGCCGATGAACTTAATTCCATGGCTAGACAATCTGCTGCTGAGAGGTCTTGGAGTGCCATAGCTCGATTTTACGATAACTGTAAGCGGAAAGTTAAAGGTAAAAAGGGGTTTCCTAAGTTTAAGAAAAATTGCCGTTCAGTTGAATACAAATCCACTGGCTGGAAGCTTTTAGAAACTAGGAAGGCTATCACTTTCTCGGATAAAAAAGGTATTGGGACTCTAAAACTCAAGGGAACCTATGACCTGAACTACTATGACATTAAGCAAATTAAGCGAGTACGTTTAGTACGTCGTGCTGACGGTTACTACGCTCAATTTGCGATTGATGTTGATGTGAAGATGAAAAGTCAACCGACTAATCAAGTTGTAGGTATTGATTTGGGGTTGAAGTACTTCATTGCCGACAATAAAGGTAATGTCGAACTTTCACCACAGTTCTACCGCCAGTCAGAAAGACAGTTAAACCGTGCTAACCGCAAAAAATCCAAGAAGTTCAGTAGAGAAAAGAAAAAAGCCAAGCAACGACAATCTAACAATTACCACAAAGCTAGAAATAGATATGCCCGTAAGCATTTAAGAGTAAGTAGGCAACGGAAAGAGTACTGCAAGAGACTAGCACACCTCCTCATCCAATCTAACGATTTGGTCGCCTATGAAGACTTGAATGTCAAAGGACTGGTTCGTAATCGACATCTAGCTAAATCAATCTCTGATGCTGGTTGGTACACTTTCCGCATCTGGCTGGAATATTTTGGACACAAATATGAGAAGGTGACGGTTGCAGTACCTCCCCACAATACAAGTCAAAATTGTTCTAACTGTGGCGAAAAAGTGCAAAAATCTCTGTCTACCAGGACTCACGTTTGTCCTCCGCAGCGGATATGTAGAGGACAGAGATATCAACGCAGCAATCAATATTTTGAGATTAGGACTCAGTACGGTAGGGCATACCGGAACTTACGCTACAGGAGATTTACCCTCTTGGGCAGTTGGTGAAAACCTGCTGTCTAACGGCGAGTCTGTGAATGTAGAATCCCCGCCCTTATAGGGCGGTGGAGTGTCAAAGATTGTGGGCTGTGGCTGATAGTAAAAAAATATATTGTAGAGAATTTAACCCAGACTCCCAAGGAAAAGTATTTCTGCAATTACCCCTAGACGAATTTATGACTAACTCTTCTGAGGCTGTCATTACTATTGAACCAGCAAAAAAAATCTCCCAGCCTACGGGAAAAACTGTGATGAGCGGAACTATGTCTCTATGAAAATTTCTTCGCTCTCGAATCCAAAGAAACCAGATTTATGGCGTCTTAAATTACTAATTATCCACTCACAGGATTATTCCTCAACCCGATAGCCTAACTCCGCTAAACGCATTCGCGACTGACGCCATTTTGGCTGGACTTTCACAAACAATTCCAAGTAAACTTTACCCGCAATTAACTTTTGGATTTGTTGGCGTGCTGCACTACCGATTGATTTGAGCATAGCACCACCTTTACCAATCAAAATTCCTTTTTGGGAATCACGCTCTACGTGAATAGTCGCCAATACACGGGTAATGCTAGGAGTTTCTTCTACTTTGTCAATTGCAATAGCTACGGAGTGGGGAACTTCTTCACGGGTTAATAGCAAAATTTGTTCGCGAATTAATTCGCCCATAATAAAACGTTCGGGTTGGTCTGTTACCAAATCGGGAGGATAATAATAAGGACCTGTTTCTAAATGTTGAATTAAATCTTGCTGTAATTCTGTTAATCCCTCACCATTGAGGGCAGAAAATTTAACTATCTGCCAATTATAAGGTGCTGCTAATTGTTGGTAACTATCATCTATATCTTGACTATTGGAGGGTTGCTGGTCAATTTTATTCAACCCTAAAATTACAGGTGTTTGGCTGCGGGTTAGTAAATCAGCAATGTATTTATCTCCCCCACCGCAAGTTGTGGAACCATCAACCACAAACAGCAGCACATCCACTGAATCAATAGCAATTTTGGCATTTTGCACCAACACTTCCCCTAGTTGGTGATGGGGTTTATGAATTCCTGGTGTATCGACAAAAATTAACTGTGCTTCTGGTGTTGTCAAAATTCCTTGCAGACGGTTGCGCGTGGTTTGCGCGACTGGGGAAGTAATAGCGATTTTTTGCCCGACTAATTGATTCATCAAAGTTGATTTACCGACATTTGGTCGTCCAATAATGCCGATAAAACCTGATTTAAACCCCGGTGGAGCTTGAGGAATTAATGGGGGGTTTGATAAGTCTAGAGGGGATTCGGGGTTATATACTGGGGACTGGGACACGGAGATTTTCATTGTTTGTTAGGTATCAATGACATGAGAAATACTAAATTTCTCAAAAATTTCACTTAATTTATGGTAATTTGGGGATTTTTGTCAGTTAGGACACAGCAAGATAGCAAAAAATTTAATATTGAATTTAGAGCAGTTGGTTCCTGCTTAAGTTTAATCTACTGCTGGAGGCTATCAACGCTCAATTTGTAGAAAGTTAATATGGGAGAACGCAAACGTATTGGCATCCTCACCAGTGGGGGTGATTGCGCTGGGTTGAATGCTGTTATCAGGGCGGTAGTGCATTGTGCTGTGGGAAACTATGGCTGGGAGGTAGTGGGAATCAAGGAAGCTACCCAGGGCTTATTGGAAGTCCCACCCAAAATTAAAAAGTTAACAATTGATGAGGTTGACCGATATCTCACCGCTGGCGGTACGATGTTAGGCACGACTAATAAAGGCGACCCCTTTGCTTTTGGGATGGCAGATGGGAGTGTACGCGATCGCTCAGAAGAAATTATCGCCAACTACCACCAACTGGGTTTAGAAGCTTTAATAGGCATTGGTGGCGATGGCAGTCTAGCAATTCTCCGTCGCTTAGCGCAACAGGGTGGAATTAACTTGGTTGGTATCCCCAAAACCATTGATAACGACATTGGGATTACCGAGCGTTCCATTGGTTTTGACACAGCGGTGAATATTGCTACTGAAGCCCTGGATAGCTTACATTTCACAGCCGCTAGCCATAGCCGTGTGATGATTTTGGAGGTAATGGGACGTGACGCCGGACACATAGCAATCTCCGCAGGCATTGCCGGGGGAGCAGATGTAATTTTGATACCGGAAATTCCCTATACCATCGAACATATTTGTCACAAAATCAAAGAACGCCAAGAAAAAGGCAAAAACTACTGCTTGATAATTGTATCTGAGGCGGTTTGCACCCAAGATGGAGTTTGCGTTACTAGTACCAATCGCTTGGGACAAAGCAGATATGGTGGGATTGGTCAGTATTTAGCTGACAAAATCTGCGATCGCATCGGTGCAGAAATTCGCGTCACTGTTTTAGGACACATTCAACGCGGTGGAACCCCTTCCCCCCTCGATAGATTAGTTGCATCTGCGTTTGGTGTAGCGGCAGTCGAACTGATTGCTGAGGGTAAGTACGACCACATGGTGACATGGCAAAATCGTCATGTCCTTAGCGTCCCGATTGCCGAAGCGATCGCGCAATATCGAGCGGTAGATCGGGATGGTACGCTAGTGAAAACTGCCCGTGGTATGGGGATTTATTTGGGGGATTAAAGGTTAATTTTTCCCTTAAACACGAGTCGTAGAGACGTTCCTGCGGAACGTCCCTATTCAATAGCGAATTAATTAGTTAGTTATTCTTCCCAGTCCTGACTCCTCGTTTTTTCATCAAAACTCCTACAATCACTTCCTTTGTTGATTCAAAAAGCAAATCGGATTGCTTAGATATATAATTATGACTATAAAACCTAGCGCTAGAGTATTTATACTTATGGATGTGGGCACAACCGAAGCTGCTTCTTTACTTGGTATTAGTCCTCAGAGAGTACGACAGTTACTCACAACCGGACGAATTGTTGGCGCCGTGAAGGTGGGAAGATTTTGGCGGATTCCCCTATTTCATGGGATGCCGGTGGTGATTGAGAAAAACAGGGGTCTAGAAGGAACGTGGAGAAAAAGAGAGCGAACTGTACCAACGAATATCTATATTTTCGGACAAGTACTCAAAGACAATTACAAGAACAACACCAATTATCCGGTAATCTCGGTTAGACAAGGGAGGAGTGTTACACACTGCCATGAGGCAGATATTCATGGACCTTCGAGATTAGTTTATCGACCAAATAATCCTTTGCCCGATTCTAAGGCTAGGTTGTGGATTGAGGTAGATCCGTCGATCCATGTCACGACTAAGCGCTACGCTTAACTGTTGTTGCGGCATCTTTCAGCTACTTGCAAGAATGCTATGTGCTGTTTGCGCTTAACAAGGGAGCTATCCCTTGACGCAGGACTAAGCGCCAGATGTTGAGTAGCGCGAAACTCTCTCGGATACACTTCGCGATCGCACCTCCAAATACACTAGCAACGCATTCACATCCGGCGGATTCACCCCACCAATTCGCGCCGCTTGTCCCACAGTCAACGGTCTAACTTTTGATAACTTTTCCCGTGCTTCCTTAGAAAGCGTCTCAATCGTGTTATAGTCCAAATCCTCTGGTAGAGGACGGTTAGCTTGCTTAGCAATTTGCTCGATTTGGCTTTGCTGACGTTGCAGGTAACCAGAATACTTGATGTCAATTTCCGCCCCGTCTTTCTGTTCCCGCTCAAGTTCCGGATTTCCCAGTCCAAACCTTTCTAGGTCAACATAATGAAATCCCGGACGCCGTAGCAAGTCCGCCAAGGTAATCGAACCTTTAATTGCCTGCCCGGTAGCCGCGACAATTGCCTTACCTACCTCATCATTTTCTTTTACCCTTGTCGAGTACAGCCGTTCTTTCTCCGCCGCAATATTTTCATACTTCTGAGTAAACAACTCCCAGCGACGGTCATCAATCAACCCGATTTCTCTTCCCAAGGGTGTTAACCGCTGGTCAGCATTATCAGAGCGCAATAGTAACCGATACTCAGACCGACTTGTGAGCATCCGGTAAGGCTCGCGCAAGTCTTTCGTACACAGGTCATCCATCAGCGTACCGATGTAACTTTGTTCGCGGGGGAAAACAATCATTTCTTGACCTTTGACAAACCGCGCCGCATTAATTCCCGCCACAATACCTTGCGCTGCTGCTTCTTCGTAGCCTGTAGTGCCGTTAATTTGCCCTGCACAAAATAGCCCCTCAATCTTCTTGGTCATCATTGTCGGAAAACACTGAGTTGCAGGCAAATAATCATACTCTACCGCATACGCCGGACGCAGCATCACACAGTTTTCCAAACCTGGGAGACTCCGCAGCATTTGCAGTTGCAGATTTTCTGGCAACCCGGTAGAGAAACCTTGGATATACAGTTCCGGTATATCCCGTCCTTCCGGTTCAATAAAGATTTGGTGGCTTTCCTTATCGGCAAAGCGGACAATCTTATCTTCAATGCTGGGACAATAACGCGGACCCTTAGCATCTACCCAACCGCCATATACTGGCGACAGGTTGAGATTTTCCCGAATTAGGCGATGGGTTTCGCCGGTCGTCCGGGTCATATGACAAGGAAGCTGTTGCCTTTCCACCCACACTTGGGGGTCAAAACTAAACCAGCGTACTTCCTCATCTCCCGGTTGCAGTTCCATCTTACTGTAGTCTACTGACCGCTTATCAACCCGTGCTGGGGTTCCCGTCTTCAAACGTCCAGTTTCAAAACCCAAGCGGTTTAGGGTTTCCGTCAAACCCTCTGCGGCAAATTCCCCAGCACGTCCCGCCGCCATTGACTTATTACCCACCCAAATCCGACCGCCAAGGAAAGTACCTGTGGTGAGAATCACTGCTTTGCACTGGAACGCCACACCAAAGTAAGTCTGGACACCGATAATCTCATCATTGGCACCCAGCACTAAATCCGTAACCATGCTTTCCCGGATTGACAGGTTTTCCTGATTCTCGACAATTCCTTTCATTAGTGCTGCGTATTCCCGTTTATCCGTTTGGGCACGCAAAGCCCACACAGCCGGTCCCCGTGAAGAGTTGAGGATGCGCTTTTGCAGGTAGGTACGGTCAGCCATTTTGCCAATTTCCCCACCCAAAGCATCTACTTCGTGGGTTAACTGCGATTTGGCTGGACCACCCACTGCTGGGTTACAGGGTTGCCAAGCGATTTTATCAAGATTAAGTGTCAACAGCAGGGTACGACAGCCCAGACGGGCAGTTGCTAGAGCAGCCTCGCACCCGGAGTGTCCGGCACCGACAACAACAACATCAAAAGCGTCTTGAAATTCAACCGAGGAATGCAGGGTCATGGTTCAATGCTGGCAGCAAGGACTAATATTCTATTGTATTTCCCTGGTTTCCCTTTTGTTGTGGTGGGTATTGGCTGCTCAGTTTCGTAGCCCCATTCTCAATACTTATAGTGGTGGGTCAAAGCAATCAATGATTTCTCGAATTTGACTGGCTGGGATATCCTCTTGGTCTGACTTAGAGTAGATGATGACGAGTAAAATGTAGGTACTGTCTCTGAGTTGATATATGACGCGGTAGCCGCCACTCTTACCTTTCTGAATGTCGCTATTCTTGAGGCGAACTTTGAAGACGGTGTAGCCAGTGCCAGAAATTTGATCGCCGATAAAGTTGCCCGATTGAAGCTCATCAAGTAGTACTTGTAAATCGGTACGGATGCTGCGGTAGCGCTTGAGCAGTTTGCTCAGTCGGGTTTTAAACTCATCGGTAAACAGAAGCTGGATTTGGGCTGCGTCGTCAGTCATCAATACTATCCCAGAGTTCCGAAATAGGATGTATTTTGCCTTCTGTGACTTGTTGGAGGGAGGTGCGGAGGCTAGCTAGAATGAGTTCGGCAGGTTCATCGTCGGGATCTACGGGTGGGGTGAGGATATTGCGGTCGATTAATAGTTGATAGAAGTTCTCTACAGAAATACCAGCGAGTTGAGCAGCTTGATCTAGACGGATACGTTGCTGCTGATAGAGGGTGATCGCAAGTTCTGTGCGTACATCGGCTTCGGTGAGGGGCAGGTTATCGGGAAGATTAATTATAATTTGCATGATTGCGGCTGGTGAGAGAATTAGCTGTTGGGGAGTTGTTTGCGGTTGCGATCGCATATCTCGTACAGGCGTTTGCCTACTTCAATTGGAATCCCCAATGGTGGAGCCACTATTTTGACTGCTTCTGAACCACCAGCAAAAACAATGCTGAATAGATCGAGCCAACGCCGCAATTTTTGCGGATTGGTTTGTCGCATGGTTTCAAATCCATGCTCAATGATATTAATAATTTCTGCATCTGAGGCTTGGGGGTGCTGTTTGCGAATGTCTTGGATTAGCTGGGAAACAGCATTAATGGATTCGGCTGACTTCGGGTTGGGAAAGGTGTAGTTTGTTTGAGTGCCAATTTGATTTCCTTCGACAGTACCACCAAGATTGACGGCAGCATTATTTGAGTTGAAGGTACCGATGTTGAAGTTATTGTTATTCATAAATGATTTTATGCTTGGTTATTTCTATTTTATAGTTCGCTTTTGTGGTTCTGGTTGGCGATTTGATTACCGTAGATAGTGCCGCCAAGGTTGAGGGCGGAGTTTTTGGCGTTGAGGGTTTCGATATTGAAAATATTCGTCGTCTTTTCAGCCTGACTAGCAGGTTCCAGCACTGGCAGTAACTGGAAGTTGTAGAACTGACAGCAGTTTTGGATGGCTGCGATCGCATCGATAATTTCCTCTCCTTTTCCAGTAGTAAGCAAAGGAAGTAAATCAGGCAAATATTCCGCAGTTTTATCTGTTGAAACTTTTTTATTTTCTAAAACTTTGCCCAGTGCATATACTGCACAATGGCGAACTTCAAAATCTGGATTCTTAATTGCATGAATCAAGCCGGAAACTGCTTCTTCACAACCTAATTTTCCAAGAAGTAGAGATATATTTTCTGTGATATCAAAATTAGGATGATGATAGTTTAATTTCTTGCGTAAGATTGTAATTAGCTCCTCATGACAAATGTTCCAGAGAATAAAGGTAATATGCCAACGCATCGAAGATTGAGGAGATTCAAGCATTTTAAGCAATAAAGTAACTGCTGTTTCAGTTCTTAAAAGCTCCTCAGCAGACTCCTTAACACTTATTTTTCGTAAGATAGCGGCTGCCGTTAAAGACACATATGGATGGGGATGCAAGATGCCGGTTAGTATTGCTGGAGTAACCTTTTCAGAATCAATTCTTCCTAAACCTTCTAGTGCTGACTTTGCCACCCAAAAATCTGAATCTTCAACCGCGCGGGAGAGTCCAGGAATTACCTCTTCTGAACCGATTAGACTCAAAGCATAAACTGCACTGCTGCGGACTTCACGGTTTGGATGTTGTTCAATCAGTTGAATCAATCTAGGTATGGCTGAGTTAAATTTCAATCTACCCAAGATTCCTGCGGCACTACTACCCATTAGAGAATCAGAATATTCAACTACTTGAAGTAATCCGGGAACAATTTCCTCAGATCCAATTGCCTCCAATGCGTGAATAGCTCCCATTTTGAGATATTTATTCTTATGTTTTAGCAGTTTAAATAGCAATGGAATATTTCCACTTGAGACAGCTTTGCTAGCACTGTATAAATATTTTAAGTAACATTTAGTATTTTTTCGTAAATGACTTAGAGTATTTACAATTATATTTTTAAATTGATTTTCGGACTTTGAATCTGTAAATGTTGTTGTCGCAGTATCAGGCTCAAATGATTTTAAATCAAAGAAAGATTGAGAATTTTCTAGGTGATTGGTGTAGCCCAGCAGAAGCAATTCTACGCTAGCTCTTTCCCTGACTTCTGGCTTGAAACTGTTGATGATGACTTGTTTTGGATGAGAGTTAAAAATATCTTTCAAAAATGGAATTGCTTCTGCTGAACCTGTTTTCCCTAAAAGACGAACCTCCAACCACCCTGGCATGTTTTGTCCATCAGGCAATTTACACTGACTCACTAATCTAACTGTATTCTCCTGAAAATCCAGCTTAACCACACCCGCCAGCCTTGCCCCCAAAATCAAATCCACATCAAGCGCTTGCTCTACTACCCGACTGGCGTTGTCGTTATCCTCCATCAATGACAGCATGATCGCCAGCGATTCCGTCCACTTCAGCAAATTTAAATATTGTTGCTGAAACCATGTATATTTCTGTTCTGGCTTTTTCTTGAGCCATTCGGGATGTTGCCGCAATTCAGACAACAGCCATTCTGCTGCATAGTATTCCTGAAGGGATTGGTGACAGAAACGAATTTGGCGATCGCCAGGTTTTCCAGTTGATTGCAGCAGGTGATTTCTCAGCAAATGTTTGAGTGTTTTTGCACCAAGTAAGTCTTGAGCCTCAAATTCGCCGATTTCTAACCGAAAATCTGTACGCTGTTGCGCTTGCATCATGGCAAAGGCAAGTTTGCTCAAGCAGCTACGCGACTCATCCAAATCAATTCCTTGTTTTGCTTTTTCTACGTAGAGGGTTGTAAAAGTTCGGTAGGCTTCTCCACGAGTAGCTGGAATCTCGCCCTTTTGTTGGAAAACACTGAAAAGCATCCACACCATCAGCGGTGTTTGCCCAAAATCCTTGACGCGATCGCACAACTGTTGGATCTGCTTTTGCTCTTGACCGGGCAGACGACTTTGGAAAAATGCTTTAACCTTTAGAGAATCCAGATTTTGGAGTTGCAGTTTACGCTCAATCCTAACATCACCCGCAAAATCCCGCGTAGTTACTATTATCGGTATTTGGCGCTGACAAAACTTCTGAAATTCGTATTTTGCTGGCTCAGTCGGTAACTCATTTAACCCATCCGCCAGCAGCAAAAGTCGCTTGTCTGCTACTAGTCGCTTAATATCGGGGATGTCAAGGTAAAGATTATGAGTTTCTAACGCCGTTTGCATCAGCACCCAAATTCCCGATTCCCGATATAGCTTTAACTCCACCAACACAGGAATGGGAAACTCTGGGTTATTGAGAGCCTGTTGCGCTGCATCGCTCATCACCCGTGCCAACAGTGTCGATTTTCCCATTCCCGGACTACCCACAATCAAAATTTTCTCGTGGGCATACTCACGAATTGCTTTCAGAACAGGAACTGGCTGAGTGTTTTCAGTAGGCTTTTGTCCTGGTTGCTTGGGCTTTTCCTGAGTCTTGCTAGTTAGCTCAAACTCAAACCACGTTGAGTTGTTGATTTCATCGATGAAGGCATATGGTTTCCACCACTTGGCATAGTGGTGACATAGCGATCGCAAATAGTCAGAAAAATCCACTTTTTGTCGCCATGGCGTTCAAAGGTTATAGTTCATGCTACGCGATCGCCCAAAATAATTCCGGAAATCAGCGTATAACACCACCGCCACACCGGGTGCGATGCTGATAATGTTGTGGATATACCTCCAAGACAACAACAGCGGCTATTGGAGCTTTAGGCACCTTCGGGGTTTAAGCTCCCTTGTGGAAGACGAAGCTTCATCCTTGTTTATCAATCTAAATTTCTTTCAATGTCGTCACTATTTTGGTACCTTAAAAAAGGTAGCGATTTTTGCAAACAAATTAATCTTTATGCCGTGATGAGCCAAAAATAAGACTATTTTTTATGAGAGTATTTTTAAGAAAATTTGCTTTGATTGCTACAATTACGTTGATTGTTATCACCCTGGTATATAGTACTTCCATCTTCTTGGTTAATCTCACTACACATGCCCAACAATCGAGCAATTGTTTTATGCTTGATGCTACGGGAAGAAATATCAACTTAAATAGTTTATGTCGAGAAAAAAATCATCAACAGCTACCTAATGCTGAATTAACATACACTCCTAAAGAAAAGTTTCTCAAAGCTATTGCTGATAAATTACCAACTCTTCCCCTACCAGGCTCTTTTGAATATCTTTTGCTTCAGGAATACGGGGCGGTCTTTGTACATCAAGACCCGGCAATTAAACTACCCACAAAAGTCTTTTTTCCAACCGACCAGGAAACAAAAGCCTTTCAATCTAGTCTGGATATGGCTTTTGTCAATGGTACAAAATGTGCTTTACAAAAACCAGCAGCCGATGCTTTAAATCGTGTACGACAACAAGTGTCAATATCTTTTAAATCTGGTAATGCAGGTGCTGATTGTACCCGGACTTTTGCTACCCATGCCAGATTCTGGAGAAAATACGCTAATAATAAAACTATGGCAAGATTGCGGCGGGGTCAATATCTGCCAATTCTGAGTATTGTTGCACCTCCCGGAGCCTCCCAGCATCTGTGGAGTTTAGCTATAGATTTACGAATCACTAACGACCGACAAAGACAAGCTCTTTATCAAAATGGTTGGTTTCAAACTGTGGAAAATGACCCTCCCCATTGGACTTATTTAGGTTTATCAGAAGAGGAATTATTACAGTTAGGTTTTCAAAATAAAGTTGTCAATGGAATTAAATATTTACTGACACCACTGTAATAATTGTTAATACACCCACCCGTTAATGGCGGTGTATTTAATAATAATTGTAAATTTTACCGCTTTTGTTGTAGATTTATGCAGTGTTAGTCAATTACTGGAGTTTTGTCTTCAGATTTAAATAGAGGTGGAGCCGATAAATTACTCCTAATCATAGCAGGGGATTATTTTCCTGCCATTTACCCATCAACTTCGGAAATAGGGTACTAGCCATTGGAAATGTCTAAATTCCTTCTAAAAGAGTAGTTACGAATCACCAATTCCCAGGAAGCCCTACCAGTGGTATAGCAGGTGTTTGTAGTCTTAAAAACTGGAAGGGCAGGAAATATTAATGTTTTCTTTAATACTTTATAATTGTACATAATCCAGTAAAATCTCGCGCTATGCTGAACATGCAGATAGACTCTCTAGTAGCGAGACTAAGTAAGTGAAGTACTTTTTTTTAGCAGATGGTTGGGAAATTGGTAGAGTTTGGGCATCGGATGGACTATGGCAAGAAATGGCATGGCGACGCAGACCAGATATTCAACGTTTGAATATTTGTTTAAAATCCGACCAAGAAATTTGGTGGCTTTATCAGGTAGAAGCAGCTGTTTTAACAGTGGAAGTTAAGCCCTCTTTCACCGCCCAAATGCCTCCCAACACCCGGAGTATTGGTCAAGTAGTACTCAAGCGGCTAATGACTGCGGAACAGGTCTTAGACCGCCTAAATTCGGCTGAGGCAATATGTCACCTGGCAAGTATACCAGCGGTAGACCAGTAAATAAAACTTTAGATAACCTTTACACTTCCTCCGTTTACGCTTGCATTCGGTGCAATCAATAGTTACACTTTTTTAAACATTCTCATTTTTGCGCTGGCTCTGGCATTGCCAAACCGTTAGCCCAGGCTGCCCATAAATCAGCCCTTGTGGTCAATGGTCAGCATCTGGCAATAACAAAAAGCTGAAAAATAACCTGTAGAGATATTTCATCTTAGGAGGAGCGTAGTCAATGGGACTACCCTGGTACCGAGTACACACAGTCGTCCTGAATGATCCGGGGCGGCTGATTTCTGTACACCTGATGCATACTGCCCTAGTGGCAGGTTGGGCTGGTTCGATGGCTTTGTACGAACTGGCAATCTATGACCCCAGCGATCCCGTCCTCAACCCCATGTGGCGGCAAGGTATGTTCGTACTGCCGTTCATGGCACGCTTAGGCGTTACCGGCTCTTGGGGCGGTTGGGATGTCACGGGTGCTACCGGCGTTGACCCCGGTTTCTGGTCGTTTGAGGGCGTTGCTGCTGCTCACATTATTCTTTCTGGTTTGTTGTTCCTAGCTGCCGTTTGGCACTGGGTTTTCTGGGACTTGGAACTGTTCCAAGACCCCCGCACTGGCGAACCGGCTTTGGATTTGCCAAAAATGTTTGGTATCCACTTGTTCCTGTCTGGTCTACTCTGCTTCGGTTTCGGTGCTTTCCACCAAACTGGCTTGTTCGGACCTGGTATGTGGGTTTCTGACCCCTACGGCTTAACTGGTCACATGGAAGCGGTGTCACCAGAGTGGGGACCGGCGGGTTTTAACCCCTTTAACCCTGGTGGTGTCGTAGCTCACCACATCGCCGCTGGTACTGTGGGGATTATTGCTGGTTTATTCCACCTGACAGTACGTCCCCCGGAACGGCTCTACAAAGCGCTGCGGATGGGTAACATTGAAACCGTACTCTCTAGCAGTATTGCTGCCGTATTCTTTGCTGCTTTCGTGGCTGCAGGTACCATGTGGTACGGTAACGCCACCACCCCCATTGAACTGTTTGGTCCTACCCGCTATCAGTGGGATCAGGGTTACTTCCGCCAAGAAATTGCGCGGCGCGTACAGTTTGCTGTAGACAACGGTGCGACCCTGGAGCAAGCTTACTCTCAAATTCCGGAGAAACTAGCTTTCTACGACTACGTTGGTAATAGCCCCGCCAAAGGCGGTCTATTCCGTACAGGTCCAATGGTTAAGGGCGACGGGATTGCCCAAGAATGGCTAGGACACCCTGTGTTCAAAGATGCTGAAGGTCGTTTGTTGACCGTGCGTCGTCTACCAAACTTCTTTGAAACTTTCCCAGTAGTACTGACCGATGCTGATGGAATTGTCCGCGCTGATATTCCCTTCCGACGCGCAGAATCTAAATACAGCTTCGAGCAAACTGGCGTAACTGTTAGTTTCTACGGTGGGGCACTGAACGGTCAAACCTTCACTGACCCTGCAGATGTTAAGAAATACGCCCGTAAGGCTCAAGGTGGCGAAGTCTTTGAATTCGACAGAGAAACCTTGAACTCTGATGGTGTATTCCGCACCTCTCCCAGAGGCTGGTTTACCTTCGGTCACGCTGTATTCGCACTGCTGTTCTTCTTCGGTCACATTTGGCATGGTTCTCGAACCATTTACCGCGACGTATTCGCTGGTGTTGACGCAGACCTAGAAGAACAAGTGGAATTCGGCTTGTTCGCTAAAGTGGGTGACTTGTCCACCCGGAAGAAGGAAGCTTAATCCTTCATGGAGAATGGTTTAACAACTATTTGTTAGGCCATTCTTTACCCTTGCTTGCTAGACTATCAACATCGACTCCAGATGAGCAGGAACTTGTGATATGGAAAGTGTTGCTTACATCTTGATTTTGACCCTGGCTTTGGGAACTCTGTTCTTTGCGATCGCTTTCCGCGAACCTCCTCGCATCGAGAAAAAGGACTAAGCAGCAGATTTGTTCTGCTAAAATCTCCAACGCCAAAGCTTGATGATTCTCACCGCTGTTACCTCCCTGGTAGCAGCGGCTATTATTCTTGTACCCTATTGCTTATTGCCTGAAATTTCCTCATGAGCGTCGTCCCTAAATTGCCTTCTGGATATGATTTTGTCGTTGTTGTCCAAAAATTCCCCAAATCACCCCCAAAATCACCCCCAAAATCACCCTAATATATCTCAATCTCCACGCAGAAAATCCAGGACAACAGTCAGATGCAATGTCCGTATTGCCAGCATCCAGACAATCGAGTGCTTGAGTCACGCTCAACTGAAGCCGGAAATAGTATTAGACGAAGACGGGAATGTTTAAATTGTAAGCGCCGCTTCACTACTTACGAGCGGATTGAGTTTGTACCCATTACAGTCATCAAACAAGACTCAAAGCGAGAGTCTTTTGACCGTTCTAAATTACTGCGCGGTATAGTCCGCGCTTGTCAAAAAACCGGAATTCCTCAATCCCGCTTGGAATCACTGGTAGATGAAATTGAGGCGACACTACAACAGCGTGCGCTACGCGAGGTCAGCAGCTTTGAAATTGGTGAATTAGTTCTCCAACAGTTACAAAACCTCTCGGAAGTAGCATACGTGCGCTTTGCCTCTGTTTATCGTCAATTTCAAGGGATTCGCGATTTTGTTGACACCTTAAATCACCTGCAAAATCACAGCCAACCTACCCCAGCATCTCCCGCAGACAATAATTCCACCCTCAACAATAACGATGCTGCTAATTCTGAATATGAACTGACGCATCTGTGAAATATAAGCTATAATAAGAAGTCTTGACGTTCGATAAGCAATACTAGATTCAAACCTGTTCCCATAGAAGGCAGGGTAAATCAAGCTGGAGAACCACTAACATAGCTGTAAGGCTTTGTAGGAGGGACTTCAATGCAGATCTCCTACGATAGTATGGAGAAAGATGTAAGTGTGTCCTGCCCTATTAGGCGCGTGCATATACATCGAGGAGGCAAAAAACCTTTACGGAGAAACGTACCGGGAAAACATTAGCATGGTCAATCAGAAAACACTCGCCCCAGAAATTGGCTTTACTCACGACGATTTCGCTGCTCTACTTGACAAATACGATTACCACTTTAGCCCCGGAGATATAGTTGCCGGGACCGTGTTCAGTATAGAGCCACGCGGCGCTCTGATTGACATTGGTGCAAAAACAGCAGCCTATATTCCCATTCAAGAAATGTCTATTAACCGGGTAGATGCCCCGGAAGAAGTTTTACAATCTAACGAAACAAGAGAATTTTTCATCCTCACTGATGAAAACGAAGATGGGCAGCTAACTCTGTCCATTCGTCGTATTGAATACATGCGTGCTTGGGAACGAGTTCGCCAGTTACAAGCGGAAGATGCTACCGTGCGCTCTGGTGTATTTGCTACCAACCGTGGTGGTGCTTTGGTGCGAATTGAGGGACTGCGTGGCTTTATACCAGGCTCCCACATCAGCACTCGCAAACCCAAGGAAGATTTGGTCGGTGAAGAATTGCCATTAAAATTCTTGGAAGTAGACGAAGAACGCAACCGTCTGGTTCTCTCCCATCGTCGTGCGTTGGTTGAGCGGAAGATGAACCGCTTGG
Organism: Nostocaceae cyanobacterium; assembly: GCA_035285345.1. Taxonomy (GTDB): domain Bacteria; phylum Cyanobacteriota; class Cyanobacteriia; order Cyanobacteriales; family Nostocaceae; genus JAYKJH01. Next base: position 852 of record JAYKJH010000024.1, on the reverse strand, counting down.
AAGTCGGCGAGGTAGTCATCGGTACAGTTCGTGGTATCAAACCCTACGGTGCATTCATCGATATTGGTGGTGTCAGCGGACTGCTACACATCTCAGAAATTTCCCACGACCACATCGATACACCTCACAGCGTGTTCAATGTCAATGATGAAGTGAAAGTCATGATCATTGACTTGGATGCAGAACGTGGTCGGATTTCCCTGTCTACCAAACAGCTAGAACCAGAACCAGGCGATATGATCAAGAATCGCGACCTGGTTTATGATAAGGCTGAAGAAATGGCGGCTAAATATCGCGAACAGCTGCGTGCTAAACAGCAAGGTGAACCCCCTGTTCTGGAGGTGGCTGCTGAACCTGTGGCAGAAGAAGAAATTCCCGCAGCTATCGAACAAGAGGATATTCCCGCAGCTTTGGAAGAATAATCTACTTATCTGTGTCAGGAATTAGCTAAATCAGTAGAAGCCCCGCACTTGGCTTCGCCAAGTGACGGGATGAATACGAGCTAGTTGACGACCCAGACCGGAACGAATTGCTTCGCAACAGTGAAGGGCAGAGGGAGGAAACGAGCAAACTGGTATACTGGTCTTATTGGTGTAGTCGCCACGAGCCGGAATGTCTGCAACCATCAGAACCAGCAGCCGTCCGGGAATGTCCCTAACCTGGAGTACGAGACTCAATCCACAGGCGGGAGTTGCACTCATCGGATAGCCCAAAGGCATCGGCGTCATCAAACAAACCATTCAAACTCTGCGGTGGGGCATCACGCGGAGTCTAAACAAAGCTCGTGGAGGCGATAGGGGTTGCCCAGCCGTTGAACCGAGTAGCCGAAATCTTGTCAGCCCGCGCCCTTAC
>JAYKJH010000023.1:0-58936 GCA_035285345.1 Nostocaceae cyanobacterium | reverse complement strand
TTAGTTCCCTTGTTAGCAGTCCAGATGGCAAAACTTTTGTCACTAGTAGTTCTGACAACACCATTAAACAATGGGATATGGCTAGCGGCAAGTTAGTCCGTACCTTTCCAGGAAATTCTAACTATGTTAGTTCCCTAGCTATCAGCCCAGACGGCAAAACCCTTATCAGTGGTAGTTGGAACTCTAACATTAAACCTGGTAGTGTTGAGAACACCATTAAACAATGGGATATCAACACCGGCAAATTAATCCGCACTCTCAAAGGACATTCTGACGGAGTTCGTTCCCTAGTCATCAGCCCAGATGGCAAAACCTTTGTTAGTGGTGCTTTGGACACCATTAAACAATGGGACATCAACACCGGCAAATTAATCCGCTCCTTCAAAGGAGTTTCTATCTCGGTTAATTCCCTAGCTATCAGCCCAGATGGCAAAACTCTCACTAGTGTTGGTCTTGACAAAACCATTAAACAATGGGATATCGCTAGTGGCAAGTTAATCCGCACCCTTCAAGGACATTCTGACTTGGTGAGTTCCTTCACCATTACCCCAGACGGTAAAACTCTTATTAGTGGTAGTTTGGACAAGAGTATTAAACAATGGGATATGGCTAGCGGAAAATTAATCCGCACCCTCAAAGGACATTCTAAGGAGGTTATTGCCCTCGCTATCAGCCCAGATGGCAAAACCCTCACTAGTGGTAGTTTTGACAAAACCATTAAACAATGGGATATGGCTAGCGGCAACTTAATCCGCACCCTTCAAGGACATTCTGACTTGGTGAGTTCCCTAGCTATCAGCCCAGATGGCAAAACCCTCACTAGTGGTAGTTGGGACAAGACCATTAAACAATGGGATATGGGTAGCGGAAAATTAATCCGCACCCTCCCAGGGCATTTATACTTTGTTCTCTCTTTAATCATCAGCCCAGATGGCACAACCCTGATTAGTGGTAGTGGCGATAACACTATCAGATTTTGGGATATGGCGACTGGTAAGGAAATTCGCACGCTGTGTAATGAGGTGAAAAATTCTCAACCTGACGCGGTGATACGGTGACGCAGGGACAGATGTACATGTAGGTTGGGTTGAGGAACGAAACCCAACAAGATTATTGGTTTTGTTGGGTTACGCTCCGCTCAACCCAACCTACTATTCTCCGCGTCTCTTCCCCCCAGGGGACTAGGAAAATTTATTAAGTATTGTAAAAATAGTATTCAGACAAACAGACTAAAAATAAAGTTGTACCTTGAAAGCTCTTCACACATTAGACGCCAAACTACGGCGCAACCTGCTAATTTTATTTACAGCAGGTTTATTCTTTTGGTCTAGTGTGGCTTCGTTATTACCAACACTACCCCTTTACATCCAACATATCGGCGCAACCAAGCAGCAAATTGGTGTGGTGATGGGTAGCTTTGCCATTGGATTGTTACTGTTCCGTCCTCGGTTGGGAAGAATGGCGGATAGACGGGGACGGAAAATAGTATTGTTGATTGGGGTGATAACCGCTGCGATCGCACCCCTTGGTTACTTGGTAGTCACATCTATTCCCCTGTTGATGGTGTTGCGGGCTTTTCATGGTATCAGTATTGCTGCTTTTACCACTGCCTTTAGTACCCTAGTAGCAGATTTGGCTCCAGTAAAAAATCGTGGGGAAATCATTGGTTACATGAGCTTGGTAACTCCCATAGGGATGGCAACAGGACCAGCTTTGGGAGGCTACATCCAAGCTGCGGAAGGTTATACGCCGTTATTTCTGTTAGCGTCGGGGATGGGTTGTTTATCTTTTTTGGTCAGTTTACAAGTAGTCAACCCACCGTCTCAAACTCAGCAGCCAGGTAAAATCAACGAGAGTAAATTTTGGCAAATGCTCCTCAGTCCCAGGGTGAAAATACCGGCGATAGTGATGTTACTGGTGGGTTTGGCTTTTGGGACTATGAGTACCTTTGTGCCGTTGTTCATCAAAGCTACTAAGGTAGATTTAAATCCTGGGTTGTTTTACACCGCAGCAGCTATTTCTAGTTTTAGTATTCGGTTGATTGCGGGAAAAGCGAGCGATCGCTTGGGACGGGGTTTGTTTGTTACCGTCGGCTTAGTTTGTTATACTATGGCGATGCTGCTGTTGTGGAATGCAAACAGTGCGGAATCTTTTTTGTGGGCAGCCGCTATAGAAGGCGCTGGGGGTGGTACAGTAATTCCGATGATGGCTGCTTTGATAGCTGACCGCTCGGAACCACAAGAGAGAGGAAGGATGTTTTCTCTGTGTATTACTGGTTTTGATGTCGGGATTGCGATCGCAGGTCCAGTTCTCGGTTCCATTGCTGAACATGTGGGCTATCGGAATATGTTTGGTTTCGCTGCTGTATTAACCTTCTTGGCGATGATCATTTTCCTCACCCAGTCCAGCAAAAACTTACGAAACTCCCTGCGTTTTGCTCTTGGTCGTGGTGAAGACGCCTACTCTTTAAATAAGTTATGAGTCGTAGGGGCAAGGCAATGCCTTGCCCCTACTCAGGAATCAGCAATCAGTACTTTTAACTTTGTTAACGGGCGAGGAGGGATTCGAACCCCCGACACCGTGGTCCGTAGCCACGTGCTCTAGTCCACTGAGCTACACGCCCTTGCCACAAGAACTAATAGTAACACAACTTTCGGAAATGACACAAGAAAATTGGTCAAATTTTTCTAACAATTTGACGCACCTGGATAATCAAGGACAAGCACAGATGGTGGACGTATCGGACAAAGCCATCACCATCCGGAGTGCGATCGCTGTTGGTAGGGTGCGGATGCTTCCAGAAACCTTTGCTGCGATTCAAGCGGGAAATACTCCCAAAGGCGATGTCCTGGGTACGGCAAGGCTAGCGGGGATTATGGCAGCTAAGCAAACCGCAAATTTAATTCCCCTGTGTCACCCTTTACCCATCCAAAAAGTCGAAGTTCAGATAATCCCCCAACCGGAATTACCTGGTTATGAAATACAAGCGACAGTCAAAACCAAAGCCGAAACGGGGGTAGAAATGGAAGCTTTAACGGCTGTATCTGTAGCAGCACTGACTTTGTACGACATGGCGAAAGCCCTAGAAAAGTCAATTCAGATTGAATCAATTCACTTAGTGAGTAAGACTGGAGGGAAATCGGGGGATTATCAGAAATTATTTTGAAATAGTCCAGACAGACCAACTACCAAACTTCGGTTAAGTCTAAGACAAATCCCGGTAATACATCTTCTCCTGATAAACTGTCGGGATTATCTAATACGTCCACCTCCCGACCTTGCTTGTATATCTCCACTTTTCGGTTTTTCCGGTCAATTAACCATCCTAAACTGGCATCATTTGACCTATATTCCTGCATTTTCTGGCGCAAGGTTTCTATATTGTCAGACTTGGAGCGCAATTCGACAACGAAGTCTGGACACAGGGGAGCAAAGGTTTGTTGTTGCTCTGGGGTGAGAGCTTCCCAGCGTTCTAATTTCACCCAGGAAGCATCAGGAGAGCGGTCAGCACCGTTGGGAAGGTGAAAACCACTAGAAGAGTCAAAGGTCTTACCTAATTTAGTTTGACGGTTCCACAGCCAAAGTTGTCCGGAAATATCTGAGTTTCTATTTCCTGTATCACTGACCGTGGGTGACATAACGATTAATTCTCCGGTAGCAGTTCTCTCTAGCCTTAAATCACGGTTAGCGACGGCGAGTTGCTGGAACTGCTGATGAGTAACTTGGAATGCGTGGGGAATGGCGATGGTGGGATTAACCATAGGGGAAAGTCTTCGCACATAGCGTCAAAAGAATGTCCTACAACCATCCTAAAACGAGAAAACTTCCCCGATTTGTCAAAGCAGTCGGGTATCTCGTTGTGAAGCATGATTATTTTGCTACAGCATCCGATGCATCATTTTAAACTAACTTCAAGATGACATAATAGTAAGATTCCGGAAAAGCAACAGGTGTTATTGAAGACTTTTTATTAATGACGACTGAGGGTGACATCTCATGGCTGACAACCCTATATTTCCCACCACCGTGCAAGGTTCCCCAAATCTTTCCAAAATACCCCGTAAAACTAAAAAAATCTCTTCTTTCTTCTTTTTTATTTCTTCTTTCTTCCTTAGTCTGCTCCTTTCCTTCTCTTGGGTAAATGCCAAAGAAGCACCGAAGCCTAAGCCGCAAGACTGGCAGTTTGAAGGTATTGTAGCCGCCCTTGACGACCAATACCCGGAAGTCAGGCAAAAAGCTGTAGAGAAATTGACGAATACGACTTACAAAACTTGCAATCTCAGCAACGGGAGGAATTTGCTAAGAAAGCCGTTGACATTCTCAAAGATGAAAAAGTTCCCTACCATGTTCGCTATCTTGTAGCAGAAGCATTGGGGAAATTGGGAGATGCTGCTAAACCCTACGTCAAAGATATCGCCAACCTGGTCAAAGATGAAAACTTAGACCCATCTGTTCGTTTTAGAGCAGCAGAAGCCTTGGGGAAATTGGGAGATGCGGCAAAACCCTACGTCAAAGATATCGCCAACTTGCTTAAGGATGAAAAAGTTTTCGACTATGCTCGTTTTAAAGCAGCAGAAGCATTGGGGAGTTTGGGAAATGCTGCTCAACCCTATGTTCCAGTCACATTGTTGTTTACCTACCCGCCCATAAATGCGAAAAGGGCGTGATTGAAGCAATTCAAGCAAAACTGCACGGACAAGCCCAAGATGCCGATTTCTTGAAAAACCTGATTTACAGCGGTGCCATTGACATTTGCATCGATGGCATCAACGAAGTTACTGCCGATACGCGAGCAAAAATCTGTCAGTTTGTCGAAAGCTATTTCCGGGGAAACATCATTATGACAACCCAGCCCCTAGAGTGGATAGCTCCCTCCACGGCGAAAACATATTATTTACAGCCCCTAACACAACTCCAAATTGAAGAGTTTTTGGTTTCCCGTGTCTCACCCTTACCCCAAGGCGTTCCGGTTCAAGGTACAGACTACGAAAAAGCCTGCAAGCAATATTTAGCAGACACCCTCAACTCCGAGCAACCACCAGAAGAATTAACCGCCATCAAGCGGATTCTTTCCAATCCGATGGATTTAAGTCTGGTAGCACTGATGATATCCCAAGGCAAACAACCCGACTTGTTCCGCCTGCAACAGCAGCAATATCACCAGATGGCGGAGGAATATCTCCAAGAATGGGGACACGAATTTCCCTTGAAAAAATTCTCCCAAGCTGTGTACGACATGCGGCTGAACGGTAAGAGCGCCCTCCCAGCAGAGGAATTTTATCAAGAATTACTCAGCATGGAAGATGAGAAATACAAAATGGTCATCAGCCGTCAGTGGGAGGATAGCAATAGCGAAGCCAGTATTCCCATTAATATGACCATCGGTGAAATTAAGACGGAAAAAAAAGAAAGCAAAGAATGGTATTTCCGCCACGATAAAATCATGGACTTCTTCCTCGTGCAAAACTTTCTCGGCACAAGTCAGGAAGTAGAAAACCGTCTGATTGACCACATGGACAAGTCAAGTTTTCGCGGAGTTTATTTCTTGCTGGCGATGCTTTTACCCTTAGATGAAGCCAAAGCACTGCGGGAACAGTTGATTCAATACGCAGCGGATACCAAAGACCATACAGTAAGCGATACCTTTGTACAATTGCTGCGGACGAGATGATGTCTCAGATACCCAACTTCTCAAAGAAGTCGGGTATCTCAATAACGGTGATCGGAAAAATCCCAACCGAACACTACTTTAACGTGGATACACAGCCCACACTAATTGTCAACCGTACTCAAATAATCCATCAGCGTTCATGTTAAGCCTTGAAATTTTCCTCTAGATTTGGCGTCAATTACACAACGTAATTTCAAGGGTTTCAGCCACTTTCATCAAAATAGTCATACCTCGCCACAAGTATCCAATTACGGTATCTTGAAAGTACCATAAAATCGTAGAGCAAAAATTAGATTGTCAGGATTCATTGACAAAATTAAGAATAAAATGGTTGTTTTTTTAAATCAAAAGCAATAAATTATATTATCTTAATTTATATAAAAGCCAATTCGATGCGATCTACGCTCCGAGCAGTAGCGAAGCGATCGCACTGAAGACACTAAAGAAAGCTTCGCGTTATGACGCAATGGCGCTCTGCGCGGAGCGCAGAGCGCGAAGCTATCGCCATTAATCCTCTTCACTGTCGCGGTACAACTCCTGCAAGTCCTGTAACTGCGTCCGTCGCGACTTCTGACGATATTTTTTACTCTCCAACTTCGGCTCGTACTGACTCTTACCCTTGGCTTTACTCTTCACCTTCAGCGTCGCTTCTGGATCGCTTTGCTGGTTTAGCCGAGTTTGTCTATTAATAGCTTCCTCTAAAAACATTAAATAATGCTCATAGCGCTCCCATTCGCCTCGTACAGCACAGTTAGGCTCATCGCTATGCAAACAGTCACTGAACTGACACTGACCCTGTAAGAGGCGTTCTCGTGCCTCTGGGAATAGATATGCTAACTCTTGGGGAGTGCAGTCTAAGTCAGGCTGATTAAACCCCGGTGTATCCGCCAGTAAACCGCCTTTTGGTAACTCAAATAATTCTACATGGCGGGTAGTATGACGCCCGCGAGCTAGTTTGCCAGACACTTCAGCCACGCGCAGGTTAAGGTTGGGAATCAGAGCATTAATCAAGCTGGACTTACCCACGCCTGAAGCACCCGCAACCACAGTCATCTTGTTTTGTAGCCGGGTAACTGCTAAGTCGAGATTGATCTGATTTTTAACGCTGATAAATAAGGGTTCGTAGCCCCAGCTGCACAAGCGTGCTTTAATTTGTTGTTGTTCTTCAGGTGTAATTAAATCGCTTTTATTCAGGCACAGTAATATATCCATACCTGTAGACTCAGCCTTGAGCAAAAAGCGACTCAATTGGTATGGCTCTAAGGGTGGATTGAAGACAGCGAACACCAGCAAAATTTGGTTAGCATTGGCGATAGGTGGACGATCCAGTTGAGTTTGACGAGGTAAAACTTCGGCGATCGCACCCCGACCCCCTGGACAATCTGGTTCTGCAATAGCTACGCGATCGCCCACCATCACCTGTTGTCCAATTTTTTTCAGGCGGGTACGGCGAGTGCAAAGAAGTTCTGAGTGGATAAGGGGTAATCGGTCATGGGTAATAGGTAATGGGTAATGGGTAGTGGGTAAATCACCCTCTATATCCTTGCCTTTGTCTTGCTGGTGTTTGTTCTGTTGCTGATTGTGTTTGGAGAGTCTGTTATCTTCTCCAACTTCCAGTCTGACTCGGTAATAATTTGCTTGGACAGCCACTACTGTACCCAATAACTGGTATTCACCTTCCACAATGGTTTTCCCTGTCAATGTCCACTCACTGGACTTCGTACTAATAATGAAAAGTAACCATCACAATCTATTATTTTTACTACTAAATATCCATCCATAGTTAGACTATCAGGAACCTGTTCAATAGGTTCTCCGGGGTCAAGCCATACTTCTAACAAAGACCCAGGGGTCATTTGCTCTAGGCGTAATTTTGTCCGCACGAAATTAATCGGACAGGGAGTACCACGCAGGTCAAGCTGAGCATCGGGAGTTGATAGGGAATAGGGCTGCATTACTTAAATAAGTTTCCCAAGAATCCTTCTATACCGCCCTTACCAGTGCGGTCTCCCTTAATTTTAGCCAGCTTTTCCAATAGTTCCCTTTCTTCAGGGGTGAGTTTGGTGGGAATATCGATTAACACCGTCAGTAGATGGTCGCCGCGACTGACGGGATTACCTAAGCGCGGGACGCCGCGATTTTCTAATTTCATCACGGTGTTGGGCTGAGTTCCTGGCGGAATTATCATTTCCACCGGACCATCTACTGTATTGACTTCCAAACGACAGCCTAAAATTGCTTGTAGGTAACTAACTTTAAGTTCTGAAAGGATATTTATGCCATCGCGATGGAATTCCTCATCTTCATTAACAAACAAATAGACATACAAATCTCCCGGCGGACCACCACGTTGACCAGAATCTCCTTCGCCAGAGATTCGCAAGCGCGTGCCATTATCTACCCCAGCGGGAATAGTAATTTTCAGCTTTTTCGTTACTTGGCGAGCGCCCTTGCCGTCGCAAGCCTCACACTTATCTTCAATTACCTGTCCACTACCGTTACAGGTCGGACAGGTGGAAACTTGGGTAAAGCTGCCAAACGGAGTTCTCGTAACGCGACGCACTTGACCTGTACCTGCACAAGTGGAACAGGTACGAGGACGAGTACCTGGTTTAGCACCAGTACCGGCACAGACTTCACAGGTTTCCAGATGGGATATGCGAATTTCTTTTTCGCCACCAAATACTGCTTCCCGGAAGTCTAACTTCAGGTCAAGCCGCAGGTCATCTCCACGCACAGGTCCACCGCGCCGTCTTTGGGTTTGAGTACCCGTACCCATACCCCCGAAGCCGCTAAAAAAGCTTTCAAAAATATCAGCGAACCCACCCATGTCACCGATATCTTGGAAGCCGACACCAGCACCAGCACCTGATACTCCTGCTTCCCCATAGCGGTCATAGCGAGAGCGGGTTTCGGGTTCTGAGAGTACCTCATAAGCTCGGTTGATTTCCTTAAACCGATCCTCTGCACCCGCTTCTTTATTCACATCTGGGTGATACTTCCGGGCTAAGCGGCGGTAAGCGCGTTTAATTTCTTCCTTATCGGCGTCCCGGTTGACGCCCAGAATTTCATAATAGTCGCGAGCCATATAGAGAAAAGTTTGAAGAGTGAAGGTTGAAGTATGTAAATTTTCAACAGCAGGTTCCGGTTGGATAGGATGAACTACGAAGGGTAAAGTCTCAACTTTTGCCTTCAGATAGTACCCAAAGGGCAAGTTTAGCGAATCAGCTTCATCCTTTAGTCTATAGACTCGTAATCAGCCGGTACTGTTGTATCATCCAGGTCAAAATCAAATTTGAAGTCTTCCGTCGATTCTGGTGCATTGATAGTTGGATCAAAATCCACAGTCAATTCACCTTCTGGCGTCGGGGCATCATTGTTAGTTTGAGTCAAATTGTTGTTAGCTATTTCGTAGAGTGCAGCACCGATAGTAAACAGTGTTTGTTGAAACTCTTCTAGTTTTTGCTTACCCAGTTCTTCACTAACACCGGGCTGTGCCAGTGTTGCTTTCAATTCTGCCATTTTTTCATCTGCCTGGGTCTTCAGGTGGGAAATATTGGTGTTAATCAACTCCCCATTATCGCGCAAGGTGGTCTCATAACTGTATAACAGTTCCTCTGCTTGGTTTTTAAGTGCCACAATTGCCATGCGTCGTTTGTCTTCTTCGGCGAACATTTCCGCTTCTTGACGCATTCGCTCGACTTCATTAGTATTCAAGCCACCCGTATTGGTAATCCGGATACTTTGTTCTCGACCTGTACCTTTGTCTTGTGCTGCTACTTTAAGAATGCCGTTGACATCGATTTCAAAAGACACTTCAATTTGGGGAACGCCACGGGGTGCAGGGGGAATTCCCGCTAAGAGGAATTTACCCAAACTCTTGTTATCCCGTGCCATTGCTCGTTCCCCTTGGAGGACGTGAATTTCTACGGAAGTTTGTCCGTCCACTGCAGTAGAGAACACTTGGGATTTGCTTGTAGGAATTGTGGTATTGCGCTCAATAATTTTGGTGAATACTTCTCCCAGGGTTTCAATACCCAAGGACAGGGGGGTTACGTCCAACAGCAGCAAGTTATCAACTTCACCGCCCAAAACACCGGCTTGAATTGCAGCTCCCAGTGCCACGGCTTCATCTGGGTTTACCGAACGGTCAGGGGTTTTGCCATTGAAGAATTTCATCAAGGCGCTTTGCACTGCTGGAATTCTAGTCGAACCGCCCACCAAGATAATCTTGTCAATATCTTCAGGTTTCAGGTCGGCGTCTTTGAGTGCCTGGATCATCGGCTGAATGGTGCCTTCAATCAGGGGTCCACTCAGTTCTTCAAATTTGGCACGGGTCAGATCCATTTCCAGGTGTTTGGGTCCGGTTTCATCAGCGGTAATGAAGGGCAAATTGATGGAAGTACTCATCATGGTGGAGAGTTCTATTTTTGCCTTCTCTGCCCCTTCTCGCAGGCGTTGCAGCGCCATTTTATCTTGAGCTAGGTCAATTTTATCCTTGCGTTTGAAGTCCTCTATCATCCAGCGCACAATGCTGTTATCAAAGTCATCTCCGCCGAGGTGGTTGTTGCCAGATGTGGCTTTGACTTCAAACACACCATCACCTAGCTGCAAGATAGAGACATCAAAAGTACCACCACCCAAGTCAAATACCAGGATAATCTGTTCTTCATCCTGCTTTTCCAACCCATATGCTAAAGCAGCAGCGGTGGGTTCGTTGATGATTCGTAGGACTTCTAGTCCAGCAATAGTACCAGCGTCTTTTGTTGCTTGACGTTGAGCGTCGGTAAAATACGCTGGTACGGTAATTACTACCTTGTCTACGGTTTCTCCCAAGAAATTTTCCGCATCCTGTTTCAGCTTTTGCAGGATCATGGCGGAGATTTCTTGGGGAGTGTAGGTGCGTCCGCGAATTTGCACATCAACAGTATCATCTCGACCTTTCACACAGGCATAGGGTACGCGGGCACGTTCATCTTCGGTGTCTTCCCAACGACGACCAATAAACCGCTTGATGCTATAAATTGTGTTTTCAGCGTTGGTGACGGCTTGCCGCTTTGCTAGTTGACCGACCAAGCGATCGCCTCCTTTGCCAAATCCGACAATACTTGGCGTCGTTCTTCCACCTTCTGAATTGGCGATGACAATCGGTTGACCACCTTCTAAAACTGCCACACAACTGTTGGTCGTGCCTAAGTCGATGCCAATAACTTTTCCCATAGGTAGCGTTATTTTTACTGAGTGCTGTTTCTGTTGATGTTCGCGGTAGGAGTGTTTCTGATGTTTTGGTTGCTCGCCAGCGGTGTCTAATCACACCGAGCGCTTCTCCAAGGATATTGCCTGCTACTTAAGTATTTGCCGGACTTGACTCATTTTCCTCTGAAGGTATCACGTCCTCCTTGGGTGCAGCAACTTTAACCATTGCATGGCGTAGTACACGCTCACCCAAGTAGTAGCCGCGCACTAATTCTTCTAACACTGTACCTTCTGGATGTTCATCCGTAGCTTCACGGATGACTGCTTCGTGGATATTTGGGTCAAATTCTTGACCTTCTGGACGCATAGGTGCAACGCCCAATCGCTTGAGACATTCCACCAATTGCTTGTATACACTTTGGTAGCTTTTGTGGATTGTCATCTCGCCCTCGGTTTGAGGTTTGATTTGTGACCGTGCCCGCTCAAAGTTATCAACTACTGGTAGTAATTCAGTAATTGTATTCCTTTTGACTTGTTGTTCCAAATCTTCTTTTTCTTTGAGTGTCCGTTTGCGGAAATTTTCAAAATCTGCCGCAATGCGTATGTATTGATTTTGACGGTCTTCTAACTGTGCTTTCAATGACTCTATTTGAGCCGTCAATTGTGAAAGAACAGCAGCATCGATAGGTTCACCACTGCCAGCGGTGGCATATTCGTTTAGGGTAGTTCTATCCCCCGCCTCATTGGGTTGCATTGGCACTTGTGCGTCAGCTTCAGAGCCTTGGTCATTAATGTTCATTTGGGCTGGGGAATCATTAGTCATTGTTGGCTGTACCTCTATTTGGTCTCCTAGTTGGGACACTGTATTGTTTACCTTCTGTTGTGAGTCCATCATCCTGCACTAATTTCCATATTGGCATCATGCAGACAGTGGTCGCCGGTCTGTTAAATATACTTATGCTTTCCAGGGAGCAACAGCAGCATCTGCGATCTACCCTTGTGGACACAAGACAGACTTTCACAGACCTATTGACCGCAATTATGTCACCACATTAATTATTGTGACAAACGATGGGCGCGATCGCGCTATACAGTATTTAGTTTGCCACTAGAAAAAATCTCGCTGGAGTCTGTTTTGCTTGGACTACTTACTAGCCAGTTGCTTGGGGTCGTCCTAGAGTTTTCATCGCCGCGTGAAGCGCGGTTTTTCACCTGATGCTCTATACTCAAGTTGTGCAGACAAATAGCAGTACATGTCAAGAACCAAAAAACTTGATATTCGGGTATCTGAATACGAACTCGCTCAGTTGCAGCAAGAAGCTCTTAAACAAGGATGCTCAATGTCCGACCTAGTGAGGAAATACATCTCTAGGTTGCCAAAACCAAATGTCAAGCCGTCCCAGAAGGACGGAGTTGGAGACCCAAATTTTTGATAACTAGGCAATGCCTGCTCAAAAATATCCTGAGTTTATAATCAGGAAATTCGCAAATATTAACATCACAACACACACCGAGCCTTTTTGGGAATACTGTAAATAAAGAGATTTCCGAATTTCGCTACTGATTTGTCATTTATGACTAACCCCTTTCCTCCGCCTCCCCCCCAGCGACGCAGTACTGCTTTAACCACCAGAACGGAGTTTTCTCCTTTTGGAAACCAGTTAGTACAATCTGGCTATGTAAATCGGGAACAAATGCATCAGGCCCTGGTTGAAAGCCGGAAGTCAGGTAGACCCCTGACGGAAGTGCTGCAATCTTTAACCGGACGTCAGCTATCCCCAGAACTACTGCGACAGTATAAGAAACAGCAACTATTTGAACTAAAAATACTATACGGCGTTGAATATCTCGATCCGGAAATTAGTCAAGTTACGACTACGGCAGTCGGGACGCTAATTGATAACCTGATTCCGGTAGATATTTGTCGTCGCTACAAATTGGTGCCGCTGACGCGAAATGATGAAACCAATCCGCCCAGCGTTTTGGTGGCGATGAAAAATCCCGATGATTTGGAAGCGACAGATGACCTGAAGCGCATCCTCCGTCCCCAAGGGTTGGGTTTACAGCGGATGGTGATTACTGAGGAGGATTATCAGCAGCTAATCTCTCGATATCTGGACGAACAAGTTGCCAAGCAAAAGCAACTGGATGACGAAAAACGTACCGATATTGGTAACGAACTAGAGGATCTAGAAAGTTTAAATTTAGAAGAAACACAGGACGAAGTAGAGGCTGACCTAAATGCCTCCATTAAAGACGCTGAAGATAAACCTGTCATCAACCTGGTAAACAAAATCCTCGCCAAAGCTTTGCAAGAGGGAGTCTCGGACATTCACATCGAACCCCAGGATGAGAATTTACGCATCCGCTTCCGCAAAGACGGGGTATTGCAAGAAGTCTTTGGGAATCTCCCGAAAAAGATTATCCCCGCTGTGACAGCACGCTTTAAAATTATCGCTAACCTGGACATTGCCGAACGTCGTGTACCCCAAGACGGACGTATTCGTCGCCGGTTTGAAGGACGTAACATTGATTTCCGCGTCAGTACCTTACCAGTTCGCAATGGTGAAAAGGTAGTGCTACGGATTTTGGATAACTCCAATACTCAACTGGGGTTGGATAAGTTAATCAGCGATCCAGACAGTCTCAGGATGGTCAAAGAAATGATTGAACGTCCCTTTGGACTGATTCTGGTAACTGGACCTACAGGTTCGGGGAAAACAACGAGCCTGTATTCCGCTCTGGCTGAACGTAACAAACCGGGGATAAATATCAGTACCGTAGAAGACCCAGTGGAATATACCCTCAAGGGGATTAACCAGGTGCAGGTAATTCGGGACAAAGGACTGGACTTTGCTAACGCCCTACGAGCTTTCCTCCGTCAAGACCCGGATGTAATTCTGGTGGGGGAAACACGGGATAAAGAAACCGCAAAAACGGCGGTGGAAGCAGCCTTAACCGGACACTTAGTTTTGACTACCCTACATACCAATGACGCTGCAAGTGCGATCGCTCGACTTGATGAAATGGGGGTCGAACCATTCATGGTTTCCAGTTCATTATTGGGGGTTCTAGCCCAGCGTCTGGTACGCCGCGTTTGTGGTACTTGTCGCCTCCCTTACCAGCCTACCCATGAGGAACTGGGTAAATTTGGTTTGTCCGCTTCCCAAGATTTGGGGATGACGTTCTTCAAAGCCAATACTTTAGGACCAGAACAAATTCAAGTTGGTAAATCCAATGGTTCCATTTGTCAAGAGTGTAACGGTGTGGGTTATAAAGGCCGGGTTGGCGTTTATGAAGTCATGCAGGTGAATGAGCGACTGCAAGCTTTAATTACCGAAGGTGCACCCACAGAGCGGATTAAGGAAGTGGCGGTGGAAGAAGGGATGAAAACCTTGCTCTCTTACAGCCTCGACTTGGTACGCCAAGGCTACACCACCCTAGAGGAAGTAGAACGGGTAACTTTTACAGATTCTGGTTTGGAAGCCGAATTGAAAGCCAAGCGCAAGAGCAGTTTGGAATGTCGAACTTGTCATGCAGAATTAAAACCAGAATGGTTAGAGTGTCCCTTCTGTATGACGCCGCGATTTACTGATTAGTTATTAGTCATGATTCATTGCTCATTAGTAAGCAAAATGACTAATGACTAAGGACTATTGACTATTGACTAACGACCAATACAAATCATCACAGGAAGCAAGACTATGGAATTGATGATTGAAGACTTGATGGAGCAGCTAATTGAGATGGGTGGTTCAGATTTACACCTGTCTGTAGGGTTGCCGCCATACTTCCGGATTAGTGGTAAACTCACCCCCATCGGGGAAGAACCTTTGAATGCTGAGCAGTGTCAGCGGCTAATTTTTAGTATGCTCAACAATACTCAGCGGAAAAACCTAGAGCAGAACTGGGAGTTAGACTGCTCCTATGGTGTCAAAGGCTTGGCTCGCTTCCGGGTCAACGTCTACAGAGAACGGGGTACTTATGCTGCTGCTCTGCGGGCGTTAAGTTCTAAAATTCCTAGCTTTGACAAATTAGGTCTACCAGATGTGGTGCGGGAAATGGCAGAAAAGCCCAGGGGTCTAGTGCTGGTTACAGGACCTACAGGTTCTGGTAAATCCACGACTCTGGCTTCCATGATTGACTTAATTAACCGCAACCGGGCTGAGCATATCCTCACCATTGAAGACCCGATTGAATACGTTTACGAACCCGTTAAAAGCGTCATCCACCAACGACAGTTGGGTGAAGACACTAAAAGCTTTGCAAATGCCCTCAGAGCGGCTCTCCGGGAAGACCCTGATATCATACTAGTGGGTGAAATGCGGGACTTGGAGACCATCTCCTTGGCGATGACGGCTGCAGAAACCGGTCACTTGGTATTTGCTACCTTGCACACCAGTTCCGCCGCTCAAACTGTTGACAGGATTATCGACGTGTTCCCCCCAGAAAAACAACAACAGGTGCGGGTACAGTTGTCCAACTCTCTGGTAGCAGTGTTCAGCCAAACTCTGGTGTCCAAGAAAAACCCCAAACCAGGTGAGTTTGGACGGATTATGGCTCAGGAAATCATGATTGTCACCCCCGCTATTTCTAACTTGATTCGTGAAGGTAAAACCGCCCAAGTTTACTCCGCTATTCAAACTGGCGGTAAATTAGGTATGCAAACTCTAGAGAAAGTTTTAGCCGATATGTACAAAGCTGGAACCATCTCCTTTGACGCAGCCATGTCTAAGACTTCGAGACCAGATGAAATTCAACGTCTGATTGGTGCTGCTACTCCACAAGCAGCAGCCGGTGCCAGAGCAAATCCTGGTATGACTGCGAGAAAATAAGGGTTGGGGGTATAGGGAATGGGAAACAATCCAATGCCCAATACCCAATGCCCATTCATTACCCATTACCCTATTACCCTAACCCCATTCTCCATTCCCTAGTTCCTATCGTGAGGTGAGCCATGCCAACCTATGTTGCTCGTGTTCGTGACCGGCGAGGAAACAGCATCAGACAAACTATTGAAGCTAATACTCCCAAAGAAGCTCGTGAAAATTTAAGAGAGCAGGGTTTTTATGTTGAAGATGTTAAACAAAGTGTAGGCTTCAATGCCAATATTGACCTCAGCAACATCTCCACCTCCCTTTCCAGGGTTTCTGTTAAGGATAAAGCCGTATTTTCCCGTCAATTCGCTGCTTTGGTGAATGCGGGTGTAGCAATTGTCCGGGGTTTGGGGGTACTGTCCGAACAATGTACTAATCCCAAATTAAAAAAATCCCTGACTGAAATTAGTGCCGATGTCCAAAGCGGTGTGAATCTCTCCGATGCTATGCGGAAGCATCCCCAATGCTTTGATAATTTGTACACTAGTATGATCCAAGCCGGGGAAGTCGGTGGTGTACTAGACGAAGTATTGAATCGTTTAGCTAAGTTGTTAGAAGATATTGCCAGGTTACAAAACCAAATTAAGTCAGCGATGGCTTATCCTCTCGTGGTGGGAGGTTTGGCAGTTACTATCTTTATTGGGATGACAGTTTTTCTCATCCCGATTTTTGCCAAGATTTTCGAGGAATTGGGTACGGAATTGCCACCGCTGACCCAGTTCATGGTTTGGATTAGTGGAATTATGCGGAGTCTTTGGTCTTTGGTTGTGATCGTCATTGTCATAGCATTGGCAATTGCTTTAGGCCAATACTACAAAACCCGCGCTGGTAAGGAAACCATTGACCGAATTTCGCTAAAAGTTCCCTTGTTTGGTGACTTGATTCAAAAATCAGCCGTCGCTCGCTTTAGCCGCACTTTTGGTTCTCTGACTCGTTCCGGTGTCCCGATTTTAACTGCTTTGGAAATTGTCCGGGATACCTCCGGAAACCAAATAGTTGCTAACGCTATTGAAGCCGCTAAATCTGAC
Source organism: Nostocaceae cyanobacterium (assembly GCA_035285345.1). Lineage (GTDB taxonomy): Bacteria > Cyanobacteriota > Cyanobacteriia > Cyanobacteriales > Nostocaceae > JAYKJH01. The sequence continues at coordinate 42,164 of JAYKJH010000023.1, read as the reverse complement.
ATTCAACAAGGGGGGATGATTAGTCTAGCGCTGCAAAAATACAAAGTGTTTCCAGCAATGGCAGTTCAAATGATTAGCATTGGGGAAGAAACCGGGGAATTAGATAGTATGTTGATGAAAGTTGCCGATTTCTATGAAGATGAAGTCGAACAAGCAGTTAAAGCACTAACTAGTGTATTAGAACCGTTGATGATTGTGGTGGTCGGGGGTATGGTTGGTGTAATCTTGCTGTCGATGTATCTACCTCTGTTTAAAGTCTTTGATTCTTTGGGTTAAGAAATTTACCTCAATGCAAATCCAGATAAAATTACTGGAATTTTTATCAATGGTGAGTTGTGAATTATTGATATATTCACAACTCAATCTAGAATCAAATATAGACAAACCGCGAATAAAATCAAAACTTGGTAAGTTTATAAAGAAATACAAAGGCTATGGAACAACATTTTATTAACCACCAAATAACAAAATATAAAAATGAAAAATCAGGGGTAATTTTGAATAAAAAATAACAAGAAATCATAAGAAATTGCTATAAAAAAATAGCGGGAAAAACCAACTGTAGAAATCAACCAAGAATCTGCAAATTATGCCAGTGCAAAAATCCCATTACGAAGCTTGCTTGGCACAGTATAGCAATCATCTGTCAGCGATCGCTCTTTTGAAGCAGCATCGACCATACCTAGAGATGATTCCTAGTCTGCGTCGTCCCAGCGAAAGTGTGATTACTATTCCTTTACCTATTGTTCACCTACGTCAAACCAAACCCATACCTAACTCCTCTAACACTACCACCATTCAAGAGGCTACAGCCCTACCCTGTGATGTCGCAATTTTGATGTGTGACCCAGAGTGGAAAATCAAAACTGGAGCAGAGATTTTTGTGTTTATTCATCGTCCCCACGAAGATTTTTCAGATTTGTTGGGACGTTGGCGACAAACACAGGTTTGGTTACACAAAGATTATGAATGGTTAATGCCACCCCGCTACAAGCATATTCTCAGCGAGGGAACGAGCAAAATTTATCCGTTGTTTGTGGTGTTTCCCGACACCCCGGAACGAATTAAGCGCGGTTTGAATGGCGCAAATTTGCCGTTTGTCATCCAAACACCAGAGTCGATGTTGGAGGAAGAAATCATCGAAGTGGAGGAATTAGGGACTAGGGACTAGGAATAAATTTTTTCCCAGTCACCAGTCACCACTCACTAGTCCCCAGTCCCCAGTCAAGAGTCCCTACCTGACAAAGTGGGGCATAATTTCTGCGGCGGTAAACAGCCCATAAATTCCTCGGTTGTGGAGTTGCTTGGCTGCTTTGAGATAACCAAAAGCTGGTCCACAAACGTTAGCAGCCATGCTGGTTTCATCTCCTAGGGTAAAGGTATGGGTGGAGATTTTGCCCTCAAAAGTGCGTCCTGTGACCTTGACATTGGTACTCTTGGGCTTTTTGGCGTTGCGGGTATCGACTACACCGCCAACAGTGACGCGATCGCGCTCGACAATTCCAGCCAATTCTAGCATAATGTCATCGGCGTGTTCCATGTTCTCCAGGGTTAAAATGCCATTAGTCTGATCCAGGAGGGCTTCTACTTCACCATCACTCATTGCCCTAGCAATTTCGGTATTATAACCTGGCATATGGGCAATATCCTCACGGATTGTAGCGCGGTAGGCTTCCCAGTTAGCAATACCCACACCAAAGGTAATCTCTACCCGATGAATTTCTGCATAGCTTTGTGCTGCTAAAGCTGCTGCTGCGGTTAATAGTCCCGGTGTGGCACCGCAGCCAGTCATGTAGGTAATCCCCGCTGCACAGAGTTCATCTTTCATTCCCAGTAGCTGTTCTACAGCGCTAGTGCGCTTGATAGCATCGACCAATACCCCTTGCCAACCAGATGCAATAAACTGCTGGGCGACAGAGGCGATAAAATTATTGGGTAAATTGGGTAAAGCCAGAAAATACCCATCTACACCCTCAGCAGATGCGATTAACTCCTGAATGCTATTGCTGGATAAAGTACCATGTGGTTCTAAGTAACCCACCGAGCCTTGGGATTGGTAAGTTGCGATGCAATCTTTGATATTTAAGCCCTCGGAGCGACTAACGTAACCTTTTTGGTCTGCTACTGCCACTAGTATCATTTCGCGTTTCGGAGCGAGTACTCTGGCAGCAGCTTGTCCTAAACCACCAAAACCCAATACTCCTACACGAATCGTGGGTGGTAAATTCTGAGAACCTGTAACTTGTTCTGCATTCATGGTCAATCTTACTGTCTTAATTTAAGGAAGGTTCAAGCTTTCAGCTTTGCTCAGCGGCTGGCAAGCAGCATTTGAACTTCAGCAGTAACCTGAAAGCTATACTCTGATAGCTTCTATAGAGCCAAAGCTGTAACATGAATCAAATTTTATTATCCAGGGTTATATCCCTCTGGGATACATACTCTTGAACAAAAATTAGTCAACCCCAGAGGCTAAAAGAGTTTCACCCTAGGTTCTCAAATTCTTAAGCGACCTTGACTAGTGAGTAAACTTAAGGGAAACTTACAAATAATCGTGTTTAAACTCACAAGATAATAATTTTTGTTAACTTTTTCACCTCTACTATGAGAGAGATGGAACATTAGTTAACAAATGGCAAAGTTAGTAGTTAAGTAAAGATGCTGTAACACATTGCTAGATATTTAGCAATCAAAGTTAACAGTAAGTTTCTGGCGTACTATCGTGGTTGCCCAAGAGCATGGAAACATTAGAGTTTGTAATCTATCCCGACGGTAGGGTGCTAGAAAAAGTTACTGGCATCGTGGGTAATTCTTGCGCTGAAGTAACGGCGGCAATTGAAGCTCAGCTAGGACTAGTCCTCAAGCAAGAGCCAACCTCCGAGTTCTTTACTGCTACTGTGCAGCAATCTGCAGTAACTACACAAGCAAATTTCAGCGAGTGGTAAGTTTTTTAACCTAGTTTAGTTTGTTTAGTTTGATTAATAACCACCATGTCACACTTTAGCCAAATCAAAACTCAGATCCGTAACCTCTCTTGTTTACAAGATGCTCTGACTGACCTAGGAGTTGACTGGAAACCCGGTCCAGTCCAGGTACGTGGTTATCGCGGTCAAACCCATGATGCAGAAATTGCCATTGAACAAGAAAACGGCTATGACATTGGGTTTCGCTGGAATGGCAAAGAATACGAATTAGTTGCCGACTTACAATATTGGCAGCAAGAGATGTCTGTGGAGGGTTTCTTACGCCGTGTAACCCAAAGATATGCCTTCAACACAGTAGTTAAAGAAACCACTCGTCAAGGCTTCCAAGTTGCCGAACAAAAGCAAAATCAAGATGGTTCCATCAGCTTAGTTGTACAACGCTGGAGTGCGTAATGTCTGAGTTTGTGCCGTCCCCGGAAGAACAAGGTTCTGAGCGGTCGGGTTTGGAACCAGAATTAGGCGGTTTTCTGCGGGATTCCCCAGAACGCTCTGGTTTGGAACCGGAACTGGGTGGTATGCTGCGGCAAAAGGGTGTATACGTAGACGAAATCACCTGTATTGGTTGCAAGCATTGCGCTCACGTTGCTCGGAACACCTTCTACATTGAACCAGATTACGGGCGATCGCGTGTAATCCGCCAAGATGGCGATGCGGAAGAAGTAATTCAAGAAGCAATTGATACTTGTCCCGTTGATTGCATCCACTGGGTAGATTACACAGAACTGAGGAAACTGGAAGAAGAACGCAGGTATCAGGTGATTCCTGTGGTGGGTTATCCGGTAGAAGCTGCTGTAGCTGCTGCGGAACGACGGCGCAAAAAACGCAAATTGAAACCGAAAAAGTCTCGGTATTAAAGATTGTGGAAAGTACAGGGCTGCTATGTGCAGCCCTTTGCTATTTTGTCAAGGTGTATCCGTTAACAGAATTTTGGATTTTGGGTTGATTCGACGGATAAATCCGGAGGCTTTACGCTTCAAGTCTCCTAAATGATTTAGGCATACAGCAATTGATTCATAATCTCATCAGCCGTCAGCGCACTCACGAGGATACCAATCCGCTGAGCGACTTCATAGGCATTTTTCTGAGGCACAACGATAATCCCAGAGTGCTGTTTGTCCTCCTCCATGTATTGGAGATGCAACCGTTCAAAATCAACGCGGTTATGGGTTAGAATACATCTGCCAACAGAAGTGGCGAATTCAAGCTGTTCGCGATCGGTTTTACCAAGGGTTGCTTGTTCAGGAACAGTTGTGACATCAAAACCACGTGAGCGCAACAGTGTAGCAACCAATGCCGACATGTCCTCATCGGTGTAAAGTGTTGCGAAAGTCTTCAAGATGCTCCCAATACAGTCTTTACAGATGGGTGTACCAATTCATCAGGCACTTGGTTCCCCTCGATGTAAGCATTGATCTCTGCCTGATGATCGAGATAGAAACTCAAAGCATCGAACACTTGCGCTAGAGTTAAATGGGGCAAATGGTTCAGAATTTCTTCTGGCATAATGCCCATTCGCCATAAACCAACAATCGCACGGACAGATGTACGAGTACCTGTAATAATTGGCTCCCCACTCAAAATCTCAGGATTACGACTAACATAGCGTGAGAGGGTTTCGGCAAGCATCGAACTAGATTCCCAAATAGAACAGGCTTTACCTTAGTTTATCAATAATGCGGAGCTTATTGGACTGATTATTCGTCGGGTGGGTAAGACGTACTTAAACTCGTCCGCCGACTTCAGCAGAAACCAGAACCAGCGTTAAAACGAAACTGAAATCGCGATCGCCAGAGTAAATATGGGTTGTTGCTTTTTGATTTTGGCGATCGCTCAAATCAATCTGTACTGTCCTCATACTGCTTCACTTTTATACAGATTTATACAGACAGCCTATGCTCTGTTCCGGTTCAGCGCAATATAAGACATCGTGTTAATTATAATTTCTCAACATTTTGGGGAAACACAAAAAATAACTCAAAATCATCATCTAAGTGGGAAAGTGGGGTTACTGACTGGCGAATTCAAAATTCGATTAGAAGGAAGTAACCCCTTCGCCCACAAGCTTTAAGACATTAATGGTGCAATCGTCTGAAATGCCAATGGTTATTGTTGAGCGTTCTCCTTGTACCAGAATAGCATTATTCGTTCTGGCATACCAACGAGCTAGTGCCCCAAAAGTAGGTTTTGCCTGCCAATAAGATGCTAATCTTGCTGCCAAAGCTGGGAAATGCTCATTTTGCTCAATAACACACCACCCTTTTGAGTAGATATCAACATAAACAATCTCTTTGGCTGAAATATCTAAAAGAAAAGGAATCCAAATCTTGCCGTCCTGATGGACATCAACTTTTTCGGCAACTGTTTTGGCGTCAAAAGTCTGTGTGTCAGAGCCTACTTGATGACGATTCATCCACCCAGCGTAACCAGCCTTCAGTTCTGAAAATTTTTCACCTGTGAAACGAATAATCGAGGGTAGAATATAACCGTCTTCCAAGGCGGCTAATCGCAAATCAATGAATTCCGCAGCACCGATGGGAGCAGATTGAATATCGCCGCTATGGGCAATGTCGTTGCCTGAGCCATAATTGTTCCAACCGACATGACCCACAAAATTAAAATTTGTATCCAATTGCATAGCGCTGAGGTCTAAATCAGTTCTGTAAGTGCTTTCCTGCCAGTAAACAAACAATCGGACAACTTCGTTATTGAGAGCAATTCGAGAACCTCTGGCTAAATTCAGTAATCCGTCCGATTGTTTCCTTGCTTGCAAGGGTAACACCAGTTTATCGATGGCTGGGTCGATCCAAACCTTGTCCCAATCTTTGCTACCACGCAGTTTGGTGAGAATTAACGTATCTATTGCCTCTAAAACGGCAGATACATCACCAAGCGATTCCCGCTTGGTGATGGTGTGAGGCTTCCCTTTCTTATTGATGACAACGCGATCGCCGTCATACTTGACCGCATAATAGGCAGTAGCAAGCAGCGGCAGCGGCAATGTACTTACATTATCCTTCAATCTCAAAATTGAATCCGCCAGCATCTCTGGTCGGCAGTCTTTAAGCAACCAAGTCAATTTACGCAGTAGCAGAGATGGTCGCTCTAGAAGATTTTCGATGCGCTCCTGAACCGGTGAGTTGATAACCAATGACTCAAAACTTTTGATGCGATCGTTTCGTAGGTCATCAAATGCTTTGGGGACTCCTGGAAACTGCTTGACAAAATCGCCGGGGTGCAGCCATTTGGATAGTGATATCCACAGCCTCTTGTAACGTAAGAGGTCTTCCGATAGCGCTGGACAGTTGTTTAGAAAGGTAATAATTTCCCGACGCTGAGGCTTAGAAAGTTTCAAGCCTTTGAGGTCTACAGGCTGTGCTAGAGACACATCCTGACCTTGGATAAAGGCAAACATTCGGAGCAAATCTGTTGGGGTTCTAACGATAATTTTGCCCCACTTCTGCCATTGATTTGCAGCCAATCTTGCCAAGGTTTCCTTAATGCGGATATTCTCTGTTTTTATCTCAACGTTGAGTTGATCTAATACAACAATAATGTCATCCCAGAGAGCTTCTTTGATAGGTGTTGCTCCGTATACCAAGTTAGATACCCATTGGGTCAGTTTTTGCTCTGCTTCATTTTGACTTACAAGAGTTAATGTAATCCACTCAGTATGAGTATCAGTTAGCCGTCGAGTCTGCTCTTCCACGGCAGCTTTCCACAAATCCTCTCGTTGCATTTGGGTAACAGGATCTGCCCCAAATTTGCAACTATCCGTAAACGAGTTTAAACCAAAAAAGAATGCTAACACTCTACGAATTAGGTACTCGCCATCATTGGGTAAATCATCTGGAAAGCCGGTAAATAAAGGTACGTACTTTACATTACCACCACGCATTTCTTCAAGGATGCTTAAAGCTGTTTCAAACTCTTCTCGTGTTGTGGAGGTAAACACTTCAATATTGTTAATCTTGAAGCCTAACTGACCCAACTCAAGCCCCAAAACCTTCGCTTGGATAGGGTCTTGTTGGCTAGAATGGTTGAGCCAACAGCGTAAGCGCCGCAAAGCAATTTTATTGAGCATATTTATTAATTTATCGAGTTTTAAATACATCTTCAAGAATTTCTATAATAATTCAACTTCCCAAGGATGACGATAAATTTCCATTATTTCTCAGTAGTTCACTGCTGCTTCTCCAGAAGCAGGTAAGTTTCTGAGTAAACGGTATTCTGTTTGGGTTTATAAGTAACAAAAATTCACAACTCTAGATAATTTCGGCTCACTGATCTCAAACCTTACCAATAGCGACGCTCTGCATCATACTCCTTGACAATAAAACCTTCTTCTGATGAAGGTGGAACAAAATATTTTGTGATCTCGTCGAACTCCTCCTCTGTTGTATATTGAGAGCCTTCTGGTTTGAGTTCATTACGTATCCGTAGCTGAGCCTTGCACAGGGTATCAGACGCAATTATGTAGTGCAGCAGATGATCCGCATCTGCTGACTCAAATATGGAGCGTACCCAAGAACGGTGCTTTGGTACATTCCCCGCAAAATCAAAAACAACGGACATTCCATGACGAAGTAGACTTTCCGCGTGGGGAGCGATAGCATTCCTGAATCGAGATGAATAATTAATGTAATCCGATAAACTGCTGATTTCTCCTGGAAACAATTTAGACAACCATATATCTTCGCTAATCAAAATAGCATGGTTCTCTGTAGCGATTTGTCTAGCCAAAGTTGTCTTACCTGATGCAAGTTTGCCACAGAGAAAGTGCAATGTTGGTTTGGTTGTCACACTTGTTATCCTTAATTGTGCAGTGGAAAAGCTGGGGATATAGGGCGATCGCAACTAGCGGACATTCAGTTTGCGGAAAATGTCACGAAATCCATTTTGAGCAATTTTTTCGAGTTCCTGACGTTCTTTAATTGAGAATTTCCTTTGTATTTCCGACCCACCATCTAAATATAGTTCTGTAACTTTACCTTGATTAAAATAAGCTAAATTTCCATTATGGAACCACCTAATTGCCACTACTTGACCATTATTGAACCAATAGCTCATACCATCACCGAATTCAGTCAAAGACTCAGAAGCACTAACAGGTCTGCCATTCAGTCGGCAAATGCTATAGGTCATACCTTTTTCTAGTTTACGAGTTTCTCGGCAACCTTTGGTACTTTGCTCCAGTTGATATACTCGGCGGGAATAGAGACATTCAGATGATGCATCATTGCAAGTAGGAGGTTTGTTGAATTCCTCAGCTTTAGTATCGGTAGTATTAGCCAATAAAAGACCTACAGAAAAGACAACAGCAGTTAAAAGTTTAAACATATATAGCAATCAGATTTAATTTTTGAACTTCAATTATTCTCTATCATTGCATTGTTTATAATCAATTTATCATTCGTGAGCTAATATTCATTTAATCACTAGACCTCTTGCAAAAGTCCCAAATACGTGGGACAAGATAGGTGAGAGTTGGGTAGCATGGATGACCTACGAACAAGTAAAGAGCTTAAAGCCAGAAGACTTTAAACGCTTGTGTGGTGTACGCCTGGAGACTTTTAAGCAAATGTTAGAGGTAGTGCGAAGTCCCAGCCAACCACAACAAAAAACAGGACGGCCAAGTAAACTGAGCTTATTAGACCAATTGTTGATGACATTGGAATATTGGAGAGAATACCGCACGTACTTTCATATGGGTCAATCTTGGGGAGTAAACGAGTCTACAGCGTACCGAATCATCCGAAAAATAGAAGATACACTGGCTAAATCTAGCTACCACTGGATGAAGTGCAGCAAATGATGCATTGAATGCTCTCGTCGGCAGAAACGCGGTGTTAGACCCCTAAATTTGAGTGGGTGTATTATGAGTTTAACTTCTTTTCAGAACCAGGCATATCACTAACTGTTATCTCTACCGATAAAAGAGTGCGACTTCACACTCGAATCACTGTAATAGTTCGCGAAGCGACTCCTCCGGAGTATCGCTCCATTTTGAGTAGTATAAATTTCAGTTGTCAGCCGCTCTTCCAGTTCCTGTGCATTCTTGTGGCGATCGCATATTACCAACCAACCAAAATCTTGCCCTAATAAGTGCGAGATATTCATCTAACTCTTCCCAACCTTTGTCTCTAGCAATAGTTAACAGCAAGGAGTTTTCGGATGCTGGGGGAGCGAAACCCAAGAATGATGTCTTAAGGAGACACACCGCGTTCAATTAGTTCTCGATCAATGTAGATTTCAGTACTGTTATGAGGAAGCCACTATCTATACTACATTGGCATTTCCCAGCACAAACATACCAACGCTAAATTACTTTAAAGGATGATGTTCTGAGAGTAATTTCTCTACTTTTGCCTCATCAATCCTAGATGTTATCTTTCTTGCTTCATGCACATCTCTGGTGGTTTTTGCCAAAGTAAAAGTAGAGCCAATAGAAAAAGCTAAACCCATACCCATAAACCCTTTCACCCAGTTATCTACAGGTAAATTAACAATACCTACAGTAGTCATAGAAATAGAAAGTATAAAAGCAGCCCAGGTTTGAAAAATCCAAGCTACACTGTCTTTTTGTGGCGTCATGTGTTGCATATTCCTTTCCTCCTATGTGACAGATTTAGCTGTCATTTTAAGGACAGGTATGCTGGGAAAGATGAGAATTAGAGACAGTTTGGCAACTGGACTGAAAAAATCTTACTGAAGATAGATGTATAAGTTTCACCAATTCAAATCTGACAAGGATTTACGCCCTACCATTACTCGCAGAAATACGCAAAGAATTATGCCAAATTAGTAACTGGCATAAAGTAAAAGGTCAAAAGTCAAAAGTTGCGCTGGACTAATGACTAATAACTAAACCTTATTCTGGCTCTGCCACAACAGTAACATCACCATCAGAACCAAGAACTACGCGAATTCTGCTAGATTTGCCACTGCGGTTGGGAGAAACAAATTTTTCACCTATTAGAGGTATCCCGCTGCGATCGACGTAATTTCTGGATGCTTGGCCGTAAGGTCTTATTTCTTTAATAGAACCATCCACATCCAGCACCAAACTGTATTGCAGGTTTTGAGCTAACCCTGCGGGTGGCTTCCAGCGCTGTTCAAAGAATTCTCTAGCCTCTTTTACTTGGGGTGTGGTGTCAAATAGCGTCGCTCTAGATTCACTAGCTCTAGCAGTAGTGGTAGGGGACGAGGGGCTGTTAGCTGGTTTGTCACCTGTATTACTAGTTCCGGGAGCGCGTCTTTCCAAAGTTGCTGTCACCGAGTCACTGGGGCTGGATTCAGTTATGGCAGGTAAACTGCTATTGGGTGTGGTTGGTGTAGGTGCTAATGCTGTCTCCGAACCAGGATTAGGAGCAGGATTGAAGGTAGGAAGGGGAGTAGAACCGCTTTCAAAAGATGGAGAGGGGATGAAATTGGGGTCAAACTTGGGTTCTCCCAACTTAGGAGGAGTCTTGCTAGTAATTTGGGTTTGAATTTCGGGTTTAGTTTGGGGTTTAGTTTCGGGTTTAGTTTGGGGTTGTTGATTGCTTCCTGTCAGAGGTTTGGTTCCCTGGGGGGTGGTACCATTCACGGGAAGCTGCATGATATTTTGATTTTGCCCGAACTGCACAGAGCCACTGGGAGAGCCAAGAGCAATTTGGTTCCCTGGCTTTGTTGAGGGACTGGAAGTGGAGGCTGTACCGTTTTTAGTTTGAGGTTTGGTCTTTTGAGTCAGAGGATTTATGGATAAAGTACTTTGACCAGTTTGACCAGAAATACCGCTAGGATTTGAAGTGGAAGGGACTGATAAAACACTCCCAGGTGTTAGGGGTGCTACGGGAAAAGTAGATTCCGGAGATGGCACACCAGAAGTAATCCCTGGTGGAGGAGTTGGTAAGCTATCAGGTGGTGAAAGACTGGGTGATAGGTTAGCCAGGTCTTGTCCTGGGGATGGTGGGAGAATACTTTCTTGGGGTTGTGGATTCGGGGAACTAGAAGCTGTCTGTACCTGCTTTTTCTGGGGGTTGACAAACTGGATAGTAAAAGGTATTGCCCCGACAACTAAGACCACAGCCGCAGCGATACCAGCCCAAGATGGGACAGCCGCTGGGGTAAATTGGCGTTGGGTAATAGCTGGCAGAGCCACGACATCAGCCGCGTATTCCTCCAGAGCAGTTGCCAAATCAAATAATTGCAGGACACTGAGGTGAATAACAGGTTCAGGGGAGGTTCTGACTAAAGAACCGACAAACAAATCATGGGTTAAGCGTTCCCCTGGTTGGAGATATATCTGTCGGGAACCTAGGTGTTGGGGACTAGAGGGATGTAGCGCTAGGGTTGCTCCTGAACCGTCGTTAAAGTCGCTTAATTGCTCACTATAGGAGCCATGACTGGGCACAGCCAAGCCAGATAAATTTGTATAAAAGTTCTCAGGGGACTGGGTAAGTAAATTTTGGACGTAATTTGTGACAGCTGCATGTAAAGCTTCTAGTTGGTCGCGATCGCCCCGAATAATGATCCGCTCTTCCTCTGGTAATCGGGGATCGTCAAACCGCAGTTCAAATTGTAGATGCTTGAGGACAGGACGACCCATCCAACGGGATAGAGGTGAAGAATGTGCGACGACTTCTAGCGTACAAGTCGGCGGCGTATAAGAGTGGACAACAGAATTTGACAGAGGCATGGCAGCTTGTGTGAGGGGGAGGATTTGTTAATTTTGGAATTGGGATTTGAAATTTTGGATTGTGGATTTTAGATTGCCAATCTAAAGTCTTAAATCTCAGATTTCAACCCTAAAACCTACAATTTTGCTGAACGGTCTAAAAGCGCTAGCCACAGACGACGATGACCACCAGGACCGCTGTAAAATAACAAATCTATCAGCAGTTTCAATGCTAGGTGCGTAAGTAGGTCGGTGGTAATTTTGTCGTCTTCCTCCATCCGTTCTTCATAGGTATTGGTGAAAGCATCAATGTAATCTCCTAGTAAAGCAGCCTGATGAGGTTCTCGGTTATTTTCTGCCATTCCCTCTAATAGGGCAACAGCACGACGAATCAGTTCTTGATGCTGCTTAGCCAGGTAGCAGCTAATCATCACTAGCGCTCGCGCTTCTTCTACGTCCAGCTTTTTGCGCCCTCCTTGACCTTTGCGTAGCGGATTAGACTGACGTAACCGCCATAGCGCTACACGGTCTGGCACCTTTGACTCTAAATTTAGCTGGCTTGCAGCTTGGAGCATGGCATCAGAGCCAATGCCAGCCAGAGCTTCTAAAGCCAACAACACTAAGTCCAGTTGGGTTTTGATGTTATCCAACTGTAGGGAGTCTGGAGCTTGAAGCTGGTTTAAATCCTCCCACTGGGAAATGTTGGTGGGGGATGTAGCAGGAGAGTGCATAACTTTCAGCATAGGAGGTCGGACGGTGAGAGGCGCTTGCTGTTACCCATTTTGAAACCAGACTAGCCTATATGGAAGTTGGTTTCCGATTTTTTTAGGAATGGGTAAGGGGGACTAGGGAATAGGTAATAGCGAATAGAGAATAGGGAATAGGGAATAGAGAATAGAGTGTAGGGAATAGAGAATAGAGTATAGGGAACAGGGAATAGTTTTTATTACCCATGCCCAATGCCCAATGCCCAATGCCCAATGCCCCATGCCCCATGCCCCATGCCCAATGCCCCATGCCCCAGTCCCTATTCTACGTAAGCCACGGTGACACCACTGCCGCCGTCAGATTGTTGAGCGCTTTCGTAGCGGCTGACTCTGGGTTGCTGCTTTAATAAGGCGTGAATACCTTCCCGCAGTTTCCCAGTACCGTGTCCGTGGATAATCCAGATTGGTCCGGTGGCTTCAGCAATCGCCCTCTCTAACACTACTTCGGCGTCAGCTACCCGTTTTCCGCGCAAATCTATTGTATTTTTAGAAGTCCGTATTGCCGGGGCTGGTGTGGGTGGTGCAGGGGCTGGTGCGGGGGCTGGTTTGGGTTTGGCTGCTGTTTCAGGTTTTTGACCGTCGAGAGATTCTACATCTTCCAGCTTGACTGTCATTTTCATGATTCCAAACCGGACTGTCAACTCACCATCCTCATTGGGAGCAGTTAATACTTCTGCTGTTTGTCCTAGTTTCGGTATACGGAGGCGATTGCCTACTTTGGGTTTGAAACCAGCTTTGGCTTTTGGCGGTGGTGGGGGAGGAAGATACTTTTCAGCAATTTGGTTGACGGCGTTAGTTACTTCCTGAGCCTCTTGTGCGGTAGGGGTGCCTTGTTGCAAGCGGCGGATAACTTTAGCAATTTCACCTTTGGCTTGGGTAATTGCCTGCTGCACTGCTGCTTCTTGTTGCTGTCGCAGGGCTTGTTCCCGCTCTTGCAGCGCTGCTGCTTTCTGGGAAACTTCTTTATACAACCGCTCGGCTTGTTGTAACAATTGCTGTGCTTCTGCGGCTTTGGTTTCCTGACGACGGCGTTGAGCTTCTAGTCCAGCAATGACTTGGTTTACATCTTCGCTCGCACCACCCAACTTTGCTTTTGCGTCCTCTACCACTTCTGGTTTTAATCCCAAGCGGCGAGCAATTGTTAGGGCATTAGAGCGCCCTGGAATGCCCCACAACAGACGATAAGTGGGTGAGAGGGTAGTTTCGTCAAATTCTACCGAGGCGTTTTCAAAGCGCTCGTCTTGGTACTTCAGCGCTTTCAGTTCGCCAAAGTGAGTGGTAGCCATAGTCAGTTGGGCATTATCCGCCAGGTAATTGAGTAGCGCTATAGCTAAAGCACTACCCTCAGCAGGGTCAGTCCCGGCACCTACTTCATCAAGGAGGACTAGGGATTGGGAATTGGGTAATGGGGGATTTTCCCCAGTTTCCGTTTCCTCGGTGTCTTCCCTGTCCCCAGTCCCCAGTGCTGCCAAAATCCGACTGATGCGGCGGATGTGACCGGAGAAGGTAGAGAGGCTTTGCTGGAGGGATTGTTCGTCGCCGATGTCTGCTAATACCTGGCTAAACCAGGGAATTTCTACGGGTTCGCGAGCGGGTACGAATAAACCCACCTTTGCCATGATGACTGCCAAACCTAGGGTTTTCAGGGTGACAGTTTTACCGCCAGTATTGGGTCCGGTAATTGTCACTACCCGGATTTGGGGGTTGACAATTAAATCAACGGGAATGACTGGATAACCTTGTTCGTGGTGATGCTGCCATAGCAACAGGGGATGGCTTAACTGCCGCAAGGTGATAGTTTCATTATCTTCCCGGTTAATAAATCGCGGCGGATTGGCTTTGAGCCAGAAACTATAACGAGACCTGGCACAAGCTAGATCCAAAGTGGTAGCAATTGCTAATAACCTTTCTAAATCTGGCTGGACTGCTGCTACTTTTTCCGTCAAGTTGCGGCGAATTGTTTCTTCTTCTACTTGTTCGCGTTTAACTAACTGCCGCAGTTGGTTGCCTTGGGGGACAATGGAGTTAGGTTCCACGTACAGCGTCGCCCCACTGGTGGATGTATCGTGAACAATACCGGGGATGGCATCTTTATGGGTTGATTTGACGGGAATCACAAAGCGATCGCCCCGTTGGGTAATCAGTTGCTCTTGGACAGCATTGGATTTCACCTGCACAATTCTTTGCAGCTTTTCGATGATTTGGCTGCGGACTTGGCGGAGGGAATTACGGATTTCCCCCAGTTTCGGACTGGCTCTATCTGTTACCTGTCCCCGGTCGTCAATACAGTGGTGGATTTCCTGCTCTAATTCTGGGTAAGTCCGCAATTCAGCCACCAAATCTGTGAGAATTGGTAAATCTGGCTGGTTGTCGATGACACGGCGTAAATTTCTTGTCCCCGCCAAAGTCGTCGCGATCGCTAACAATTCATCTCCAGACAAAATTCCCTGGAGTCCTGCTCGTTCTAGGGAATCACCAATATCTTGAATCCCCTCAAACGACAGTCCATTTGTCAGGCGACTTTCCAGTTCGTATACTTCTTTTGTTTGTACTAACAGTTGTTCGCTCTGTGCCTGGGAGTCAGGTATCGTTAACTGACGTGCGGCTATTGCCCCTAACTTAGTAGCGGCAAAGGTAGAAAGGTGCTGGCACAGACGAGGCCATTCTAATAGTTCTAGGGTTTCAGATTGGATCAAGGCTCAGACCGTCGAATCTGAAAATTATGGTAACAATAGTAGCTAATCATTAGTCATTAGTCATTAGCCATTAGTCTGAAGTTCCCCATGCCCAATGCCCAATGCCCAATGCCCAATGCCCGATGCCCAATGCCCAATGCCCAATGTCCAATGCTCAGTCCTACATCTGTAGACCAATTTCTTCCCAAGAGTCCAGAGGAGGAACAATTTGGTAGATGGGAGTTGCCTCTACTTGTTCGAGTTGCTCGTCATCCAGATTTTGAAAAATTGCTTCTAAAGCGTCCCAGTCTCGCTGATGCAAAGGCATGAGCGGTGCTGCATAAGCTACAGTCTCTATAATCATAATTCATGCCCCCTCTTTGGTAGACACTGATGATTCCTACCAAAGTTGTGCATTTTCCTCACAGATTAAATTTTAAATAAGACAGGGGAATTGAAAGGGTAATTTTTGTGAACTAGATTTTCGATGCTTTGCCATAAATATTACCAATATCTTTGGATTTTTCCCTATCAATCACCAGATATCACTTACTATTTAAGCTTTATACTAATCAGTAGATTTAATATTTTCATGATTATCACTTACTTATTTTGTATTAAATAAATTATATATACTGATTTTTTTACCAAATCACTGTGGAAGAATATCTGGCAACCAGAGCGGGTGAAAAAATTGGGCTGTCCCAATAGAGCTTGCCACAGGAGAGTGGCAATAATTCGTAGCAAGAAATACTATAAGAAAGCTAAATTACGTATGACCTATATTTTTCAACTGAAATAGGTCGTGAGCGTAATTGATGTTGGAAAAAAAACTCGATTTAGCGAATAGCCTGCGTAAGTTATGATTGTCAACTCAAAGGCTAGCATTGCTAATCCTCTATTATGGAGGAACTATTGAGGGTTTTACCCCTTTGCGTGCAAGTATCTGTCGCATCTAGGTAACTTGGTAGTTTGTTTAAAAAAAACCGCGCCAATTTGGCTGTAATTTTGATACTCTAGCTTAAATAGTTTTGGGAACAGTAAAAACGTGGACATTCAAATTGGTCGAGGAAAAACAGCCCGTCGTGCTTACGGAATAGATGAAATTGCATTAGTTCCCGGTAGGAGAACCTTAGATCCAAGCTTAGCTGATACTAGCTGGCGGATTGGTAATATTGAGCGTGAAATTCCAATTATTGCCAGTGCTATGGATGGAGTTGTCGATGTTGGCATGGCGGTACGTTTATCTGAGTTAGGAGCATTGGGTGTTCTGAACTTAGAGGGTATCCAAACTCGCTATGAAGATCCAGAGCCAATTTTAGACCGTATTGCTTCTGTGGGCAAAGAAGAGTTTGTTCCCTTGATGCAGGAATTGTATGCTGAACCAATCAAGCCAGAATTAATTGCCAAACGGATTCAGCAGATTAAAGCTAAAGGAGGGATTGCTGCGGTTAGTGCGACTCCCATTGGAGCTAGCAAATTTGGTGAAGTTGTCGCCAAAGCTGGAGCAGATTTATTCTTCATCCAAGCGACAGTGGTTTCCACGGCACATTTGTCCCCAGAATCAGTCACACCTTTAGATTTGGCGAGATTTTGCCAGGAAATGCCGATACCTGTGGTGTTGGGAAATTGCGTAACCTATGAAGTGACTCTGAATTTAATCAAAGCTGGAGCGGCTGCAGTGTTAGTGGGTATTGGACCGGGTGCAGCTTGTACCTCCCGTGGGGTACTGGGTGTGGGTGTACCCCAAGCAACAGCGGTAGCTGACTGTGCAGCTGCTCGCGATGATTATTACCAGGAGACTGGCAAATACGTACCTGTGATTGCCGATGGTGGTCTAATCACAGGTGGGGACATTTGTAAATGTATTGCTTGTGGTGCTGATGGTGTGATGATTGGTTCCCCCTTTGCTAGAGCTGCGGAAGCACCGGGAAGGGGTTATCACTGGGGTATGGCGACACCCAGTCCAGTTTTGCCCCGTGGTACTCGGATTCGTGTAGGAACGACAGGTACACTAGAGCAAATTCTTCGCGGTCCTGCACAACTTGACGATGGCACCCATAATTTTTTAGGAGCGCTGAAGACAAGTATGGGTACTTTGGGAGCCAAAAATATTAAAGAAATGCAACAAATTGAAGTTGTAATTGCTCCATCTTTATTAACAGAAGGTAAGGTTTACCAAAAAGCTCAGCAGTTAGGTATGGGTAAGTAGCGGCGATAAAGCGGGTACATCAGGACATGAAAAACTGCTAATCGTAACCTATTCCTACTCAGGACTGGTGGACTTAAGACTGTTGCAGTTTTTCTACTCAGCTATACAGGAAAACTTTTTTCCGATATTTTTTCAGGTTCCGGAAGGAATTGCTGGAAAATTTAAACTAGTCGCCTACAATAGAAGAAGCGGAGACGCATGTTTCCGTTCACTCCTCACACCACACTCCGCCCGGACTACTGTTCGGGCGGTTCCTTTTGGGGGTACAAAGTAATTATCAGACAAATATATTCCACCAGTTCTGACGTTATTGTGAATGAAAGTCTCACGTTGCATACGCTGCATACGCAAAGAACAAGGCTGACAATATATCAAGATGAATTATGCAACAAGTCTTTTTCATGCCACACTCAGCTAAATCTCAGAGAAATCTAATGGAACTGAGATTTCATTTTCTAGGTATGGATAAAGTCAACATAAGGCGACAAACTAAAAAAGCTTAATCCCCTGAACGGGAAACCACACACAATTTGAGGAGTATCATGACTTATTTGGAAGCAGCAGCACAATTTTACAGCGAAGTCGCTCAAACACCAGAAGTGGGACTGTGTTGCGTCCAAAGCACACCCCTGCAACTACCCGGATTAAAAATTCCCCGACAAATGCAGGAAATGAATTATGGATGTGGGACTACTGTTCATCCTGCAGAACTTAGCAATCAACCTACAGTTTTATATGTCGGTGTTGGTGGTGGTTTAGAAGCTTTACAATTTGCTTATTTTTCCCGCCATAAAGCTGGGGTAATAGCGGTTGACCCCGTTGCAACTATGCGCGAAGCTGCTGTACATAACTTAGAAATTGCTGCTGTGGAAAATCCTTGGTTTGACACCAGCTTTGTGGAAATTCGTGAAGGCGATGCTTTTAATTTACCTGTTCCCGATGCATCCGTTGATGTCATAGCACAAAATTGCTTATTTAACATCTTTGAACCAGATGATTTAACCCGTGCTTTAAAAGAAGCATATCGGGTGTTAAAACCAGGTGGACGTTTGCAAATGAGTGACCCAATTGCAACTCGTCCGATTCCAGAGCATTTACAACAAGATGAGCGGTTACGCGCTATGTGTTTATCAGGTGCCCTTACCTATGAAGAGTATATTCAAAGTATAATTGATGTGGGTTTTGGACAAGTAGAAATTCGGACTCGTCGTCCCTATCGATTGCTCGATGCTCAGACTTATAAACTGGAATCAAATCTGCTGCTGGAAAGTCTTGATTCTGTATCTTTTAAGGTGCCTATACCCTCAGATGGGGCTTGTATTTTTACGGGAAAAACAGCCATTTATGCTGGTTTACAAGACTATTTTGATGATAATGCTGGACATATAATGCAGCGCGGTATTCCCTTAGCCGTGTGTGATAAAACTGCTGCTAAACTTGCTGTATTAATGCCAGAAGAAATCATGATTACTGATTCTACATGGCATTATGACGGTGGTGGTTGTTGTTAGTTAAATGGGAAATTTAACATAGCTAAAATCTTCCCCCACGGGAGGTATAACCTCTCGGTTGTCTTTCCCTGCTTGAACCGGGGAACGATAACTCTGGAAAAGTCCTGTTAAGTGAAGATTTTTTCAGCCTGGTAATGTACAGTAGTTAGTTGCGTTTATTAGTCTACTGAGGTACAAAGTTATCGGCGTTAATCTGTGTTCATCCTCTTCTATCGGCGGTAAATTCTTTCTTGCCATACAGGAGCGAATCTGGGAAGCGCTATATTTGAGGAAAAAATACAATGATAGAGACAGCATTTACCCCTTTTAAGGATAAACTCACCGCTCCTTTAACCAAAAAGCAAATTACTGTTCTGCAAATAAATCTGGGTAAGCGGTGTAATCTTTCCTGCAATCACTGTCATGTGGAAGCAAGTCCTAAAAGAACAGAAGAAATGACGCCAGAAATTTGTGAGCAACTGATTGAATTAATTCACAGATTTCCGGAAATTAAAATTGTAGATTTGACTGGTGGTGCCCCGGAAATGAACTATGGTTTTAAACCACTCGTAGAAGCAGCAAAGAAAAATGGTAAACAGGTTATTGTCCGTTCAAATTTGACAATTTATTTTGAAGATGGCTTTGGTGATTTACCAGAATATTTTGCTCAACATCAAGTTAGATTGGTCGCATCTCTACCTTGCTATCTACAAGATAATGTTGATAAAATGCGCGGTCATGGTGTATTTCAGGAATCAATTAAAGCGTTGCGATCGCTCAATGAATTGGGATATGCTCAAGACCCTAATTTAATTCTGGATTTGGTGTATAACCCCCAACTTCCTATTAGTGATAAATTTTCCTTAACTCCAGAGCAGGGTAAGCTAGAACGGGATTACAAAATGTTCTTGCAAGAACATTTTAATATTGTGTTTAACAACCTATTCACCATCACCAACTTACCCGTAGGGAGAACCAAGTTTCATTTAGAACGCACCAAACTTTACGCGCCTTATTTACAATTTTTAGAGGCTAATTTCAATCCCACTACTGTAGAGCATTTGATGTGTCGAGATGAGCTTTCTATTGATTATCTGGGTAATGTGTATGACTGCGACTTTAACCAGATGATGAATTTACCAGCGAAAACTCGTGAGGGGGAAATTTTAACTGTTAGTAAGTTGTTAGAAGCTCACAGTTTAGATTTGATTGATGAGGTACAAACTGCAGCTTATTGCTATGGTTGCACTGCGGGATGTGGTTCTAGTTGTGGTGGTGCTTTAGTGTAATTTGTCGGGTGGGTATTCCCCACCCTGGGTATACAAAAATATAAATACTAAAAGTAACTTCAAAAACATTTGTATAGGTAAGCTTTGCCGTCGGAAACTCCCATTGCTTTATTAGCATAAGTTTCCACATAGACTAGATTAAAAAAAAGTAAAATAAAACACATTTATTTGACAACCATTATAAAGTGAGTAGCGAAAATATTTAGTAGTCAATTCCCGAACTTTCACAAAAAAATGATTGTACCTATTCAGTGAGAAAATCAAGGCTCAAGCCCTTGTTCTGGCTAGAGTTTAAGAAGGGAATCTAGTATTTGTTTTTACCAATTAATTAAACAGCCTGGAGAGGATGTTTGAAAAGACACACTCCTTTTGATGTACACAATCGAACCCAAGGAGATAAAAACATGACAACAACACCAGATCAAAATGCAGATGCGCGTCAGCGAGTCATTGAATCCGCCAACCGCTTGGGGGTTCAACTCAATGAGGAAGAATTAGCACGCTGGATGAAGTCTATCACCGAAGCGACAGGGGACAGTGATATTACTGTCGATCAAGAAACAGGTGTTTTTGGTCACAAAGTCACGATGTTGGATTTCGATCCGAAAGACCTAGCACGGTTTCGCGCCATCGGTAAAATTGTAGAATTTGAAGACATTCCCGGTGAGGTGGAAACCGCGTTGGCGCTCTCTGGGTCAGCGGCTCAATCCAAGATTCAAACTTTCCCAGGCGACTGCGACTATTTCGAGCGGGTGAATATCATTGCACCCAGCCGTGCTGAAGCCTGCCAGATTCTTGCCCGGATTATGCGCTCCAAGGCGCTCAACAGCATGTCTGGTCCCAATTACCAGTTAATTGAACTGAAGTTCGGCAGCTATCCCCAGGAGGTCATCCGTGAGGAGCAAATCCGACGCAAAGGTTCACCGATTAGCTGGGAACCTAAAGATATTGTCGCTGGACAAATCGAGGTAACTGACCCCAAGGGAAATCCTGTGGTCATCACGTGGGACTCCGTAGCCGATGATCCAGGTTGGTGCAAGTTAGACTGGGTGATCGCCGATAAGCTACGCGGTCAATTGACAAATGCTAGCAATATGCTGGATGTCACATGGGAAGCTCCTGATGGCACCATCACTCCTCTAGATGGTTATCTCGACGGCTACTTCCAAGAGGTTTACCTGGATGCTGAATCTGCTCCCATCTTTGCCAAACTGGTGAAGCAAGTCTCCACCGATGTCATGGATGATTATGTGACACAGTTGCAAAAGGAAGTGAAAAAATGTCTCAAGCCCGATAACCCTAACTATGGCAAGGCAGCTAAACGGCTGTACAATATCTTTCGACTGAATGGACAATATGAAGAAGCCGCATTTCTGCGCGAGCTATTCGATGAACCGGCTGCGTTGCTTTATCAAGTCAACGCTCTGGTGCGAACAGTCCAAGAAGCCACTGAAAAAAGCACTGTGTTTGATATCGAGAGCATTCTCGATCAGACTGACGAACTGATCATGTCGGTAATCAAGGTCTTGGAAGGGGAAGAGGAATTGGAGATTGTGCGCCATCTGCTGCGCTTATCCCGCATCTTGAGCCGCCAAGAGGCTGGTGTCTCCATGAATCCCCAGGTGGAAGCAGCGCAAGCGGAGGTGATGAAAATTGTTAATAATTTCTTCTACGAAAAGATGACAGCACTACCTGCGATTCAGTCTTATCTGGAAGTCGCCAAGGGTTGATGCGATCGCTTAGGGTCGGCAGTTCCTAAACAGGTAAACATCAGGTTTTGAGCGAACGGTGGGAACTGTCCACCCTACAAAATTCTAATAAGACTATTAACTCTGTAAATTCGCTTGCAACAGATTGCAAAACAACGTCCCCTGCTGAATAGCATCATCCAGAGCTATGTGTGTTAAGGGAAGGTCTTCCAACCACGCAACTGGTAGATTTTTCTGCCCCGATTCGCTATAGTTTCGTTTCAGGAATGCCATCGCATAGGAGCGGATATCCAGTGCCGAGTGTTTAAATGGACTATCGCCCACAAAGGTCATCAAGTACCAGTAAACAAACATAAAATCAAAGACGGCTGGATAGGCAACGAACACTGGTTTACCTGGTAATGCCTTTACCCAAGTGTGGTATTCTTCCATCACCTGCGCTGGGGGCTGTGGGTTGACCCGACAGGCTGACCAAGCTGCTGGCTGTTCTGACCACCATTTCATGGTTTTGGGATGTCCTTGTGCCCCTGGTAAGGTTTCCAAATTTGCCGTAAAGGTTGCAAGCAATTGTTTGTCTGCGGTATATGCTGCCGAGCCAATACTAAGCATAGAGTGGGGTCCGGGGATAGGACCATCCACTTCGACATCTGTGCTGACATAGATTTCGATTGTCACCTTTTATCCTGCCTGTTCGACCTAACCAAAGTTCAGCCGCGTGTGATTATAGCGCTTCTGATTGGAATTAGATAGGCTGCTACGAACAAGGATGCGTTAGATTTGCGTTAACGCACCTGATGATTTGTTTTAACCCTAATCTATAGAAGATGAAACTTATAATTTAAAATTTAAGATTTAATTTTCTCTTCGCTTTGCAGTTATAAAAAATGCCAACGCATCACACCATACCCCTTGTTCTGTCTTGGGTAGAGCTTGAATTGCTGCTATATATTCCGCCTTACATTCTTCTAACTTTTCTGGTGATAGCTGCAATACTTGATATCCGAAAACATTTCTTGAGTTTATCTTCCATAATTCTTCAGCGTAGTTAACATCTGGTATGAAATACCAACCAAACTGCTGATTTTGGATTTGAATATCTGTAAAACCCTCCGCTTGCAATAGCTTTTCACACCTCTTGTGAGTTCCTAGTGTTGCGTTGGGATTAGGAACTGTTATTCCGTAGTTAGCGGCTACTTCCCTAAACAAAACAGAAGGAATAAAAGCATTTTCATCCCAAGCATTAAACGCCACCATACCACCTGGGGTTAACCAAAAATACCACTGTTTTAAAGCTCCAGAAATATCAGTTAAATAACAAATGGCTAACGAGCATAATATTCTATCAAAACTGCTTTCCACTAAGTGAATATGTTCTGCATCTGCTTCCAGAAATGCCAGATTTTGTAAACCTGAAGCTGCAAGTTTTTCTCTGGCTTGACTGAGCATTCCGGGGGAAATATCAACCGCAATTACTTTACCTGAGTCACCGACAATTTGAGCAGCCGCAAAAGCAACTAAACCAGTACCAGTTGCCACATCTAATATTTTTTGTCTAGTTTGTAAATTAGCACAGGAAATCAAGCATTGAGCTACAGGAGAGTAAAATTTACCTTGGTCGTAGTTAGTACGAAAATTAAAGTCAGCAAGTAGTTGCTGTTTGTACTGGTTAATATCTGAATTTTCTAGCATATATGTGATAGCCTCCTTTTTTCCCTTCCCATCATCAAAGCAGCAATTACTGCAACATCGCCTCAAATCAAAACTTTTTTCATAATCCAACTAGTTTGAAACATTCCCACCTTTTCAAATCCTAGTTTGTTATATAAATGAAAAGCCGGAGGATTATTCGGGTCAACACTTAAAGAAATTTGCTGATAGCCATCTAACCTAGCTTGCGACCGCAAAGTAACTAATAAAGACCTTCCTATCCCTTTGTTTACATATCGTGAAACAACAGCAATTGATATTTCAGGAGTCGCATCATCTACATAACCATAAGCTTTGTCATTTTCCGGATAAAGACGATACCATGCTGCACCTATAGATGTTTGATTCTCTGTATTTATGGCAATAAATCCCTTATCACCTAAACGTCCCCAACCCTGAACATACTTTGCTAACTCAGGCTTTTGTAAAATTTCTCTAGCAGGAGGTTCTTTCCCATCCCGTAACCAATGTGTATGACAAATCTCATATAACATATCCCACAAAAATGGCACATCATCCTCATTAACTTCTCTAATCTTATACTCTACCATCTCTTCCACCTCTCCCTTGATTTCCTTGGCATCTTGGCGGTTAAAAGGTGGGGATTACCCACCCAAAAATTACCCCTTCACACAAACAACCTGCTTCAAAGTCGCCACAACTTCAACCAAATCGGACTGATTATTCATTACCTCATCTATCGGTTTATAAGCACTAGGAATTTCATCCAAAACACCCTCATCTTTACGACATTCCACACCCTGAGTTTGCTTAATCAAATCATCAAGCGTATAGGTATTCTTCGCTTTATTTCGTGATAGCAATCTTCCTGCACCATGAGAGCAAGAACAGAAGCTATTAGCACAACCTTTTCCCTTAACAATGAAAGATTTTGCTCCCATTGAACCAGGAATAATGCCATAATCTTCTTTCTCAGCCCGAACTGCACCTTTACGAGTTACAAACACTTCCTCACCAAAATGCACTTCCTTCTCAGCGTAATTGTGATGACAATTCACCTCAATTAAAGGCTTAGTAGCCTTCCCACCAGTTACATGCTTCTCAACAATACGCTTGAACCGCGCCATCATTACCTCACGGTTGACACGCGCATATTCCTGTGACCATTGCAAATCGTGCCAATAAGCCGTAAATTCCGGCGTACCAGCGACAAAATGAGCTAAATCAGGGTCAGGTAGTTTATTACCTGCCATCTTCGCTAATTCCTTCGCTGTGTCGATATGGTACTTCGCTAGCATATTGCCGATGTTGCGGGAACCAGAATGCAGCATCAGCCATACTTGGTTCTCTGTATCGAGACATACTTCTATAAAATGATTTCCCCCACCCAGAGAACCCAGTTGCTTCATCGCCTTGTTTTGCAAGTCTTGCACACCTTTATGCAAGTTGTTAAAATCCCGCCACCCTTGCCAGTTGGTAACAATTTTCTCAACGTCTTTGTTATCGTTGAAGCCTGTAGGGATTGCTGCTTCAATATCCAGGCGGATTTTTTTCAGCTTACCTTCCAGTTTTTCGGCTGCGAAGGGCATTTTCATTGCCATCATGCCACAACCAATATCCACACCCACAGCCGCAGGTATAATCGCTTGTTTAGTTGCAATTACTGACCCAACAAGTGCCCCTTTACCCAAGTGAACATCTGGCATTAGAGCAACGTGCTTAAATACAAATGGCAGTGAAGCCACGTTTTTCGCCATCTTGGTTTCCTGTGACCCCAAAGGGTGATTTGCCCAAGACAGTACAGGTGCTGGTGTAGACAGTTCTAAGTTTTCGTAAGGCATATCAGGTTTGATATTTAAATTATTCTTTTTACTGTACTACATATATAATACAAAAGATTCCAGATTGCCAAGGTGGCAAATAGTAAAGATTTGGGCATGATAAGCTGTGGATACAATGCCCCTTGACTCTCAACCAGGGTTTGACACCAATTCCGCACAAGTCCCCTGTCAAAGACTATTCTGGTAGCACCTTAACAGATGATAATTGGGAGGGTATTCCAGCTTTGGGCACATCAGTATAGGCATGATTTTGAAGGCGGTTTTATTTGATTTCAATGGTGTCATCATTAATGATGAGCCAGTTCACGAGAAACTGATTGAAGAGATTTTACTTGCCGAAAATCTCCGTCCTCAACGGGGTGAGTTTCAGCGATTTTGTCTGGGACGTAGCGATCGCGCTTGTCTGCGGGATATACTCAATCATCGCGGTCGAGTTGTGAATGAAACCTATTTAACCCAGTTAATTGACCGGAAGGCAAAAGCATATACATTGCAACTGGAAGCGATAGAAGAACTGCCTTTGTTCCCTGGTTTAGAGGAATTAATCTCTCAGATATGCGCTCAGCATTTAAAACTAGCGGTAGTCAGCGGTGCCATCCGTCAAGAAATAGAACTGGTATTAACTCGTACTAACCTAGCGCCATACTTCTGTGTGATTGTCGGGGGGGATGACATCAGCACCAGCAAACCCGAACCTGATGGTTATCTCCTAGCGGTGGAACGCCTGAATCAGCTATACCCAGAGTTGGATCTCAACCCGGCTGAGTGTTTAGCAATAGAAGACACTCCCGCTGGCATTCAAGCCGCAAAACGCGCCGGAATACAAGTAGTTGGTGTCGCCCACACCTACCCCTTGCACATGCTTCAGCGTCAAGCAAACTGGGTTGTAGACTATCTTAACGACTTGGAACTCGATAGGGTACAACAATTGTTTGCCCAGAAAGTCCCCCAGAGCAAAGCCTGAGAGTGTTAAAATCACAAATGCTGGGTAAAATAGTTTGAGATTGTCAGGTTAGTTCACCTAATCGCAAGTCCCAAACCTAAAATCCAAACTTTTCTTGGGGAATTAGCTCAGTTGGTAGAGTACTGCGATCGCACCGCAGGGGTGAGGGGTTCGAGTCCCCTATTCTCCATAAAAATTACACTATTTGCACCTGCAATTCCGCTAAAATTCCAGCCGATTACAATACCTGACACCAGTTCAAAACCAGAACCTGATTTAGCAATTGTTGAATTTAATAGTATTCCCTCAGAAGATGTGGATTTGTCTTCCTAAGTCGTACTCATAATGATTTTTAATTTTATTAGTAAATGTACTCATAGTTGAGGGTGCGATCGCCTGTATTTGGGCATATTTATAAGCAAAGATAATATTAAATACATTAATTAATTAAAATATTCAAAGAATAAAACCGTAATATTGTTAAAAAAACATGACATACTAAATCTTGCACTACATAGTAGCAGTACTTTCAGCCTGCAGTAGATAAAGACTGGTGGAGAGGTGTGACTAGTTTTATTCATGCGGCTGAAACCCTTGAAATTACGTTGTGATTTCGCTGCAAAATCACCGCAAAAATTGCCAACTTAAGATAAACATTTCCTAGAAATTTTGATACGGTTGACAATTAGTGATAAATATGTATTTAGCTGATAAGCAGATATTGTGGGATTTTGAGTCGATAATGTCCTTATCTGCACGAATCTTTATCCGATTGTGGATGGAGTTGGGTCTTTCCGAGTAAAAATCTGCTTCCCAGGAATTATCGCCTCAAATTTGTCTGAATCTCCCGACTTGTAGTCAGGGAAGTGGCTCAAGTTGACGCGGACGGTTCCAGACCTGAGAACAACGTGACTGGGTATCACCCCAAGAGGGTATTTTTCCATAACATCTAGCAACCAGGGCAAAAATCATCTGGAAAGTTATGCCTGTGAACGGTATACATCAGAGGTTGTTCAGGAGATTAAGGGAAGTGCATCTTGTTGGAGAACAAACACTTATTAATTATCAAGTACGGACTACAGCGCTACACGCAAGTGAGGGTTACTACCGCGTTCTTGGGGAGTGCTGACGTGGTTTGTTTAGCTGTACAGTCGCTGCAAAACAAGCGCGTCTCTAAGATATGTGGACATTTCTGACTGATAAACTTCTCGAAAATCTTGTCAACTCTAGATTATCAATAACAGCGAGTTTAGTTTAATATGACCAGTCCAAAATCAATTGCAGAAATCGACTTTTCACCAATACCAGGGAAAAAATATTGGAACTGCGATCGCGAGTGGCGAGAGGAGTTCATTTATTTTCTCATGGTGGATCGCTTTCATGATGACCTAACGCGCCAATCAGTAAAAATATCTGACAGATCCCAGGGTAGTGGTACGTCAGAACAATTGCGAAAATTCTGCGGTGGTACTCTCAAAGGTATTTGGAACCACTTAGATTACATTCAAAATTTGGGTTGCACTGCTATTTGGCTGAGTCCCATCTTTGAAAATAACAATACACCAGACAAATACCACGGCTATTCCATTCAAAACTATCTTGATATTGACCCCCGGTTTGGCACTAAAGAAGATTTAATTAATCTAGTTGATGCAGCCCACCACCGGGGAATGAGAGTATTTCTTGATGTGGTCGCTAACCACTCAGGAGACATTTGGGCTTATCCTAATGATGACCCATATTTTTATTACAACGATATTCAATTCCCCTTTGGTAAATGGCGTCAAGAAGATAGACCAATTCCTGTAGAATTGCGAAACCCAGAGTTCTATCATCGCCGGGGACAAATTAACAACTGGGATGCTTATCCGGAAACTCAGCATGGTGATTTCTTCACTCTCAAAGGTTTTAATAATGATGACAATCCCCCTGGATTAATTCTTCAGGATATTATGATTAAAACCCATTGTTATTGGATGCGGGAAACCGATATCGACGGTTTCCGTATGGATGCAGTCAAACACATGGGTGAACTGGCAATTGCTCGCTTTTGTTCCGAAATTCGCGAATATGCTTATCGCTTGGGTAAACGCCAGTTTTTCTTGTTTGGAGAACTGGTCGGTGGTGATGATGCAATTAACCGCTATACAGGTCCAAATACTCCTACCCAAGTAGATAGCAAAACCATCTATTTTGGATTGAATTCTGTATTAGATTTTCCCCTTTATTGGTCTTTACCAGGTGTCATCAAAGGTATGACACCTCCCAGTGCTTTAATTAATCGCTACGAAGCGCTGCGCTATCATGCTTTATCACGGGGGGAATTGGGACGTTACCTGGTTACATTCCTAGATAACCATGACCAAATTGGGCAAGATTATAAGCGGAGATATGCTGCTGACACACCGGATGAACAGGTAATTGCTGGCATTGGTTATTTACTTTGTGCTATCGGTACGCCTTGCATTTATTACGGTACAGAACAAGGATTTTATGGTCAAGGAAATGGCGATGAATATATCCGCGAAGCAATGTTTGACCTCCATGATTCTTTCACAAATTATCTCAATCAACACTGCAAGATTTATCAAGAAATAGCCAAAATAGCCAAGATTAATCAAAGCTACGAACCCCTACGTTTTGGGCGGATGTACTTCCGGGAAATTTCTGGCAATGGTTATGATTTTGGCTTACCTCAAGGTCATCCCTGCACTTTAGCTTTTTCCCGGATTTTAGGTGGGGAAGAGATTTTAATTGCTTACAATACTTCAACGGAACACAAGCGTAGTGATTTTGTGATTGTCGATAGTAGCATCCAAAAAAGTGGGAAAACAATGAAATATCTCTACGGTAAAGATGGCACAGTTACCATCCAAGCACATCCAGACTCAAATAATCCTACATTATTTGTCCAGTTGGATTTGGAACCAATGCAGTTTGTAATTTTGAAATAACCCCAATCGCTAGTTATCTTGTGATGACTGCTAATGGCTAATCGCTAATGGCTATTAGCCATTTTCAATTTGTAATCCAGTCTATGCAGCTTATGACTATCAGTATAATCTCGGTGCTTGACTTGAAATCTTTATCTAAACTTTATTAGTTCTTCATTATTTTTTAGATATATCTTGTATATTTGTAGCAATTAAAAAGGATATTTCTATTTTTGTAGGTTGTTGCATCACTAAAAATCAATGTTTTTCCGAAAAATTACGAGTGCCCTGTTGACCACAGTAGCTATACTAGCCATATCAAATACTGCTATTGCTGATTCTTTAATAACTAATGGTTCTGGTGGTAATTTCAGTTATGAACTGTGGCAAAGTAAAGAGAATAATAACAACAGGTACTACTTGAAAATTTGGAAGCAAGAAGTCTATCCCGACGATAAACCTTTATCTATTGTTCACGGTTTTGAGTCTAGAGATGAGGCGGTGGGCTATTTTGATTGCTATTATGCTCAGAAGGCTGTAGCATTCTGTCCCAAACTCTAAGCTAGAATAAACTTGATATCAGCTTGATAAACGCGATTGTTAACCGCCAGGGATGGGGAAAACAAACCCTAGGCGGTTTATTATCATTTAATAATTCATCAGAAATTTGGCTGAAATTAGATAATTCATAATTTAATAATTCATAACAGAGCGATTTAAGTTGTTACATACTAACAAAAACACCATAGGTTAATGGTGACAGTCAAGAATTGGTAACAAAATCTCCTGATCAACAGAATTTTGTGATTGAGTTAATAGTCATTACTATTTAAAATTAGTAAACCTATATGTTATTCACCAAGATCATTTATATTGTTTCGGGGGGTATCATGAGCCGTCCAATTATTCTGGGCATTGTCGGTGATAGCGCTGCTGGTAAAACAACTTTGACAAAGGGAATTGCTCAAGTATTGGGACCTGAAAATGTCACGGTGATTTGTACAGATGATTACCATCGCTACGACCGCAAGCAGCGATCCGAAATAGGTATCACAGCGTTACATCCCGACTGTAACCACATCGATATCATGCAGCAGCACCTATCGCTGCTACGCACCGGACAACCAATTCTCAAGCCAGTTTATAGCCACAAAACGGGTACTTTTGAGGCACCAGTGTACATCAAGCCGAGTAAATTTGTAATTGTGGAAGGATTGCTCGGTTATTCCACCCGTGGAGCGCGGGAATGCTACGACGTCAGAGTTTATCTTGCACCACCAGAAAAACTCCGCGCTAATTGGAAAATCAAGCGTGATACCCAAAAGCGAGGTTACACGGTAGAACAGGTACTTGCGGAATTAGAAAAGCGGGAACCAGATTCAGAGCAATTCATTCGTCCACAACGGCAATGGTCTGATATAGTCGTGAGTTTTTATCCCTCTGATGACGATGTGAAGCAACCTAATGGGAATTTGAATGTCCGCTTGGTACTGCGTCCAACTATTCCCCATCCGGATTTTCCGCAAATTCTCAACAGAAACAATGCCCATCCTTTGTCAGCTATTCGCTTGGGGTTGGATAGAGATATGGGTAAACCTGTAGATGTTTTGGAGGTTGACGGACACGCTACACAGCAACAAGTGAATGAATTAGAGCGTATTATTTGTTCTGATATGCCCTATCTAAAAAATGTTTGCGATCGCGAAGCTAATCCTGAGTTAGGTAAAGTGGCTGGAACAACCGGGGAGACAATTCAAAGTTATCCCCTAGCTTTAACCCAGCTACTGATTACCTACCACATGCTAAAAGCGACACAAATACATCTCTAGAGGCGGAGAATTACCCATTATCCATTACCTATTCCCGAAAAATTAAAGATTCTGTCAACGGGGTGTTAGTTTGTAGACGCAAAAAGCCATAACTAGAGGACATAAGTATTTCTCTAGTGTATCTATGACCTATCGCCTGAGAATTGCCGATATACCAACGAATGAACGTCCCCGTGAGCGATTATTAACCTATGGTCCGCAAATTTTAGCTACTGCTGAGTTAATTGCAATTCTCCTCGGCACAGGTCAAGGTGCAGGAAAGCTTTCTGCTATTGGTTTAGGACAATATCTATTGCACGAATTGGGTAAACACGATCGCGACCCATTGACGGTGTTGCGGGACGTCACTGCTCCCGAATTAATGCAAATTGATGGTATTGGACCGGCAAAAGCAACTACCATTATGGCAGCGGTAGAATTGGGTAAACGGGCTTTTTATTCTCGTCCCTTGGAACGCACCCCTGTAGAAAGTCCAGATGCCGCAGCAGCGGCTTTAAGCCAGCATCTAATGTGGCAGTCACAAGAAAAGTTTGCCGTCCTACTGCTAGATGTCAAAAATCGCTTACTGGGTACACAAGTTATCACCATTGGGACAGCAACGGAAACTCTAGCACCTCCCCGCGAGATTTTCCGAGAGGTAATTCGTCAGGGAGCGACGCGGTTAATAGTAGCACATAACCACCCCTCTGGTGGTGTGGAACCCAGCCCGGAAGATATTGATTTAACACGCCAGTTGTTACTTGGGGCGCAAATTTTAGGCATTCCCCTGCTGGATCATTTGATTTTGGGTAATGGTAATCACCAGAGTCTACGAGAAATTACTAGTTTATGGGATGAGTACCCGCAAGGGGATTAAAACTCCCGCTTTCAGGGTCTAATGTTCATAAATTTCTAATGGTAAACCATCAGGGTCGGGGAAAAAGGTAAATTTCTTACCTGTTAAGTCATCGGTTCTGATATTTTCCACAACTATACCTTGGGATTTTAAGTCGAGTACAGTTTGCTCGATATCTGCAACGACAAAAGCTAGGTGTCTTAAGCCACAAGCTTCTGGTCTACTAACCCTTTGGGGAGGATTAGGGAAGGAAAATAACTCAATTTGGTCGTCTGCGACTTGTAAATCTAATTTGTATGAGTTTCTTTCAGGTCGAAATGTTTCTTGAATGATACTAAAGCCTAATATTTCTACATAAAATTTCTTGGAGCGTTCGTAGTCTGAGCAAATGATAGCGACGTGATGAACTCCAGTGATTTTCATGGTATTACTTGTCTGTTTATTCTGACGGAGTGGATTTACTTCTGGTAACTCCTCACAAGTTTCTCAAATTTGTCACTTAAATTGAAAGTGGTGCAATTCTAAAACAGCTAGGGAGGAAGTATGGCAGTCAATTATCGGGGAAAAATTATTGCCCTGTGGACAGTATTTTTATTGGGGACATTGTTTCATACAGAACTAGGTTTAATGCCCCTATTCCACAATTTACCCGTTGCTGAATCTCAGAAAGCTGAATCCCTAGCTGACATTTCTGGAATCATGTGGTTGATGCTAGGCTTTTTTGTATTGCCAATGCTGGCAATAATAGCTACAGCTTTTGCCGATTCCCCACGTTATAGAATCATCCATTTTGGCTTGACGGTTGTTTATAGTATCCTGAATTTGCTGCATGTGATTCTAGATTTATTTGTGCAACCAATTGTTTGGTATCAGATAGCCTTGATGGTGCTGTTGTTTTTTGTAGGTCTGCTGTTAAATCTGGTTGCTTTTCAATGGATGAGACTTCAGCAAGGGGGTAATAAGTGGCACAAACGGCTGACATCCTCTCAATATTAACTCCCATATTAGTAGAGACGTTTCAGGGAATATCTCTACTCAAAATTGCACCCATTAGAATCAGTTTTGCCAAGTACCACTTCTGCTTGACTGATTTTTGAGATTTGCATATGTTACAATAGCCAGATTAAGGGCGATTAGCACAGGGGTAGCGCACTTCCTTCACACGGAAGGGGTCACTGGTTCAAATCCAGTATCGCCCATAGGTTCCAGACTCATACCCCCAACCCCCATACCAGGTTTGACCCTGACCGAAAAACAAGGGGGTTTACACAGCAACATCTTGGGTTAAAATATAACTTGAGCAAATAATTGTCTTGGGTACATAGCTCAGTTGGTAGAGCAGGTGACTCTTAATCACTCGGTCCTAGGTTCGAGTCCTAGTGTACCCATTGTTTATAAATACCCCCTTAGCAAACCCCTAACTCATCTGCGACTTGATCCAAAATTCGACCCATAGAAGCACCAACAGCTTCTACCGTAAAGTTGTTAAAAGCGAACTTGTCAGCCTGCTCATTCATCTTCTGGCGTAGTTGGGAGTCATTCCACAAACGGTCAATAGCCTCAACCATTTCGTCTACAGAAAAAGGCTTGACCATCAACCCGGTCACACCATCTTGGATATAATCCTCTACACCAGAGCGGTTTGTAATCACCATTGTCCGACCCAAACGCATAGTTTCAGCAATGGTGACAGTTCCAGCAACTATTCCCTCGGTGGTCATGGGAACAACATTAACCCTTGCTCTTTGTACCAACCGGCGAATTTCGTTTTTAGGTAATTGATATATAGTTTCTACTTGTGGTGGTACTTCTAACCCTTTGAGGGAATTCTTACCAGGAACGATAATAGTGCGGAGATTAAGTTTTTCCACTGCTTTAAACAGGGTAGCGTAGTCACGGAATCCAGACCCTGTGGCGAAAATGTAGGGTTTTTCTGACTCTTCTGGACAAGGTTCTACCTCTAGTTCAATATGCAGCGGTACAAACTCAAATCTTTCGATTGGTAATCCCAACCACTTACTATAAAGTTCCCGCTCGCAGCTATTGTGAACAATAAGTTTATTAATTTGGTTCAAGCTCATGCTAGCTAACAACTGCTTCATCCCAGAGTAGCATGTAGCTGTGTTAAAAAACCAAGAGACTACAGGAGTGCGACGACCACGGTATAGCTTTTGCAAACCAACGGTTGCTGCTAGCTGTGGATGAGCAGTGATGACACCACCTTGGGTTTGTGTGAGAGCTTCTTTACTCTGTTGCCAATATTCCTGCCATTCTTTTCTCTCAGTAACCGGACTTTTACGTAGGTGCCAATTCACCATTTCTCCGGGACGAGGTATGACCTGGAACTTATGACGTTCCCCAGGAACATAGGGTAGCAGCCAAACAGGTTTTTGAGTTTTTGTAATAAAAGGTGTTGCTACTGTCCAGTGCATAGATTTGATAGCCTTATGTAATTGATATTGGTGGTTTTTGTATCAAGAAAACTGTCGGAAAATTAATATCTCCAACAGAAACATTTCTCACCTCATCTGAGGTTATGGATATAAATAATCCAGTAGGCTAACGCGGTTGGTTTAGATAAACAGACAATCAAGTTTGGTATTTAACGGCAATGGTGATGCTATCCCTTGTTGTTATTTCAAATTTTGACTGACTTTACTAGTTAGATTATGTAGAATTGACTAAGTTTATTCAAAGATTTTGTAATCTAAATTACTCATACTAACAGATGCTTAATATGTTGTTGAGTAGATTATCTTACAATCTCTGCTTTAGAAATAGTATTTTTAACTGCTTTTTTTCAGAAAATTTTACATTAATTGCCGTTGTCTTAACTCAATTAACATAAAAGTAGTGATAATAATTATCGTTAAAAGTACGATAAATTACTGGTAGCAACTATTGTGATTGTTTTGGCGTTGTCATAGAAATGCTGAATTAGAGACAACAATCTCAGTCAGCTGACAAAAATAAAATTATTGTTAATTAAACACTAGTTAAATAAAGCCCCATAGAGGCAAGAGAATGAAAAAGAAAATGAAAACCACCGATACTCCAGCGCTGAGTGCATAAGGATTTCCAACTGTAGTTACGGTGACTCGACGCTCCTGCAAGCTATAAAAGAAATGCATTCAGCAAATATAGGACTTACGCAAAGTTCTCTGTGTTCTAGTAAGGTTGATTTTTCCGTTACTTGTGCGTAAGTCCTAAAATAGTCCGGGTACCACGGCAACATAAAGATGTTCAATCAATCTGTACAGATTCCGGAAATTCCCTGAACTGTACCGAAGTATTAAGTAGGAGTGAATTAATTGTTTGATAAGGAAAATTAATGATAGCAAGCAAAATCGGCTCTAACGCTACTGGTGATGCAGAAATTCTCAGCCGCTTCCAGCCCTCAAAGACAGCACTTTTAGACTGTCTGCGAAGCCGAGTCGATTGCTCCATGCTCCGAGAAATTGCTGAATCTGATTACGACTATGGTGTCGAAGAAAACTTTCAAATCTTGCAAGACGTGCGTGATGGGGAAAACTTACCTGTCCCAGTGGGAGGGTTACTCAGGGAAGTGCTAGAGCTAATTCGCTGGTCAGAACCAGATGACCCCTCTTGGAAGCCAAGTATGCGGGGGACTCGCGGTCATTTGATGCGAGCTTTTGTTTGTGGGTTGCTTTTACGTGCAGCCGCAGAACCGGAGAACGCAGGTTACATTGAGGGAGAAAATCAGACGATAATACAGCTTGTTGCTAGTGCTATGGCTCTTGGTCATGAGGTTGCACAAGCAGCACTTTCATTCTTATCTTGGTGTTTTCCTTCTGTGTCCGATACAAATGAGGAAAAACCATTCTATGCAATGGCTATTCTTCTGCTTCAGGTATTTTTGTCCAAGTACGATCGAGATGGCGAAGACTTGCTGATAACCTGTAACTGGGTGATTAATGAAGAAGCTAAGGTTCGTAGTCAATTTTTATATCCTTATACTACATCTTGGCTCCTGGATTTGACTTTCTACACTAGTAAACGCCAAACATGGGAATCTATCACTCGTCGGGTTTTGCTACAACCTTCCGTACCCCATCCTCCCAAAGCCGTAGAAATGTTAAATATAATTGCATATTCTTTGTTGGACTAGTTTAGTTTAAATCTGAAAAAATCATTAGTTTAAATCCTTCCTGAGAGCGACTACAGCAGTCTGTGCATCATTCGTGAGATATTAGCTCTCCGAGTTCTTTAACAACTCGATAATGTCAGGATTTGCACAAATCACCGACCTTCGGAAGCTTTTGTGATAATTATTACATATTTCTCTATTTCTCTGGATTCAACACAGATTCGTTTTTGTTGACTTTTGTTAACTTAAACCATTCTTGTACTATATTGTAGTACAAGAATGAGTTTGTTCTGGTGAGGATATAGTATTCCTCGTGAGAATATAAGGAGAGCAATGATGGGAAAACAAAAACGCAAGCAGAATATCCTCTACAAGCGCTTAGACGAAGCTCTCCAGCAAGGAATAGAAGTATGGGTGAAAGTATCTTCAACAGCTTTCTTCGGTATACCAGTCCATCTGGATGGGGAATTTGTGGAACTACTTAGTTTGTATCTTCCCGAAGATACAGACGACCCAGAAGATGAAAATTATTACCGTAAAGTTTTTCTGATAAAACTATCAGAAATTGTCGCACTTTCTTACCCTAGTGATTTGTGGTCAAAAGAGCGCTTAGAGGAACTATTAAAACAAAGTGAAATAGCCTCGGAAACCGAGACATAATTCACTCAAAATCTCATGTTGTAGTGAGGGTAATTTTTCCACCCTCCTATAAAATTAGAAATATAAAATTTATGAATCTTTAAGTTAAAGGAAGAAATTATGAAGACTAATTGCTGTTTAGTAATAAAATTTATGACCACTTCAGATTATATTTGTTAACTTAGATGAAATTACTTCCCTGCTATGACTGCCAAAGCTTACATACTTAGTATGAGAGGAAGAATAAAGTTGCTCACATATCGCACACCTGTTATACCGTTTCACTTATATCATGATACAAATGGCGCTTGTAGGGGTAAGGCATTGCTGGGTAGGGGTAAGGCAATGCCTTACCCCTACGTGGATTTTGATGTATCCGGAATTTGGTGAAATGGTATTAAACAATCGCGACACAGTAGCTCTGCAAAAATTCATTTCCAGTTTCAGCCTGGTAATCAGTTACAAAATAGCAATGTTACCTTGATGAGTCACAAATGTTGTCGCTTTAGAAAATTGCACGCACCTCTGAAGTTTATATGATTAAAAAAAAGGCTCAAAACCGCGTGCATCTATACAGACTAATTACCTTACTGCTGCACTACTAAAATGATGGACTTTGATTATTTTCAAAATCATAACGGCTCTCCTGCCAATGCTAAGCAACAAAGCTTACTCGCCAGCGGTTGGCGTCCTTTTAACCGGGAATTTGATGGGGGCTTTTTCTGGGAGTTAATCTGTAATGATTCCCAGGAATTAACCCAAAAATCCCTCAATTTAGCAAGTACTGTGGCTGATATTTTGGGGAGAGTAAATCATGCATGGTGGGCAAATTTATTAGGAGTTTTTTCTGATAATACGCGCTATGATATGGAACAATTCTGGAATTATATTACACCAGACCCATTGTCACCAGATTATCGCTATAAAGATGTTTTAAGTACTGATAGCCCCATCGTTCACTATGTCAACCGCAATAGTATTCCTATTGATTATGTATTACATCGCTTGCAAGAAATTACCCTATTTCGGGTTTTAGATATAATCGGTCGTCCGGATGTGATTACACAGTATTATTTGGAGAGACATTTTTATTATCCCGTCGAACGGTTTGTGAATTGGGAACGACTCGATATTATCAACAATGTCTACGCTTATTGGACTAAACACGAAGTTTGGTTACAAATTGACCCCTACGACCGGGGAAGACGGAGATATAGTTTGATGGCAAAAAATCTCGCTCCACTGATTAACAAAGCTACCTATGATTTAGCTGTTATTCTTAGTGGATATCAAAGCCGTGTAGGTAAAGTTAATAGTCAATTTGAATTGCGCTCTTTTCCCAAGGATATTCAGAGTTTTAGTGACACAGTACAGCAGGAAATTCTCACACGCAAACAGTTAGCTGTGTTAGTCCACGGGGAACCCGGTACGGGGAAAACTGTATGGACACAAGCTATGGCTAAAGAAATTCTTGTTCCCCTAGGATATGTAATCTTTATTTTGGATCATGATGCTTTTGAAAATTTTGTCCCCCCTACCTATTTAGAGCGAATTTGCATCATTATTAATGAGGCTGATAACTTAGCCCAAAATCGTGCCTATGAAGTAGCTCAAGGTAATAATAAAACTGAGCATATTTTGAGCTTGCTGGATGGAACTTTGTACCAAAGTGTGATTGATGAAGCGGGGATTCAAAAGCAGCAAAGTTTGGTGGTGTTGATGACTTGTAATACAACCGAAAGATTAGATCCAGCGATGTTGCGGAAGGGACGAATTGATTTGATGTATGAGTTTACCCATCGGTTTGTGTAGCTCACATCTTGCACCACAGGAGCTAGAACCTCCCAAATCTTGTTCCCAGGTTGAACCTGGGAACGAGAAATTGACAGGACTTACGCAAAAAAACGGCGAAATCGAAATATTTATTCTTTCATAGGGGCACGAGACTAAGAGTACCCCTACATACGTGTACGTTGCGTAAGTCCTGATTGAGATATACGTGAAAATCTAGATTGACCAGACGAAGAAAGCTAACCCATCCTACTTTTAACTAACTGGTGCGCGAAACAAAACCCTGTCATTTTCCAGAATAGCTACCATAGCCTGTGTATAAATTCACTGGAATATATGGGCTGGGAGATATAAATAATGGCGACGAAACTCTGGAAGTTCTTAAACACCGACATTCGGGAGTTGAACTGGGGACAAGGGGTGGAGGTGACAAAAACGGGTGCAGAGGCTGCTAAAGCCGTCTTTGACTTAGCAAAAGCGGTGAATGAGCAAAAATCAAAGGTGCAAGACTTTAAGCCCTACGTCCAGGAAATTTCGTCGCTGTTGGATGTGCTGAATGCTCCTTTGGGACAAATTGCTGGAGCGGTGATTCCCTTTGCACCTGTGGCAATTACGATTCTCAAGCTGATTATTGACGTTACCAAAAAAGAGCCGAGTTTAGAAAAATCTGTAGCGCTAGTTAGTCAGGTCGCTTACCTGGAATGCTTGCAAGTAATTCTCAACAAAGACAATCCGCAGTTATTACAGCGCTTTGGTAATCAAGCTGTGGTTTCTCAACCTCTAGCGCTAGAGATTCAGAAGTTGGGGGAACTGGAAATTGATGAACAAGATGCGAAAGTTGCGATCGCTTATTTCCACGAGTCACAACTAGCAGCAGCGTTTAACAACGTTTTACAGCAACGCTTACAAGTTGCAGGTTTACCAGAAGCCGAAGCGAAATTACTGAGCGAGAAAGTAGCGATAAATACGCAAGATTATTTAATTCCGGCGCTGGTAGAGGTGGGAGAGTCCGTAAAGCGCTTGGTGCAATGGTATAGCGCTGGTGGGAAGGAACAGTTAGAGAAATACCTCAGTATTGATGATTACCTCGAACGGGAAATTAAACCCAAGCCAGACGAGTATATTTTTGACGAAACTCAGATTACCTTTAAGGATTTGTACGTACCTCTGCAAGTCCAGCAGTTGAATGATAAAGGGGAGAAAATTAGAGACGCACAGCCAGTAGGGATTGAAGAATGGGTGAAAACTCGGCTGAATGAAGATAAACAGAAGCCTGTGTTATTTATCCAAGGGGAAGCGGGACGGGGTAAGAGCGTCTTTTGTCGGATGTTTGCGGACTTGGTGCGTCGGGAGTTGCACCCAACTTATACGCCGATTTTGATTCGCTTGCGGGATTTACGGGTTTTGGATAATAACCTCACCGACACTCTGGGGAACTATCTGGAAGGCTTTGATTTTGTTAGCAATGATTCTGGCTGGTTGACGGATAAAAATACCCGGTTCCTGTTTTTACTTGATGGTTTTGATGAGTTGTTGCTGGAAGGGAGAAGTAGCGGCGGTTTAAAGGAATTTCTCGAACAGGTAGAACAGTTTCAAAAGCATAGCCACCATCGGTTTATTGTCACAGGTCGTCCGTTGTCACTGCAGGGTGTGGAAAGGTTGCTTTCCCAAACCAAAAGCTTGCAACGGGTGGAACTCCAGTCAATGGATGACACCCAGCGGGAAACTTGGTTGCAGAAATGGGCGGTTAAAGTTGGTACTCAGGAATGCAGTGATTTTCAGCAGTTTCTACAGTCTTGTCCACAGGAAGTTAAAGAAAATCTCGCACGGGAACCTTTACTGCTGTACCTTTTGGGACGAATGCACCGGGAAGGTCATTTAAATGCCCAAATGTTTGCTGATGCTAAGGGAATACAAGCCAAAATCCGTATTTACGATGAGTCAGTCAAGTGGGTGCTGGAAAAACAGCGGGATAATGAAAATCTGCGGTTAGCGGGTTTGGAATGCGATGATTTGCGCGACTTTCTCACGGAAGCGGCTTTGTGTGTCGTGCAGTCGGGGAATGAGTCGGCTAAGGTAGCGATGTTGGAAGCACGACTGAAGGATGACAAGAACCCAGCGGCAGAGTTAATTAAGGAAGCGAGAAGGGAGACACCGGAAAGCTTAAAGCAAGAGAAGTTGCTCAATAACCTTTTGGCAGCATTTTACATTAAACCAGCCTCTGGGGATAAGGGCGGTGCGGTGGAGTTTGTCCACAAGAGTTTTGGGGAGTTTCTGTTTGCCGAAAGGCTAGCGCAAGGCTTTGAAGATTGGACAGAGCAGCTAACTAAGCGTCAGCGTCAGGAATATCGGGTATCTACGGAGGTGATGGATAAGCAGATTTATGATTTGTTGGGTTATGGGAATTTAACGCCGGAAATTGTCGAATATTTGATGGGGTTGATGGTGGAGAATTCCACGTTTGGCGTTGCACAACTGGGGGATGATTCTTGTGGGGTGGACATCTTGTCCGCCCCCAACTCAGGGACAGGCACCCCCAACTCAGGAACAGGCACCCCCAACTCAGGGACAGGCATCCCAAAATCAGGGACAGGCATCCCAAAATCAGGGACGGGCACCCCCAACTCAGGGACGGGCACCCCCAACTCAGGAACAGGCATCCCAAAATCAGGGACAGGCACCCCAAAATCAGGGACGGGCAAGATGCCCATCCCACAACATAACCCGGAAGCATGGGTGAGACTATTTGAACGCTTGCAGCATTTCTATGTGCGGTGGTGCGAGGGTAAGTTTATTGATGCAGCGCTAGAGAATGTGGAAAACCTACCACAGTGGAAGATGAAGCAGTTACAGGAACAATTACCAGACCGGGACAAACCCCTGGGGTTGCGACAGGTGGATGTGTATACGGGGTTGAATGTGATGATTTTGCTGTTCGAGTTGCACAGGTATGGGCAGGGGAATGATGCGTTAAGGGATAGGATTAGTTTTCATCCTTGTGGTCAGCCTGGGACAGCGGAGTTTGACGGAGAAAGGTTGCTTTGCATTTTTGGCTATAGTCAGTGCTTGGGTGCTGACGCTTATCGGCAAATTCTGGGTGATTTCCTCAGGGGTGCCAACCTCAGCGATGCC
Source organism: Nostocaceae cyanobacterium (assembly GCA_035285345.1). Classification (GTDB taxonomy): domain Bacteria; phylum Cyanobacteriota; class Cyanobacteriia; order Cyanobacteriales; family Nostocaceae; genus JAYKJH01. The sequence continues at coordinate 666 of JAYKJH010000023.1, read as the reverse complement.
GACCTCAGGGGTGCCGACCTCAACGATGCCGACCTCAGGGGTGCTGAACTTATCGATGCCAACCTCAGGGGTGCCAAACTCTGGCATATTGACCTCAGGGGTTCCGACCTCAACGATGCCGACCTCAGGGGTGCTGAACTTATCGATGCCAACCTCAGGGGTGCCGACCTCAGGGATGCCTTCCTCGACCGTTCCTACCTCATGGATGCCGACCTCAGCGATGCCGACCTCAGGGGTGCCAACCTCAGCGGTGCTAACTTCATCGGTGCCAACCTCAGCGAAGTTAAGTGGGATAATCATACCAAATGGGCACATGCTAGAAGACTGCATGAAGCGGTGAATGTGCCTCCAGAGTTGTTGGCGCTAGATAGAAGCACTGAAGGCGGGGGTTAATCCGTTTACACCGGAGGAGTTGGAGGAGTTGCGAGAGGCTGAGGGGTGATTTTCCCTCACCCCGCCCTAAAGGGCACCCCTCTCCCATTGGGAGAGGGGACAGGGGTGAGGGCTGAGGACTGGGATATTTGCAGGAATTTTGGGGATGGGATTTCCGGGGATAGTAGGGAAGCGATCGCCTTGCTGATGTGATGGGAGTGCGATCTGCCTTTATGCAGTAGGGAAGCGATCGCGCTTGCTGATGTGATGGGAATGCGATCGCCTTGGTGATGT
>JAYKJH010000022.1:0-4370 GCA_035285345.1 Nostocaceae cyanobacterium | reverse complement strand
ATTAACGCTTGATATGTCTGTTGATATGTTTTTTTATCTTCAGCGAAATTGAGATGAGATTGTGTCAGGTTGTGGTTCATGATTTACCTCCTACAACTGACTTTAGCAAGAAAATTTTTGCCGATTATTGACAACTTTTATGCTTACTATAACTGATTTTTCCTGAATGCACTTACAGTAGGAGCAAATGCTTAGTTTCACCCCATCTAAAGCTAGACTAGGACTCTGGATTCCCAGCTTTTAAATTACTGCGCCACTTCTTTACGAAACTTTGTAATTTTGGTGATAACCAACTATCAAACTGGGGATAAACTGGCAAGCGTGGCATTAGTTCCCATCCAGCGGATGCTAAAGTTTTGCTTAATTTTTGGGCATCAGGATGGGGATAATCGGGATTAACTTCATCTTTGGGACTAATTCCGCCTAAGTCTTGCGCTCCTGCTGCTAAAGTGGCTAGTAACCATTGGGAATCTAGGACTAAATTGGGGGGGATTTGAATACTAATATCTGGTGGGAGAATTTGACGAGCGCCGAAAATTAATTCCGGTAGCTTATAGGGGTCAAAAGGTGGTGAATCAAAAGTTTGTTGACTTCCCGGACTGTGAGGTTGGAGGATAACTTCTTGAATATGATGATAACGTTGATGGATACGAGAAATAGCTTCTAAAGTTTCCCAGCAATCATCGATAGTTTCCCCAATTCCTAATAATAATCCTGTGGTAAAGGGAATTTGTAATTCTCCAGCTAAATTTAATTGTTGCAAGCGCAATTCTGGTAATTTACTAGGGGCACGATGATGCACTGTTTTTAACAATTTTGGTGTTAATTGTTCCAACATCAACCCCAGAGAAACATTAACTTTTTTTAATTGCTCCATTTCTGTCCAACTCAGCGGTCCAACATTGGTATGAGGTAAAAAACCGAGAGATAATGACAATTCACAGAGGTCATAAATTAACTGAAACCATGCTTGACGCTGCGGTGAGTGGGGATGGACTTCACCGCTGAGAATCAAAATTTCACACACATTTTGATTTTGCAGTCGCTGAAGAATTTTTTCGGCTGCGGAAATAGTCAGCCAAGGACTTTTACCTATATCGGTGCGAAAGTTACAGTAACTACAATTATTAAAACATTCGTAGGTAGGGACGATAGTGTAAGCAGGACTATAGGTAATTATTTTGGAATTATTTACAGGCATAAAACAAAACACATTTCTTTTCTGTTCAGAACCCCTTTAAGATTGTTATAGCAGTCCTTGGACAATTTATGAAAATTAATTTGTAGAGACGAAGAAAGCGGGTCGTTTCTACGGTAGTCTATTTTTTTCTCAACAGATGTGCAGCTTGCTTGATGAAAAAACATAACAACTTTAGTATTTAAGTTGTTGTGTATGAATTTTTACTAGATGTTTTGACTAATAGTCAGAGTAATTCGTATTTACCATTAGTCGGTAGCATTGATATTTATTTAATTACGAATTACACATATATAGGACTTACGCAACTGGCACATTTTTCTTGTAGGGTGTGTGACGCTACGAAAAAATTTGAACGTAAGAATAAGACTTTTGGCGTCACGCACCTATGACCAATTGTGACACTATCGTAAGTCCTGATATATAGGAATTTGGTTTGATTTATGAAAAAATTTAAGTATTGTAGAATGCGCCCTTACGGAACTTAATGGCGCACCAAAGCCTTGAAAATGGTGCTGTACTCTCAGGTAACACAACGGCAATAAAGCGGGAGGAACATCCACACCGCTTTTTGCCTCCCCTACGTATCTTTTCAAAAATCAAATATGATTCCTATAGTAATTATTGTTTAACTCAGGCAAAAATAGGAACTTGATAATCAATAGTTAATCCTTTTGATTTATTTATCCTTCGCATTCCTGTAAATATAACATTTCTTGCTGCTTGGCACGAATGCTTTTCAAATGTTTCTTTACCGTGTTAATAGTGATATATAATTTATCAGCAATTTCTTGATAAGAATGATTTGCTAGACGTAGCAGCCAAACTTCCGCTTCGCGGGAAGTAAGTCCATATTTTTTGGCATCAGAGATAGCAATATTTTGGCTAGCTCGCTGTGGATCTTCTAAGGAAACTAATACAAAATTTTTCTGGGGTTTAGATGATTTTAACCATCTTGCGCGAATGCGTAACGTCATCGTTCTATCGGTTGTAATTTCTGATTCAATGATGATTTCTTCTTCAGGAAATACCTCACTCCTTTCAATTAAAGATTGACAAATACGGTGAATTTCTTTGATTATTTGATGGGAATTATATTTACCATCATCAGATTTATTGGGGAAGCAAAGACGACGAGCAAATTCATTAGCATGAACCCATTCACCTGTTTCTGTAAGTACGATAATTCCATCCACAAAACTTTCAATTACTGCTTGCAGTAAGTAAACTTCTGACATAGTTCATCTCCTCCAATGGTAAGCATTGACAATGCAAATAGAACAGCTTGCTATCTATCTGCTGCTTAGCTCAATTGTGGTGATTGACTTTGTGAAGCTGCAATGAGGAGGCTGCAAGGTTGACTACAACAGCGAAGCTATAGTTTTTCGCAGAAATTCGCGGAATTTACTGGCATCAAGGTGAAGTTTCTATAAAGCTCCCTAGTGGGGTATGGGGTGGAGTCACACCTACCTGAATGCAAAATTGCTGCATGAGCCACATTAGGGTGTCGTTGGTTATTCATTTGTAGAGATTCCGATGAATCTTGTCTGTACCAGTTGTTCTCTAGGACTGACTGGTAAGAATCTACATGTGCTTAATTTCTTAACACAACCAGGGACGATGCATCTACTTCCAGATTAATGACTGATTTATTAGCGACTTGTGTTCCCACATAGCTAATGAATCCTGTGATTGTTTGCAGTAATACTACGCTGCACTACTAACGCAAAGTTCCTCCACCGGGGTATAGCATATGAATCCAGAAAGCATCGATAAATTGTTTTCCGTTGAACAACAGCGCAGATATGTTTCTATACTTAAAGGGAGGGTTGGTGTTACACGTTGTCGGGCTGAATACTTCGTGCGGTTGTGGGCTTATTTATTCTTCAAGCAGCAGATGGAATGGGGTAAGTCAATACAATTACCTGTAACTGAATTGCATGTACCAGAGGGATTTGTATCTTGTACCCATCAAGAAGCCGCAACATTATTTTATGCTCACAAAGACCGGGGAAGCGATCGCGCAGCTGGGATGATGATTGATAGACTCGTGGCTTTGGGACTAATTGAAAAACAATTTGATGGCAATACGATTTCGATTCGGATTCGCTCTTTGCTTCCCTATATAAAGGATTCCCTAGAATCAGCTCAGAGTGCGAAACTGATGACAGATGCCTTCAATCCTCGCATTGATGCCATTCCTGTTGCTAGTTTTTTTGCCCAAAATTACAACTGGATGAACACTAAAGCCACTGCTGTACCGCAGAGAATAGCGAGAATCCTGCGTCATTGGGCAGAACAATATCCTCTCGGAATGCGGGTGCTACGACGTTGCGATACCTTGCATCCGGTGGGATTTTATGCTCTTTATCCCACCGCACCGGAATCAGAACAGAATTTCTTTCTCCCTCCCAGTAGAAGTTTACACCTGAGTGCAGCCACAGATATTGACCCGATTAAAATGGCAACCCCAGGAGATTTAAATTGTACCTCCCTATTTATTCGCGGCTGGCAAATTAAGTCTCCCTACAAGGAAGAGTTTAACCCCCTGTGTACATTCTTAGAGGACGCCAAAAAAATACTCATCCAGATGCAAGCAGATTTTCCCAACCTCTGCGACATGTACACCCTATCCATACATCCCACCACGGAAGCATTAGCAACCGCTGTGGGTTTCCAGAAAACCAGTCAAGATCCACAGTTATCGGTTTCCTGGTTATATATGCCGATAGAACAGTACCTGGCTTTAGATATTGAGCAAGCATTAGTCAGGCTGAGATTGGATTAGGGAATGGGGCACACACTGATATCAAGGATACACGGATGATGGATGGTCATGGGTAATGGGGAATGGGTAATGGGGAATGAGTAATTAACCTGCCGCAATTACGAAATTTCCCCCCAGTCCCCGTTTCAGACCCTGGGAAATTTTTTTTATTAATCCCCTTTACAAAACTAAATGTGTACATTACGATATGTAACAAGAGGCAAACGCCTCGACATCATACACATCATTAAGCACTCATAAAACAAATGACCACCACCTTACAACGTCGCGAAAGCGCCAACGTATGGGAGCGGTTCTGTGAGTGGATTGCTAGCACCGAAAACCGTTTATACATCGGTTGGTTCGGCGTGCTGATGATCCCCACACTGCTCGCAGCAACAATCT
>JAYKJH010000021.1:0-20876 GCA_035285345.1 Nostocaceae cyanobacterium | reverse complement strand
AGATTGTTGCTGCGAGCAGTGTGGGGATCATCAGCACGCCGAACCAACCGATGTATAAACGGTTTTCGGTGCTAGCAATCCACTCACAGAACCGCTCCCATACGTTGGCGCTTTCGCGACGTTGTAATGTGGTGGTCATGGTTTAGATAATTGCAATGATTGATGAATGAATCAGGCGCTTGTTTGTTTGCCTGTGATAATAAACTTAACACCTCTTTACAAAACTTGACAATACCTGATTCATCAGTAAATATTTTTGCTGTTATCAACTTTTCTTATCAAAGGTTAGAGTACTCAGTTTGGTATCTGGATTGTAGAGACACATAACGTACTGCACCGCACCGAGAATCGGCATAATTGTCGGTTAAAAATCAAAGTAGATGTAGGGTAAACTGCTTTCCGGAGCCAACACCCACACGGCATACAGACAAATGGGGACAAATAATAGCTTGAGAGGCCAGTTTATCTGTAACTTCAGCTGGTGCTTGAACAGATAAATCAGGGTCATCACCACAGCTAAAGCCATAATCATCACGGTAATTTGCTGGGGGCTAGTATTCAGAGCTTCAAGATAGACCTTTTGGGCAAACTGAGCATCACCCTGATGTCCCCACAGGTGACGCAACACCAAAGAGAAGTCTTGGAAGTTGGGAAGGCGGAAAAATATCCAAGAGGTGAACACCATTCCCTGGGTCAGCAACCAAGCAATTAATATCCCTAGGGGGTTTTGCCAGAAGTAGAACAAGGCTGAGGAACGTCGAGAGTATTCTTGGGTAATCCGATGTACCACCAAAGCCAAGCCGTGGTATGCACCCCAAACTAAGTATCCCGTGGGGTCTGGTCTTGTACCTGACCCTCCGTGCCAAATCCCCGCGATCAGCATGACAATCATTAAATTCCAGCAGGTGCGAACCAAAGTCCCACGGGAACCACCTAGGGGAAAGTAAAGATAGTTACGCAACCAATCACCAAGAGTAATGTGCCAGCGCCGCCAAAAGTCAGCAATACTAGTGGTGAAGTAGGGCGAGTTAAAGTTTTCTGGTAACACCAACCCAAACAGTATGGCAGTACCGCGGGCAATATCTACATAGCCGCTAAAATCGAGGTATAATTGAAAGCCGTAGGCAAAAATAGCCAACCATAAATCGCTAGTCCCCGCTCGTTCTAAACTGCGAAAACAAATATCAACAAAAACCCCCAGGTTATCTGCCAGTAACCCTTTTTTGACTGCTCCTCTAGCAATTAACCACAGCCCCTCTGCCACTGTATCAGGTGTGGGAAATTTGACGGTGTTGAATTGCTGTACAAGGTTGTGGTAACGAGTAATTGGACCGGAAATCAGTTTGGTAAAGAAAAATTTGTAGGCAGCAAATTTGACAAAATCTTTTGTAGCTGGGGCACCACGATACACATCAACTAAGTATGCAATGCACTCAAAGGTAAAGAAAGAAATCCCCAAGGGAGCCAATAATTTTAAAGAACCAAGGGTAGAGTCTGGTGACTGGCGCAATACAAAGGTGGTCAGAAACGAAAAATACTTAAATACCAGCAGTACAACCGCATTCAAAATGATTCCCAGCCACAACACCTTAAATCGGCGACGGTTCCAGTCAGCTTGGGCAAACTGCCACTCTTCGTTAGAAATCCAAGCGTCGAGAGCATGGGGTCCTGGTGAGGTGTTTTCTCCTAGTGCTAGCCCCAAACGAAAGTTAATCAGAACTAGAACTAAAAGTAAGGGAATATACTGAATTTGCAAAGAAGCATAGAATACTAAACTACCAATCAGCAACGTCCACAGACGCAACCACTCCTGGGTCAGTGACCAGTAAATCCCCAGCAAGCTCAGCAAGAACAGTCCGTAAGTAATTGATAAGAAGCTCATCGAAATTTAGTGATTAGTCATTAGTGATTAGTCATTAGTTTCCCATGCCCCATGCCCCATGCCCCATGCCCCATGCCCCAAGCCCCAATCCCCCAGCCCCCCGGCCCAAACCCCCAACCCCCCAGCCCCAGCCCCCATGCCCCAGGCCCCAGGCCCCATGCCCCAGTCCTAAGCTGCTGACTGTAATGGCTTAGTTTTCTTTCCCAAGCTGGCTGGTTCCACAGATTTTAATTCACCGTGGTTGAGAGTCCAGCAATGGTCGGCGATACTTAATAAATCTCCAGCGTCGTGGGTGACTATCAATAGCGTCCAATCTTTTTTTAGCTGTGCTAATAAGTTCACCAGTTGCTTTCGCATCGACCAGTCTAAACCGGCTGTGGGTTCATCTAATAACAATAGATGAGGTTGGCGGATCAGTTGCACTGCTAAAGCCAAACGTCGCTGCTGACCACCGCTTAAAGCGTGGGGTGAAGCATTCAGGGGTAAATGTCCTAGTCCCACTGCGTCTAGTGCTTCTCTAATTCTTTCTGTGCCGATTTCTGGATGTCCTAAGCGTAATTCTTCTAACACTGTCCCACCGCAAAAATGCCGTTCAGGAAATTGAAATACCAAACCCGCTAACTGTTGCAGATGTTCGGAAGTCAGTTCTTGTTCTCGCCAAAAAGCTGTACCAGAGGTGGGTTCTGCCAGTCCAGATAAAATTTCCAGGAATGTACTTTTACCAGAGCCACTCGGTCCGATAATCAGCCCCAGTTTTTGTGGTGCTAATTCTAAGTCAATCGATTTCAGTATGGCTGTCGGGCAAGCTGTGGGGTGATACGTTAGGTTTCTAAGATATAGCATCCGTTAAAATTATCAAATAAAGTAACCTACTGACCAATTAACTGGCTGCGGCTGGCTAATTCCGTAAAATTTTCGCCTTCCCTTGAAAATTGACTATAGCGTTTATTGGGCAGCCTGACCAACCTGTCTGCTCCCATTGTGGCAAATTCTGGAATGGCTAATGGTTAATTAGTTTATCCTTTGTCTCCCCAGCCCCAGCGTCCCCAGTCCCCAATCTGACGGAGGAACCCTAAAGGAGGATTAGCGTCAAGTTTGCGTAGCAATTGCACCAGAAAAAATTTCCGTAGTGAATGCTCGGATAACCAAGCTGAATTGGTTCAGCATAGTAGCTAACATGGATCGCGATTACAACCGTAAATTTTCTCAAGGGGGACAATGAAGGAATCACTTCTAAGTTCTAAAGGAATTTGTTCTGCGTTTGCCACTGTTTCCACTGTATTTGTCGTCAACCTGTGGGTTAATCCCAGTTTAGCGGCAGATCCCTTTCGGACAACTGATGTTCGACAGATTGGTGGCAAAACTGAACGAGCTTTTGACGCTATCTTTAAAGAAGGTAACTATCCAGCAGCAACACGTTACGTTCAAGAAGCTGTAACTAGTGAACCTAATGAACCCCTGGCTTTAGCTATGAAGGCCTCATTAGCTTACACGAGTAAGGACTGGAGTACACTGGAAACCTACGCCAAAAAAACCCAGTCAGCCGCAGAAACTCTGACTGCTAAAGATGCATTGCGTGGTAATTTGTATACTGCTGTGGGTCATTTTCTGGAAGGGGCTGCAATTCTCAGCCGTGAAGGTGCGGTCAGTGGTGCCCCGAAAGCATTAGGTAAGTTGCGCTTGGTCTATGAACACCTAGACAAGGCTGAAGCTATTTCCAACACTGACCCAGAATTAAATTTACTCCGGGGTTACATGGACTTGATGCTGGCGGTGAATCTGCCTTTTTCTAGCCCAGAGCAAGGGATTGAACGTTTGAAAACTCATGCAAATCCTAAGTATTTGGCAGCGAGAGGATTAGCTTTAGGATACAGAGACTTAAATAAATATACAGAAGCAATCCAAGCGGTAAACAGTGCTATCCAAGCTACACCCGGCAACCCAGAATTGTATTATCTCAAAGCCCAAATTCAGCGCAAGCAGGGTAACAGCCAGAAAAACCAGGGTTTACTCCAACAAGCAGTGCAGAATTTTGATAAAGCTTTGGCTAGTAAAGGACAACTTCCAGCCAGTTTAGCCAGACAAATTCAACGGGAACGCGATCGCACTCAAGCAGAGGTAGCGAGTGTCAGTAGGTAATCGCTAATCGGGAATAGGTAATTGGGGGACAAGGAAGACTAGTAATTCCCCATTTCCCATTACCCATTCCCCAACCAATACGCTAATCTTGACAAGGTAGCGACAAGTCAGGGAAATGCAGATCCAGTTTCGCGAATTTAACCCTTTTGATGTCTGGTTTTGGATTAAGTTCAGTACGGTTCCTTCTCAACGGGAAAAGGAATATGTGGAGGAAGTCTTTACTTCCTGGTTTTATCTGGGGAAATTAGGTGCCTTTAATGCCGAGAATCTACAGGTGCAGGAAACAGGAATAGACTTGAGCTACATGGATTATGACTCCCAAGGCTATGATAAAAGCTTGTTGGCGCTGATGCACAATATGGGTGAGTTTGAGTACGAAGGACAATGGGGACGTTGCTGGTTTGATTTGGGAACTTCCGATGCGATCGCTCTGGATATTCTCATCAATGCACTCACCCAACTCAGTGAAGAATACGTTACTATTGAGGAATTTTACATCGGCGGTGAAAATGAAGATTGGTCTGTCGAAGACAGCGACAGTCCCTCGTCATTTGTTTACGATAATTAGCGCCAAAAACAATGAACAAACCAGGGGAAATTCGGGTGTTAGCCTTGGGTCTAGTTAGGGATGGAAACCGGATTTTTGTTTCCGAAGGCTACGATCCAGTTAAGCAAAGTACATTCTATCGTGCCTTGGGCGGTGGTGTGGATTTTGGAGAAACTAGCCGCGCTGCTCTCCAGAGGGAGTTTCAAGAAGAAATTCAAGCAGAATTAACAAATATTCGCTACTTGGGTTGTATTGAAAATCTGTTTATTTTCGATGGTAGACAAGGACACGAACTGATTCAATTGTATCAATGTGATTTTGCTGATGAGAAATTTTATCAACTGGAAAGTTTGGTGTTTTCGGAGACAGAAACTCATAAACATACAGCACTTTGGGTAGATATTTCCCAGTTTAAATCTGGGGAATTGCGGTTAGTGCCCGAAGTATTTTTTGATTATTTATAACATAAAGCCGTCCTTCTAGGACGGGGCTTGTATCCCACTTTTTTGGTCAAGGACGAGAGCAGCGATCGCATTTTAGTTTTTATCGACGAGCGGTCGCGCTTTTTGTAGAGAGGCGATCGCATTTTACTTTTCGGCGGGGTAGTTCACTGTCTTCCTCTGTCAATTCTGGAAAATCAGCTCAAATTTCTGCATGAGACATTGCTGCAGCCTCCATACCCAATACGTTTTAACGAAATAGCAGCACTGGAATGTGACTAGTTTGCAGCATTTGCGCGGTGGTACTACCAATGACGAGATGACGAATGCGGCTATGTCCATAGGCTCCCATCAATAGTAGGCTGATATCTTGTTCGGTAATATATCTGGCAATAACTTGCTCTGGATCTCCCGGTTGCAAATTACAGATGGGAGTAAACCCAGCCGAGCGTACTGTTTGTTCTGCTTCCTGCAGTCGTGCGATCGCCATATCATCTTCCGGCTTTTTGGCAATTGTTAATATATGCAACGCTAATCCTTGAAACAGGGGTGATTCCACCAAAAATTGCAGCATTTTTTGACAACTTTTGCTGCCATCATAGGCAAACAGTAATCTTTCCAGGGGCTTAAATTGGCGAGAAGTGACTAAACAGGGCTTATGACTTAACCGTAGGATGCGTTCCACATTTGCACCTAGGTGTCCAGAAGCGAATTCAGCCGTTTCACCGCGTTTTCCCAGCACAATCAGGTCGGAGTGGGCTTCAAACTGATGGAAACAATCGACCAGAAAACCCGTTTCGTGAATCAGCTTAATCTGCTCTACCCCTTGTGCTTTTAAGACTTGTTCAGCAGTTTGCAGAATTAACTTTGCGCGTTGGTGATTGAGCTTGGCTTTTTCATGTTCCAATTCCACCAAGCGATGCAGCAAGGCTTCAGAGGCATCAATACCAATACTACCGCTCAAGTTGCCGATAGAAGCTACCTGCTGGCTGCGAATATCCGTCACGCACAACACATCGACTTCTGCTGCTAATCTGTTAGCAAACCAGGCTGCATAGCGATAGCTATTCTCGGCAAAGGATGAACCATCCGTGCAAAGCAAAATCTTTTTCATTGTATTTAAAATTCCTTGTAGACTATTGGTTTAATGACCTGATGTTTCTTTCAGTGCCTCTGGATTGTTGTACATCGCTAACTTATCGAGCAAGGTAGCACTGGCATCATTCAACCCTAGGAGGTCAACCACGGCACCATTGCGGCGGAATTTAATCACTACTTTATCAATCGCTGCAACTGCTCCCTGATCCCATAAATGAGCATGGGTGAGGTCAATGGTGACGCGATCGACCAATTCCCTAAAATCAAATGCCTCTAAAAACTCATCTACTGACACAAAGAAAATTTGCCCTGCCACTTTGTAGGTGCGATGATTACCATCAGCACTGAGGATTTTATCGACAAAGACCAATTTGGCAATCTTGCGGGAAAAGAACACCGTACTCATGACAATCCCCGTGACCACCCCAATAGCTAAGTTGTGAGTCAACACTGTGATCAATACTGTTGTCATCATCACTGCCGTCTCGCTACGGGGGATGCGGGGGATGTTTTTCAGGGATGACCAGCTAAAAGTGCCAATCGACACCATAATCATTACAGCAACTAACGCCCCCATTGGCATTTGCTTGACCCAATCCCCTAGCGCCAAAATGAAAAACAGTAGAAAAACACCTGCAACCAAGGTGGAAAGTCTTCCCCGTCCACCGGATTGAATATTAATTACCGATTGTCCAATCATGGCACACCCTGCCATCCCACCAAAGAATCCCGTGACGATATTGGCAATTCCTTGTCCTTTAGCTTCTTGATTCTTATCGCTAGGGGTATCGGTGAGTTCATCCAACAGCGCCGCTGTCAGCAATGATTCCAACAAACCTACAATTGCCAAAGTTACAGCGTAGGGAAAGATAATCTGCAATGTTTTCAGATTCAGCGGCACCTGTGGTAGCCCAAAAACAGGTAGGGTTGTGGGTAACTCCCCCATATCCCCCACGGTGGGAACTTCAAGTTTGAGGGCGATCGCCGCCGCAGTCATCACCACAATCGCCACCAATGGCGAAGGTACTGCTTTTGTATATCGAGGCAGAATGTAAATAATTGCTAGGGATAGCGCCGTGATTATATACACCGTTGGCGGTACATTAGTCAGTTGCGGCAACTGCGCCATAAAAATTAAAATCGCTAGGGCGTTGACAAACCCAATCATCACCGCACGGGGCACATATTTCATTTGCCGACCCAGTTTCAGGACGCCAAATATAATTTGCAACACCCCCGTTAAGATGGTTGTTGCAAACATATACTGCAACCCATGCTCCTTGACCACATTGACCAGCACTAGTGCCATTGCTCCCGTTGCAGCCGATATTAATCCGGGTCGTCCACCCAAGAAAGCGGTCGTCACAGCAATAATAAACGAAGCGTAGAGTCCAACTTTTGGATCAACACCAGCAATGATTGAGAAGGCGATCGCTTCTGGAATCAACGCTAGCGCTACCACTGTTCCCGCCAAAATATCGGCTCTCACATTCGATAACCATTCCCGTTTTAGGACTTCCGTATTCAAGGCTTTCTCCTCACTGGTTAAAAACAACACATTATTGAAATTAAACTTAATAGGTATTCACTGCTAGGAAGTATCGCACTGGTTGAAAATCTCAAGGCTTGAGAGACTGGGTGCGGATTGACATCGACCAAAGCCAATAAAATTTTAGACAAGTGCTTGCCTAGAGATAACCCAAACATCACATCAGCAGACGTTAAGACTCACACCTTAGTGATTAAGGTGGACAAATTACGTACTTAACAACTTGCCAATGGGTCATTTATTTTACACAGCCGCTGAAGTTTTTTCCTAGACACTAGAATTTATAACACACGAATCAACGCGATCGCTAATCTCAAGGCGGATAATCGGGTGAAAAATGAGTATCTGCTATTTTTTATCAACATCTTTAACTCATATCTTGCACTCCTGGAGGTAGAACCTCCCAGAACTCGTTCCCAGGTTCAACCTGGGAACGAGAATAGGCGGATAATCGGGTGAACAATGAGTATTAACTTTTTAACCTCTTTCGCGCTCTGCCCCATCCGACGGGAGCGGTGGGGTACTTGACGGTAAAATGACTAATCCAATAACTGCTATTTTTTATCAACATCTTTCTCCAATTTCTCAATTCCCAAAATCTCCCAGTGTCCCGTTAATTCCTTCTTGGTATGGAAGGAAAAATGACGCTTGTTGCTTTGTGCGTTCCAAGCCTCTTGCAACTCCGCATGGGGATAAGTACCGCTATCCAACTGGGCTAAAATGACCGGCCAAATTTTACTAATTTTGCTCACTTCGCCAACAAAGAGTTTGAATCTACCAATGTGGGCGATCGCGTAGATACCAGAAGCCATAGCAGTTGATGACTTTTCCCGCAGATGAAGAAGTATTGACATTAGGCAGTTTCAATAATTACACCCTAACACCCGCCAAGCTTAACGGTCAGTATCCTTGCGGGTAATCTTTACAAGGACTGGGGACTGGGAAAGGGGGAGGAATGAGGGACTATTCACCATCACTACTATTCACCATCGCTACTATTCACGACGGCTACTATTCACGACGGCTACTATTCACCATCGCTACTATTCACCATCGCTACTATTCACCATCACGACTATTCACCATTCCCCAGTCCCTAGGCTATTATTCCTGTTTAACAAGCCTGCTGGGAGTTATTATGGAACGCGCCATATCTGCACTGGGACTGATAGTATTTCTTGCTGTATCTTACGCCTTATCTGTTAACCGGCGTGGGGTGCGCTGGCAACCCATAGCTTGGGGACTAGGTTTAGAGTTTGTCTTTGCACTGTTAATTCTCAAAACTCCTGGTGGTTTGGCAGTATTTAAATCTATAGGCGATGTCGTCAGTCAGTTTCTGGCATTTTCCGATGTGGGAGCAAAGTTCGTCTTTGGGGATAAATACGAGGAGAATTTCTTTGCTTTTAAAGTCTTACCCACAATTATCTTTTTTTCTGCCTTCATCACTGTGTTGTACCACTACGGGATTGTACAGCGGGTAATTAAGGCAATGGCGTGGGTAATGGTGAAAACTATGAAAATTTCTGGTGCTGAGTCTTTATCCTGTGCCGGGAATATCTTTTTGGGACCGACAGAATCACCGCTGCTAGTTAAACCTTACGTATCATCAATGACTCAATCTGAACTATTCGCAGTCATGACAGCGGGGTTTGCAACCATTGCAGGGGGTGTACTGGGTGCTTATCTTTCCTTCGGTATTCCCACAGAACATTTAATTGCGGCTTTTTTCATGACTGCTCCTACTGCAATGGTGGTGGCGAAATTACTCTATCCGGAAACCGAACAACCCAAGACAGCAGGTAAGGTAGAGTTAGATGTCCATACAACCTATGTAAACGTGATTGATGCGGCGACTGTAGGGGCGATGGATGGGATGAGAATAGCCGTTAGTGTGGCAGTAATCATTATTGCCTTTTTGGGGCTGCTGGCGGGGGTAAATGCCCTGTTAGGATGGTTTGGCGGGTTGTTTGGTTTCCCCCAGCTTTCTTTAGAGTCGATGCTTGCTTATTTAATGGCACCAGTAGCATGGTTAATGGGTATCCCTTGGGGAGATTGTCCGCAAGTGGGGGTATTGTTAGGGAAAAAGACGATTCTCAATGATTTTATCGCCTACCTGGATTTGAAAACCCTGATTGAAAAGCAACAGATTTCCCAGCGAGGGATTATTCTTAGTACTTATGCTTTGTGTAATTTTGCAAATATTGGCTCTATAGGCATTACCGTAGCCGGAATAGCTGCGATCGCACCCAATCGCCAGCCAGACTTAGCGCGAATGGGTGTACTCTCAATGATTGGTGGCTTATTAGCAGGTTTTATCACCGCATGTATTGCTGGAATGTTGATTTAGTCATTACCCATTACCCATTCCCTATTCCTTAGCTTTCGCATAACCCACCTTCCAGTTAGTGGCTTTATATAATTCATCCCCCTTACCTTGCATCATCAACCAGAGGGTAGCGCGGGTGCGTAAATGTCCGCGCATCAAGTAATATCCTGGTTTAGCAGGGACGCCATCAGCAACCTCAGTACCAGCAAACTGTAGTGTTCCACAATAAGTACCAACACCATCTACAGTGACTGTAAACCTACGGTCATTATAATGTCCACCGGGAATGGTAAATATAGCGTAGACATTATGCTCTCCGCGCCAAGGCTCGATGACTATTTTTTCTGGAGTAGCGTAAGACTTTTTACCTTCTGTTGGTTTATACGCCTGAAAATTGGAGGTTTGGCAGGTGAAGCCGTTTTTGATACCTGTACCTTTACGTGAAAAATCTGATACTTTAGCAGATACTTTAGAAATAAAAGGCAGGCTGAGGGTACTGACTAAAGTTAGACCCAACAATGTGTAAGTAAGTTTACGGTAAACCAAATGTACTATCCCATAAATTATTCTCACTACATTAATTTTTATAACTAAAATTTTCTGACTTGGAAATAACTACATGAAGATTTTAAAATACGTATTGCCAGGGATTTTTATAGCTATTTGAATACCATTAGGGCTTTGGAACAGTCAAACAAGTTAACGAGAACATGAAGATTGAGTTAAGCTAAAATAATCAGCATTGCTGAATTCAAGAATGAACAGCCAAATAAAATATTCAAATCTCTTATCTTTACGGATGCAACATGAGGCTAAATTCATACTCTTAATCAGCAACGCCTTAATGTTTAATTACACCCCATCAAAAGCTGGTGGATAAACCACCTTTCCTCTGTACCCTTGCTGATAATTTAACAGAGGTTTTACCATAAACACATCCTCTGGAACCGGGAAGGGGGACTCTATCCCATAATTAACAGATGGAACGAAGCCAAAGCGATTATAAAATTGCGGATGACCGAGGACGATAACTAATGCTTCTCCCCTGACTTCTGCAATCGTTAAACCTGCATTTACTAGTGCGGTACCTATCCCCTGTCGCTGAAACTTTGGTAAAACTGCCATAGGTGCTAAACCCAATACCCGCAGAGTTTCTGCACCTATCAAATCAATATAGCTGAAAAGAATGTGACCAACAATCGCACCTTCAACTTCTGCAACCAGGGAAAGTTCAGGAATATAACGGTCAGTACGACGAATTTCTGCAATCAGTTTAGCTTCATTCTCACCCCCAAAAGCTAACGTGTTAACTTCTGTAACTGCTGGACAGTCTGAGGGGGTTTCACAACGGATAATCATCATATTTATCGGCTTTATCGGCGTTAATCCGCGTTATATGCGGTTAATTGTTTCAAAATCAACTCCATAAACACCCAACTCACAATTTTACCACCATCTGCTGCTAAAAGCAGCCGTCTTGATAGCGGTGCAAATTGTTGGAGTTTTGACATTTCTTCCTTTAAGAAAGCATTAACATCAGTGTTGATGTTAAATTCACGTTTTACCATCAAATTAGCCAGAAAATTCTTAACAAGCTTCATCCCTGGCTAACGGAGTAGTTTTGATTGAATTACTACTTGTAATTAAAACCTAATGGGGAAAGATAAATTATGCAAGGAATCTTCACAAAAATCTCTAGCTTTTCCAATCGTCTTCCTGGACAAGCCTACCTATGGATAGCAGTTTTGATTTTCGGTGCTGCTAATGCTGTAACTCGTAGATTAACCGAAATTGGCTCGCAAAATTTAATTGATGGCAGAAATCCCATTTCATTTTGCAATGTTTTATTTGTCGGTAATCTCTGCGCTTTATTAGTTTTACTTTTAATTCATCGGCAACAGTTACAACTTAGTTACGTTAAACAACTTTCTCGCCAAGATTGGCTTAGTATAGCAGTCATAGCATTATTATCGGCTGCCATTGCTCCAGCGGCAACATTTACGGCTCTTTCTAAAACAATGGTGACAAATGTTGTTTTAATTGGTCGTATAGAACCACCGCTTTTTTTAGCTTTATCTGTATGGCTATTACGAGAAAGAATTAATTCTTGGAAAATTCTTGGTGCAATTGTTTCTTTTGCTGGAGTATTAGTCACCGTATTTCTCCAAAGTATCTGGGAAAATATGATGGTTTCTAATATATTTGCCACTGTGGGAGTTGGCGGAATTTATGCAGCCATAGGAGCAATAACTTTAGCTATTTCTAGTATTATCAGCAAAACACGCCTTTCTCGGATTCCACTGGGATTATTTATGGTATTTCGGACAATGCTAGGAACAGTGTTCTTCTTCTTTGCTGCTATATATTTCTATGGGTTTCATCACTTTATGGATGCATTTTCACCTTTTTTGTGGCAATGGATGTTATTTTATGGTGGGGTAATTATTGCTTTGGGTCAAATCTGTTGGTTTACTGGTTTAAAAAAATCTAGTAGCTCTACGGTTACTATTGCTAGTGCTTTTAACCCAGTAGCAGCAGTGTTTGCAGCTTATTTGATTTTAGGTGAACTACCTACCCTATCTCAATACATTGGCGGTGCTATTATTTTAGTTGGCATTGTGTTGAGTCAAATTGGTAATTTAAGTCAGCCTCAGCAGATTAAAAATGCAGCGAAGGACACAGAACCCGATACTGGATTCAGGGGAGTGTAAGTAATACTTAATTTGTAATATGCAGCGAGAAATTTAACAATATCAATCTTGATAATTGCTTTCTCGCTGAGGATATTTGATATTTAATTAAGTCTAGCTATTTATTTTACTTGCATCTGCTGTAGTTTATTATTTGCTTTTAGCAGTAAGTCTTGCGCTTGTAAATAAACAGTTGTGCCATTCTGTACCTTTTCTAATTGATTAATAATACTTTGTAAGCGACCAATAATCGAGTTACGCTCCCCAGGATGAGGATTACTAGGAACTGAAGCTAGCAAGTTTTCAATTTCTCTTTGTGCTTGCTCAAAAGCTTGTACAGAAACATTTTCTGCTTGCTTTCGTATCTTAACTTGAGCCAAATTAGCCTCATAGGTTGCCATTAATTTCTGTGCTTCAGCATATCCTGTTAAATCTTCAGGAGGAATCTGTTTCAATCGCTTAATTGCTTGTTCCCATAAATTTTCTATTTCTTGCCATTCATACTCCCTATGGGGTGGATTTTGAGCAGCTTTTGCAGCTTGCCAGGAAAATTGACGTGCGGCGGTAATTAAGGTGCTAATCCGCTCATTTCCTGCTACTAATCCTACTACTTCTTGAAACTCTTTTTGATAAGGTTCTAGTTTTGTTTGTGCTGTTTTTCCAGCTAAAGTTTGACCAGGAATTTGTGCTAATTTATTGAGAGCAACTTGCCAAGCAGCTATAGCCGACTTTTTATCTATTGGAGTTTTTGCTTGCTGATATTGCTGTTTAGCTGTATTCAATGCTTGTTCGCTATCAATTAACAAAGTTTGAGCATTATTTTCTTGAAATACTTTCGCCTGTAATTCCCCAATCTTGCTACGAGCCGAATTAAAACCATAAAAACTCAAGTAAGAATTGTACCACCAATAATTGTATTCTGACCATTCGTGCATAAACCAAAGAGGTAAAGCATCCAGATGTTTTTGTGCCTCTTTTACCTTCTGTCCTCCCAATTCCAAGTCTGCAGGACTCGTCGGTTTTTCAATCAATTGCTCTGCTTGTTTAACTGCTACTAATGCTTGACGAAAGTGATTATCCATACTCATGTAGCTAGGTAAAAGCAACATGGGCGCATTCCGCGCTACCGGACGCCGAACTATGGGGTAAGGTAAATTTGCTATCCATATTATCCCCGCAGGAATACTGAGCAGTATGGCTGTCCAGAAGATTTTACTGAAGATATTACCTTTAGGCTTTGCTACTGGCTGATGCGGGTAAGTACGATGAATATGCGGCTGTACCTGTGCTTGTTTTTTTTTGGCTTCTATTTCTAGCTCTATTTGCTTCATCCTTTCCTCAATCGGGTCAGGATTAAGCTTTACAGGCTGTTGACTTTGCAGCGACGGGTCAATTCCTGATGGGTTGGGATTCTTTTTATGTCCCTGGAAGACTTTAAATGGCAGATTCTGGAAAAAAGCCATAGAGCATTAATAACAACTCACTTAATTTATTATGCCCATTGGTAGATGAAATTACACAGGTTTATATATTTTTTACTTCACCGCCAATTCCCAAAGAATAATTGTTAAAATTTGTAAAGTAAAGCCATTATCCTTTTTTATTCCCATGTCAACAGCGTTAATTACTGGTGCTTCCGCTGGTATTGGTAAAGCTTTTGCGGAAGAATTAGCGAGTCGTAAAACTAATTTGGTGTTAGTAGCACGTTCGGAAGCAAAACTTAATTTATTGGCTCAACAGCTACAAGAAGATTACCAAATTAAAGTCGATGTCTTAGTTCAAGACCTCACAGAACCGGGTGCAGTTCAAACTGTTTTTGAAGCTGTGGAAGCCAAAGGATTAACTATTGATTTATTAATCAATAATGCCGGTTTTGGCGACTACGGTGACTTTGCTGAACGGGATGGAGAAAAGCAACTCAAGATGATTCAATTAAACATCTTGTCATTAGTTGATTTCACCCACAAATTTTTACCCCAAATGCGTCAACGCCGTTCTGGAAGTATTATTAATATTTCTTCTATTGCAGCTTTTCAATCATTACCTTATATGTCAGTTTATGCGGCAACTAAAGCATTTGTGCTGTAGCTCTAGCGAAGCAATTTGGGCAGAAAATCGCGACTATGGTGTCCCGGTGTTATGCGTATGTCCCGGACCTACAGAATCTGAGTTTTTCAAAGTAGCAGAATTCCCTAACTCATTTGTAGCTAAACAGGGTAACAGCTACACCACCCCCGAACAGGTAGTCAAAGAATCATTAGAAGCCTTAGAAAAAGGACAATCTCATGTTATTACTGGTGGATTAAGTAATCAAATCATTGCCAATGTTCCTCGCTTATTTCCACGGGAAACTTTGGTAAGTTTGGTGGAAAAACAGTTTAAAGCTTGACGAATGTATGGGTAGACTTTACCAGATATGTTCTCTGTACATTCAAGGTAATTAATCACAGATAAACATAGATAAATCATCTGTGTTTATCTGTGGTTTAATTTCAAAACCCTTAACTTAAAGAACGACAAATTACATATATCTTGTTAATTGCACGCGATAGCGTTCTTTCTTGGTAACAGCAACTTCACCAACTTCCAAGCGTCCTTTACCACGAATAGCTATTAAGTCACCAGTTTTCACTTGGGTACTAGCTTGGGTGATGTCTTTCCAATTTACGCGGACATCTCCAGCATCAATTAAGTCAACCATTTTGCTACGGGACATCCCAAACCCAGCAGAAGCGATCGCATCCAAACGCATGGAAGCTTCTACCGTTGTCATTTCTTTTTTCTTGGGTTCGCGGATTTTTAATTCACTTAAATCTATGGGTTGGGTTTTGACGGGAACAGAGCGCACCTGTTTGAGATTTATTTGCAAGAAGTCCGTCAATTCTGGGACGACAATTGCCTGGGCGCCGCGTTCTCCTAGTACAATAATGTCACCCGTTTTTTCCCGGACAATTCCCGTCCCCAGCATGGAGCCTAAAAAGTCCCGATGGGTGGCGGTATCAAATAGGAAATTTCCGGCAATATCCAAAGCCACAACAGCCACTTGAGATTGATCTAGCGGCAGATCCGCACGAGCGATCGCAATTCTTTGACGTTCAGCCTGGGGATATCCACCCCAAGCTAGCATATGCACCTCTGTTAACCGACTGAACACCCGCTGAACTTCCGCTAATTCTGGTGGTGACAGAAAGTCAGTACATACAACTTCCCAAGTTTTAATTGCTTGTTCAGCCTGGTCAATTACACGCGCTACAGTATCGCGATTTTCTACAGCTTTTAATAATTCTTCCCGTGGTAACATGCGGAATTAACTTGATATTTTGGATGCGTGGATTCTAGATTCAAAAATGTAAATTGCCTAAGAAAGAAGAGACAAAAACAAAGAATAAATATAATTGTTTCTTCTTTCTTCTTTCTTAATTTAGGCTATATTTCTGTCAGCATAGCCTTGGATATTTTCTGGGTCAAACTGACGCAATACACGCGCAGCTTGACGGGTGAGAGTTTCAGTTCCTTCAACAACTATCAAGTATTTGCCAGCATTGAGGCGGTTACGGTAAGGTAAAGCATCACCGCTGCCAAACAACAAGCCAACACCACCACCCACAAACACCGCACCCATAGCACCAGCCCCAGCCCCTAGGAGTCCACCAATTACAGCATTCCCAATCTCTCCAGCCCAGGGAAAGGTATTCAAACCAGTAATTAGGTTGAAAGTCAAGCCAGCGAAAAAGCCAAAGGGTATTAGCCAAAATGCCATCAATCGCGATTGCTTTTTAGCTTGTTCATTCGGGTCAATCAAACCAAACTCATCAGCAGTTTTATAACCCTTACCTAAGATGGTGACTTTATAAATAGGAATCCCGTCTTGTTCTAGGGCTATGTAAGCGGCTTCAGCTTGGATGCGGTCTGCTAATACGGCTACAAGGTAATTCATGGACGCAACTGGGAATTAATCGTGAAATGATCGGCATTTGGCTTTACTTTACTTTATCTAGGGGTTCACAAAAATTGTTGATGCCCACTTTGATAACATACATCAAAATAGGTGTTGCCAAAATCTTGGGAAACCCCGATATATTTGTCAATTCTGCTGTTATTTCTGTTACCGAGCCATTAAGTAAGTTGGAGCGAAATTCGCTTTGACAAATCACTGCTCGCCACTTGCGAGCCAAAGCATCTAGCCATTCCGAATTGGCTCTGCCTGGTTCTTGTCCTGCCCGAATTGCCAACGTCATCGCCGCATCTTCCAAATCTCCCTCACAGTCTTCGATAACATCCAGGGCTTCCAAGGCGGTAGTATACTCTGCTAATTGTGAGCGAAATTGGGCAATTTCTGCTGGTGTAACTTTTGTCATTGGTCATTAGTAATTAGTCATTATTCATTAGTCATTAGTCAATATATTATTGCAAATTATTAATGATTGCTGTAATTTATTAATTAATAATAATTATCATTAAGTATCAGTGATGATGGAAGAAAAAGCAGCGGGACGACAGAACCCACTGCTTGAGGAACATGAGAACGCAAACTTGTTGTTACTAAAATGCAACTACGCTACTTCTGGTAACTGTGAGGGAACAGAAACCTCTGGAACACTTAAAGTTAGCTGCTCGGCTTGCGGTACAGCAGCTTGTTCTAAAACCTTAACTTCAATATTCACGCTCACCAAATAACTCCCCGTGTCGGCTCCCACCGCTTCGGCGATTAATTTGGCAATATCTGGTCGCTTCGCACTCAGCGGGTCGCGGAGGATGCACCGATCCCATTCGTGCTTGGCGGTTGGATTCAAACTGAGAATGTAGTGCTTTATCATAGGGCAATCGCTGGAATCTATCCTCTACAAGTCTGTCCCACAGCCAGATTGCACTATTCCAGACTCTGTGGGCGCTTTCTCTATTATAGTACTCTTGTACTAAAAATGGGGAAGAATCTCTGACCCATTCCCCATTACCTAAAAATATTGTGTAGCAAACCCTAGGGAAAGATGAAGTTAAAGCAAAGAACGGCAAAATGGTGTTGACATTACTGCCTTCGGGGGTCAAGCTATTCCAAAGAACCTGTGACTAAGAAAACACACCTGCAACAGTGTCATTTTTCTGGTCATGGAATAACCTAGTAAAGTACGTAATTGTTTGCGTAACTTGTTTATTTCTTTAGAGGAACTTTTTAATGACCGCAACTTCTCCCCGATTAAAGCACGAGGTTAAAGACCTCGCCCTCGCTTCCTTGGGAAGACAGCGTATTGAATGGGCTGGACGCGAAATGCCAGTTTTGAAGCAAATTCGCGATCGCTTTGCAAAAGAGAAGCCCTTTGAGGGTATTCGTTTGGTAGCTTGCTGCCACGTTACCACTGAAACTGCTAACCTAGCTATTGCTCTGAAAGCCGGTGGTGCAGATGCAATCTTAATTGCCAGCAACCCCCTTTCCACTCAAGACGACGTAGCTGCTTGTCTGGTTGCTGATTATGAAATTCCCGTCTTCGCTATCAAAGGTGAAGATGCTGAAACTTACGAGCGTCACGTTCAAATCGCTCTCGACCACCGTCCTAACATTATTATTGATGACGGTTGTGACGTAGTTGCCACCCTGGTACAACAACGGCAACATCAACTGGCTGACATCATCGGTACTACCGAAGAAACCACTACTGGGATTGTCCGCCTCCGCGCTATGTTCAATGATGGCGTGCTGACCTTCCCCGCCATCAACGTTAACGACGCCGACACCAAGCACTTCTTTGACAACCGCTACGGTACTGGTCAATCCACCCTGGACGGTGTTATCCGTGCTACTAACATCCTTCTGGCTGGTAAGACTTTAGTTGTTGCTGGTTACGGCTGGTGCGGTAAAGGTACTGCCCAACGCGCTAGTGGCATGGGCGCTAACGTCATTGTTACCGAAATCGACCCAGTTAGAGCAATTGAAGCCGTCATGGATGGTTTCCGCGTTATGCCAATGGCGGAAGCTGCTGCTGTGGGCGACATCTTCATCACCGTTACTGGTAACAAACACGTTATCCGTGGCGAACACTTCGACGTGATGAAGGACGGCGCAATTGTTTGTAACTCTGGTCACTTTGACATTGAAATTGACCTGAAAACCTTGGGCGAAAAAGCAACTGAAGTTAAGAACGTCCGTCCCTTCACCGACGAGTACATCCTCCCCAGCGGTAAATCCGTAGTAGTACTGGGTGAAGGTCGCTTAATTAACCTAGCTGCTGCTGAAGGACACCCCAGCGCCGTTATGGATATGAGCTTTGCTAACCAAGCTTTAGGCGCTGAATACCTGGTGAAGAACAAAGGTAAGCTGGAACCCGGTATTCACTCCATTCCTGCTGACGTGGATGCAGATATTGCTCGCTTGAAGCTGCAAGCAATGGGTATCGTCATTGATAGCCTGACAGCAGAACAACTTGAGTACATCAACTCCTGGACTTCTGGAACCTAATCGGTGATATGTATACCAATCACCAAGGCTAAAGTTTTTTTCTAGCCATTCAGTTTCTCGAATAATTCCTACAGGGATAGGTAATTTATCTATCCTTTTTTTTCGCCTTTGGGAAAATAAAACCCCACCCTTAAGGGCGGGGTTTTATCCTTACGTAGATTTTTATGGATCACCAATTAGGCAAAATGGGATTATATAGCGAGATGCAACGCCCTAAATCTAATACTACAAAACTTGATTTATGTATGCTCATTTATTGAACAAGTAAATAATTTAATTTAATATTAACTAACTGATAAATTTTTGGTAAACTTGTCCTACATTTGTTGACTCTCTATGTCAAGAATAGATAGTATGATCGCAAACAAGCAATTAAGTGATTTTGAATACGGAAATAGTTGGTTTTACATCAGGAGTAATACTGAACAAATAATATCTTAACTTTAGGCGTTGTTGATTATATAATATGCATTTCCCATTTTTATAATCTGGTTCTGACGTGAAAACCCTTGTTGCTAGAGACGGGATAGCGCAACTTCTCTAGGAGGACGAAGGAAGTCCATATCAATATTCAGCAACACCTAAAATTAAGTTTGCGCTCTTAGAGATATCACCGCAATAGATATCTGGGAACAATAATGACCAGACGCGGTTGTTGATTGCGTATGGTCAATGATTTTGGTGCATTTTTAGTTTCTTTCACAAGTCTAATAGTTCATTACGTCTTGACAGAGTTACAGATAAGAGGTTGAGAACATTAAAGATGAAAATTGCTCATCACTTTGCTAACAATAAAATCCTAATTACTGGTGCTAGCGGTTTTTTAGGCTCGAATTTGTGCCATCGACTCAGTCAAATGAACGCCGAAGTTCATGCCATTTCCCGCAGTCTTCATCCCCAAGAAACTCATGTGCGCTGGTGGCAAGGTGATATGAGTGATATTACCACCGTCCGCCATATCTTGAAAACTGTCAAACCAGATATTATCTTTCACCTCGCTAGTCATGGTGTCGGTTCACCAGAATTAGCACAAGTATTACCCAATCTCCACAACGATTTGGTAGCCACAGTCAATTTGCTCACAGTTGCTACGGAATTAGGGTGTCAGCGGGTTGTCTTAACTGGTTCCCCAGAAGAACCTCAACCAAACAATAAAGGCGAGTTTGTTCCCGTCTCTCCTTATGCTGCGGCTAAGCTGGCTAGTAGTGCTTATGGACGCATGTTCCACACTATCTACCAAACTCCTGTTGTCATTACCAAGGCCTTTATGACTTACGGTCCCCGACAGAGAGTGCATAAACTTATACCTTATGTTACCACTTCTCTGCTACAAAAACAAGCACCTAAACTGTCTAGCGGACAGCGACAAGTCGATTGGATTTATGTGGATGACTTGATAGATGGCTTGTTAGCGGCGGCACATATGCCGGGTATCGAAGGTGAAACAATAGAGTTGGGTACTGGTAAGCTTACATCTATTCGGACAATTGTGGAGATGATCTCCTGTATTGTCAATTCTGGTGTAGAACCTTTGTTTGGTACCCTACCAGACCGTCCAATGGAACGGGAATGGGCAGCTGATACTCAGGTTGCCTATGAGAAACTAAAATGGCAAGCGACCACTCCTTTGTTTAAAGGCTTGACTAGCACTGTAAATTGGTATCGTCAACAAATAGAAGATGTGACCGAAAAAATTCCTGTCTAATGTCGGGTCAGTTTAACTGTAGAGTGGGCAAAGTAAACTACCCACACTG
>JAYKJH010000020.1:0-18624 GCA_035285345.1 Nostocaceae cyanobacterium | reverse complement strand
GTAAATTAACTCTTGGAAAATCGAACTCTGGGGGTAGCTGACAAATTTGTGCCAGTGGTGAACCAGAATCTTCCCAATGAATGTAGGGTGGTAACTTCCATTGATAGCGTTGTTCAATCACAACATTGCGTATAGGTTGGGAAATGCGATCGAGGAGGTAGTTACCGGCTCGGTTTCGCAAACGTGCCCACCAAGTTGTGCTGTAACCCCAGTTACTAAAGTAAGGAGGAACTCCCTCTTCTCGGTTCACCAACAGAGCATTACAAACTGTAATAAAGGGCAGATTCAGGAAGTCGGCAATAGTACCACCCCCAGGTGATACTTGGTCTACCAAAAGCGCCTCTACACCTGCTTGTTTGAGTGCTTCTGGAGTTACCCTCAATTGCATGACTGTTTCTTCTAGCAGGAAACTAACTACCAACCGCAGTGCTGACAGTCCGCTGTTTTCTCCCAACTGTTTATAGATTTGCGCGAGTTTTCCTGGTGGAAATTCATCAGATCCAATTGCGTGAAAGTCCAATCCTGTTGCTTTTACCTTAGATTCGATGTCGGGAATTTGAAATAGGGTGACGCGATGACCGCGCCTTTGCAGTTCTTTCCCCAAAGCACACATCGGATTCAGATGACCGATAGCTGCGGGACAAATAATGCCAAAGTGAGTCATAGGGATAAATTTTTCAGGTTTTATTAGCGTTGAGTCTTGTAGGGGAGGGGTTTCCCCACCCGCTGGTGCTGAGGATATCACTAAATACTAATACTCAGTACTCAGAACTCACTACTTACTCTGCAAATTCAAAAACTTATCCAACGCTGCAACCATACTACCAGGCCAGCGGCGCTCATTTTTCACCCAGTTAATATCTTTATAACGGCGGTCAAGTCCATAAGCTGCGACCCAGTTACTTTCCGCTTCCCCTTGTTTTCCCTGTACCCAATAAATTGCAGTTAACGCTGCACGTACATCAGCAAATTGGGGATATTTCCGGGCGATATTTCGCAATTCCCGCAGCGCTTCCTCTTGCTTACCTGTTTCATACAATGCCACAGCATAATTAGCACGAGCAAAGGCAAAATTCGGCGCCATTTCTGTTGATTTGCGGTAATCTGCTACTGCTTTATCCCAGTTACCCAAACCCGCCTCAGCGTTACCACGATTGTTATATGCCATAGCGTCCTTGGGGTCAAGTTCGAGGACATGATTATAATCGGCGATCGCTTCTTCCCATTTCCCCAAACCCTCTAATGCAGCACCACGATTTAAATAGGGGTCAGTCACATTCGGTGCTAATTCAATGGCTTTATTGTAGTCTGCCACGGCTGCTTGCAACTTTTTCTGACTTACCCTAGCATTTCCCCGGTTACTCAAGACAGCAGCATTATCGGGAATTATCTCCAGTATCTGCGTCCAATAATCTTCTGCTTTGGCAAAATCACCCTTATTTGTGGCATTAAAAGCCTTATTTCGCAAGTCTTCCAGTTCTTGGACTTGCTCTTGGGTGATATTTGGGACTTGTGTCTGTGCCATGACCGGCTGACCCCAAGTAAATACCAGTAACAGACTCAGAAAAATCACCAGAAATCGCTTCATAGTTAGGCGCTTAAAAGTTATGTATGTACTAGCAAATCTTAAAGTAATTTAGTCCCAAAAGCATGTACAAGTAAACTAGTTACAGTTTATATTTTTAACCGCCGATAAACACAGATAAACGCCGATAATTATTTTATGCATCTGTGTTCATCTGTGTTCATCTGTGGTTAAATTTAATTTTTGTATTTTATATTTCCACCCATTGATGATGTATTTCTATCCCTCGACTCTGCATAGTTTCAACAAATAAATCTGTAGGTAAAGCCTCCTCCACCGGATAAACACCCGGTTTATTCAACTTACCCTCTAACAACAATTGGGCAAGACTCCCCGTACCACAGCCCGCAGAAATTGCTGTATTTTGATGTACTAAAGTAGAGCAATAAGCGGCTGATTGACCATCTTTTTTACCAGTTACTTCCGAACGCACTGCTACCCCAATCCCGCTAAAATTATCGGTAACATTAGTCATTTTATAGCTGACATTGGATAAGAATTCCACACCAGCCGGATGGGTTATCCATGATTTGGGAAATACATGAGCAGCTATCCAAGTTAAGTGATTATAAAAATCCGGAATGGAACCAAATTTAGTAATTACCGTTTTAACTTTAGGGAAAGCATGAGGTAAAGTAAAAGTCTCTGGCATATCAAACCAGTAAACCCCGCTGCGTCCATAGGGTGCGGGAAAGTTAATTGTTTCTCGTTGACTATAGGGTTTTACTACTTGCCATTTCCCATCTATCCAAGCATCAAAAGGATTTTGTAACCCTAAAAATGTTGTCCGCATCACAGTTAATCCAGCACCACCAGAACCAGAGACTAAATAACTCAAGTGAATCTTTTCTGGCTCATCGAATTGTTCCACACATTGGCGTACCATACTATTAGAAATACCGGGAAAAATGCCAGTATTTACAATCGCTGTCACCCCAGATGCTTTAGCTAGGTCAAATAACTTTAACGCCTTGCTAGTATAGGAACGGTGGTCGCTGACATCAACATAATTCACACCATATTCAATGCACATTTGCAATACTGAGGTGTCGCGGTGGTGAAATGGACCTGCACAGTGAACTACTAAGTCAGTATGGGAAATTGCATCTCGCAGCTTCTCCATATCTGCCAAATCTAACACCATATATTGTAGAGCGGTTTCGCGAGCAGTCTCTACAGGTGTACGTCCAGTGATGGTAATTTCTGCCTGGGTATAGGTAGCGATATCGTCAGCAACACTGCTACCAATGCGTCCCCGTCCACCAAGAATTAAAACTCGTTTTGTCATCGTCACCTGATTGGAAAACAATTAGTAATTTATTCAATTGTCAGGTGTGTAGGGTATCGGTAGCAAGTATCACTTGATTGATTTATCAAAGATAAATTTTAGATTTCCCGCTAACACACAAATCTTTGCGTTCTTTGCGTCTTTGCGCGAAACAAAGATAATTTTATAACTTTTGATAATTGCAACCAAGGTAGTGATATATCTTACCATCTGCTAAAAACCAAGTGAGAAATATCACTCTTTCGCCAACTATATCACTAAAAGTAATGCAGCAGTAATTTTGCCTCTATCTTTTGGTAGTTGAATACAACCAAGCACTAAAAAATAGAGGCAAAATATTAACTTTTAAAAGTGACACAACATTGACATAAAACTGAAATAAATCTGACACAACCAGCGCCTATCGTGTAACGATATCTCTTTAAAAGGGTGAAAGCGATGTCTCTGAAATTTGTAGAAGAAACACTCGAATACATAGCTGAAGCTGTTGTCGAACTGTTTAGCCCTAACCACGATAGTTATCCCAACATTGGGGTTCAACCTTTTGATGGGGAACCTAGTAATAAATCCCACGATATTTGATGGAACAATAAAAATCAATCATTGCCTAGCTTCAGAATGTAAGTAGCTTGTAAATTCTTATTACCAGGTTAGGGTGGGTTATGGTGAAGATTGTTATTCAATCTAGTACTCCGTAATCCACTTTTTTATTAGTGTGATAAATTAGTTTTGAGGAGGATGCCAACCGCTAATTACCCAGCGTTTTCTCGCAACAATAACAACTGGATTATTCATTCGCAAACGTACAATTGTCGCCCGTCCAATATCAGTTAAACCTTCTACTCTTGTAGCATCTGAACTCCAGACAAAATGGTCAGTCCATGTTTGCATGCGGGGATTAAATAAGGCTACAGTTTCTCCTGTAAGAGGGTCTATTCCTTCGGTTGCATCACATTTGAATTCATTGCAAGAACGACAAGCTAAACATAGATTTTCAAAGCTAGTTTTGCCACCTTTAGACACAGGTAAAATATGGTCATGGGTCATAGGTATACCGCTATTTGCTTCACTGGTTAAGCAATAGCAGCAACGTGCTTTGTCATGATTCGCAATTTGATTTTTTAAGCTTTCAGGGATATATGTAGACACAAGAAATTATGGGTTTGGCAAACTATGTCCCCGCCAGCGGAGTAATACTGCTGCTTGGGCTTTTTTAAGCATGAAAAGGTCAGCTTCATGACGCAGTTTCATCAACTCTAAACGTTCGGCTTCCGTAAGTGTACCGTGAGAATTTCCCTCCAGCAAGATGTTATATCTTTCCATATCCCTTGCTGTTTTGTGACTGCGGAAGATTTTCCATAGGGTATTGTCGTTTAATTTGTCCAATGCGGCAATTTCTGCTTGAAATTCTTCTGGTATATCATCCCATCCTGGAGGGCTACCTACTTGTAAAGCGTGGAGGATAATTTCTTCAAGAGGACGACCTGTTGCATCGGCTGTGTTGAGTAGACGTTGATAGAGTAATTCTGGGAGTTGGAGGGTAAATGTTTGTGTCGGCATATTTGTTGTTTAGCAATATATAAAATGCAAAATCAAACAAAATCAACCATCATACTAATATTTACTTTTTAGTTCTTAACAGTTGTATTACAGTAAGGGTGTGTCAACTGTGCATTATCAAGGGTACCTAAACCACCATCTGCTTTTCTTTTAATGTGGTCTATTGAAATAGAGTTAACATGTAGGTAGCCACTGCATATTTTGCACTTTGGAACTCCAGATAAAGCTTCTCTTATGAAGGCAGCAGATTTGGTCTCGCGAGAAAAATCCTTGCTATTACCATTATCAGTTTTATCCTTTGGTTTAATTGTTAAGTAACTAAATTCTTTATTGGCTATAATTTTATTCACAACAGAGGTTTTATCAGTTCCTTGTAGTAACTCGTCAATAATCTTTAAATAAAAATCTTTGACAGACTTATAACCTTTAATTGCACTTCTGTATTTCCTGACAATTTCAGGTACGAAGTACTCATATTGCCAAATAATTGATTCAAAATCAGACCTAACTTGTGTAAAGTTATCAAAATAATTCTTAGTTTCCAAATCTAACATTAAAGCCACTACAGCATAAAATGAACCTATTTTATGACGACCATCAGAACTATAAAAGTATATAACTGGATGTAACCCAAGAGAAGAAGGGTGATTACTATTTATCCTTCGCGCTATTTTCCTACAGTTTTTTAAGAATTGGATAGTTTTTTCTCCTGTTAAGTCATCTTCCAATTTACTTTCATTTACTTTATTAACTATATTTATAAATTCTAAAATTAATGTTAAACTATCTGATGAATAGTTTTTACCACCTACTGGTAAATCTAGAGTTTTAATGGGATTTTGAAGTTTAGGATGAAAAAGAATTTCATTGATATCTTTAGAAATATCTTCTATTTTATTTTGTTTATCTTCAAAAAAAGCTGACCAATATTTGTGTCCATTACCACTTCGCATAATTGCACGAGCAGCAACACCATTTGGTTTCTTTCTAGCTTTTAACAAACGTAGTTCAGTCTCGTCTATGGGGGCTGCTTGTTGGTTGATTTTGAAAAACGATGCTTCAGCTTTAGATGCATCACCTTCAACCCATTGAAGTTGAATGGCTAACGTTCCAAGATTTCTTGCTCTCGCAATAATTTTTGGTTCAACTTTATCAGGAGATTGCGTCGCTAATTGATAATCTCTAAAAGAGCCTATCTTATTATTAATTATTCTTCTAGCATCTTCTGCAGCCTGTTGCTGATCATCTGGGATAGAACCATCATAAAATTTTTTAGAAATATCTCCATCACCATAGTCATCATTTATCCAAGCTGCTAAAGCGCTAAGACGATGCGAACCATCAATCACAAATGTGTAACTGCTTGCACTCCTCCATAGAATAACTGCTGGTATTAAATCACCGTCGAGGAAACTTTCTATAAATTCACATATTTTCTTTTCATCCCATTCATTAGTTTCTCTTTGAAAATCAGGTTT
Organism: Nostocaceae cyanobacterium; assembly: GCA_035285345.1. GTDB lineage: Bacteria > Cyanobacteriota > Cyanobacteriia > Cyanobacteriales > Nostocaceae > JAYKJH01. The sequence continues at coordinate 12,713 of JAYKJH010000020.1, read as the reverse complement.
ACGTACATATGGAAAAAAGAATGAATCTTTTTCTAAGTCTCTAATAGCTAGATGTGCAATATTTCTTCCTGTATTTTGACTTTGCCGATCCTGTACTTCAAAGGCTTCTCGTGGAATAAGAGCATCCAAACTTACTTTTGCCATATTTGTTACCTTTGATTATATGTAGATAAGTGTGTGAGTATTATTACTATTATCTCGTTATAAATTATTTTACAACTTATTATCCCGCTAGGGCGGGCAAGATGCCCACCCCACAAGAAAATATATCTCTCTTGTGAGGTAAGCTCCCAGCCCACCCTATATCCTTACCCCTTAAACACTCCTTCCATAGAGGATTTAATTGCATCCCAACCATCTCGTAAACCTTGAGAAATTGGACGTTTATTCTGCAAGAATACCCTAGCACAATTACGCCCAGGCATACCGGAAATTGAGCCTCCTGGATGCGTTCCTGCACCAGTCAAATATAAATTATCAATCGGGGTTTTATAATTTGCTAATTCCGGTAAAGGACGGAAAAATACCATCTGTTCCAATGTCATATCAATGTGGTAGTAATTACCCTTATAAGCACCCAATCTTTCACCTAATTCGGCTGGACTTTCTACGCGACGAGCAATAGTTGCTTTCTTGACATTGGGTGCATATTCTGCCATCTTATCAATCACCCTATCTGCAACTTTATGCTTCAATTCATCCGTCCATCCAGTCCCTTTTAACCCTGTACCTTCCGCACCTTTAATTTGATAAGGAGCAAAAAATTCAATCCACAAAGTATGCTTCCCTGGTGGTGCTAAAGTCGGGTCTAATGCACTTGGCATTACCACATACATTGAAGGGTCAGAATCAGGAATTTCTCCCATCATACATTTACTGTGTGCCTGTTCCACATGCGCCATAGAATCAGCAATTAAAATAGAACCAATAAGATATTCATCTTTGTGTTCATGATGTTCAAATCGCAATGGTTCATCTAAAGCTAAATCAATTTTCAGGATAGTTTCGTTGTTGTTAACGATGCGGCGTTCTAATCTTTCCCACAAATCTTTATCCACAGCATCAACTTCACTTTTATCCACCATTTGTAAGAATAAACGCTGGGCATCAATATTAGAAATAACGCCGTATTTAGCACTATATTCTTTACCATCAGCACCCCTGACACCGACAGCTTTACCATCATCAATTAATATCTTTTCCACTTTTTGATCTGTGAGAATTACACCACCTTTACTCTTCACTAAATTCACCAAAGATTGCACTAATGCACCTGTACCGCCACGGGGTCTAGCCATTCCAGGAGAGTGACGCATCGCCATCATCATGGAACCAATACCCAGGTTTTTTTGCGAAGGTGGAACACCCATTTCTCCTGCTAATCTTGCTAGCGGTGCTTTGAGAAATTCTTCATCAAACCATTCGTTTAAAATATCCTCAGCACTGGAAAGCATATTGCGGACAAAATCGATGCTCTTCCCCGGAGAACCAATCACCGCAACTAAATCTTTGAATTTGGCAATATTAAAATTACCAGCAATATCAATAATTGATTTAGGCGGTGCATTAAACATCGGAGACATGGCAGAAATTGCTTTTAACCAATATTTGGTATATTCCTCATATTTTTGAGCGTCACGCTCATTAAAACGAGCAATTTCTGCACAGGTTTTTTCTAGAGATTTATGACCTAAGAAATATTTGCCATCGGGATGGGGACAAAATACAACGGGGTCACATTCTAGATATTCCAACCCGTATTTTTCTAATTCTAATTCTTGGACGACGGGTCCTAAATGAATAAACTCATGGTCGATAGCGCAGAGGTTGAATTTAAACCCCGGTGCTTCTTTAGGGAGACATTCTTCTGTCGTTGCTGCACCACCAGGTACGGGACGCTTTTCTAATAGCAGAACACTATAACCTGCTTTCAGGAGGTATGCAGCACACACTAATCCATTGTGTCCTGCACCGATAATTACAACATCATATGCTTGGGTTTGCATGGAGGCTCGGCAGAATTTTTGATTCTTTCATTATTAAAAATCTCACGCAAAGGCGCAAAGGCGCAAAGTTTTTTCTTAGCGTCTTTGCGTCTTTGCGCGAAACATTTAACCTGTTAGCCACCGATAGGTAACAACTCTCGCGACTTCACCACTCGCTGACTCTTCACCACCATCTTTATACTACGTTCCGGTGCTGTCACCAAACCACGGCGTCTAGGTTTTACATCCCGATTATCTGCTAACGCTAATTCTACCCGTGAGAGAATCTCAAATAGAGCAATTTTCATCTCAAACTGAGCAAAAGCTAACCCAATGCAACGCCGCGCACCACCACCAAAAGGCATAAATTCATATGCAGAAAATTGCCTTTCTAAGAAACGTTCTGGCTTAAATTTCTTAGGTTCGGGATATAAATCTTCCCGTTGATGTACCAGATAAATTGAACCCATAATAGGCGTTCCCGGTTCCATCTCGTAACCCATCACAGATACAGGTGTTTTCACAATTCTGGCGAAGGTAAGCATCGCCACTGGATAAATTCGCAGGGTTTCGTTACAAACGGCATTGAGATAAGGTAATTTAAAAATGGTTCCTGGGTCTGGATTTTCTCCGACACTATCGATTTCTGCTAACAGTTTCTGACGCACTTCTGGTAACTTGTGAATCCAGTATAATGCCCAAGCAAGAGCCGTAGCTGTAGTTTCGTGACCTGCAAATAATAAAGTCAATAACTCATCACGTAATTCCTCATCAGTCATTAGTTCACCGGCTTCATCTCGCGCAGCCATTAACAAGCTGAGAATATCTGTACGCGATGAATCTGGGTTATCTCGACGTTCCTGAATTTCCTCGTAGATAAGTTTATCTGTTTCCTTTTGCTGTTCGAGAAATTTACCCCACGCTGTTAACTTACCAATGTTATCTCGCAAAAAAGGAAAATAAAGCATGGTAACGGCTAGGGGAGAACTAGCTTCATCCAACGTTTCTCCTAACAGTTTCTCTATCTTTTGAGCGCGGGGAGTATCAGTTAAACCAAACACCGCTTGCATCATTACCCCTAGAGTAATAGCCTGGGTTGATGTCCTCACACAGAAGGGTTTTCCCTCACCCCATTTCTTAATTTCTTCTTCAGTAATATTACTGATTGTATCACCATAAGTTCGCATCCTTTCTCCATGAAAAGGCGGCATTAATAGCTGTCTTTGTCTTTGATGACGCGCACCACTAACGGTAATTACGGAACTTTTTCCCAGCAGCGGTTCCATAATCATATTTGCCTCACCGGGGGCTTCAAATTCCTTCGTATCGCTGGTTAAAATCTGCTGTACAGCCTGGGGGTTGCTGACAAATACCAGTGGGGCAAAGTTTTTCAATAACCGCAGAGTGAAGATGTCGCCATAGCGTTGGGTACATTCTTCCATTAACTGCATGGGGCGGAGAATCCACTCTATCATCTGTATGAATCCAGGAGTTTGGGGACCAGTTGGGAGTATCATAGTTTTGACTAATTCCTAAGTAATTACTGAAAAAGCTTTGTTACTTATAAAATAAAACATCTTCTACAAGTTAAGTTTTGTGTAGCTAATATTAACGATAGTTAATTTATCGTTGCAAAATTTAAGAAAAATGTACTTTGGCAATCGCAATGTTGCTAAAGTCTGTTACATTAATCGAGCATGGATTGTTTCTCCTCATAGTAATCAGGTACTCGGCATGACAGCAATCACCCCAAAGGCAACTACAGCAGTCCCCAACTTTTGTGAAGGCATTCAATATTTTGGTGAAGCAGTATCAGAGTTTGAAAATTATGGTGTATCACCTGCCATTGCTGAGGGTAAAGTAGCAATTCCCGACCCAACAGATCCAGGTGCGGTGTTTCAAACTGTACTATATGCCGATGCATTGCGCTACCTTACCCTGCAAGTCACCGGGAGTAAAGCATCCGGACACCCAGGCGGATTTGCCAGCCAAGCGGAAGCTTACGCTGCCCTGGTCATGCTGGGCTATAAAAATATCATCACGGAAGTGGGACACCACGCACCAGGGTTTTATAGTGCCATGTTCCTAGACCGTTCGCTAGAGGACATGGGAATATTCACAGTCCAACAATTACGGGATAAATTCCGCGAACGCCACGGACTTCTGGGACACCTCTCCGGATACATTCCCGGTATTCTCGCACCCGCCGGTCCCCTGGGACAAGGACAACACTTTGCGATGGCGGCAGCTTTATTACACCGTGACAAGCTGTTCCCCTTCACCCTGGGTGATGGTGGTATGGGTGAACCCTACCCGATGAGTAGTATGGCACACTTCAACACTGCTTATCCCGGTGTAACAAATTTCTTACCCGTTTTGGTGTGGAATGGCTTTAGCCAAGAACACCATAGTATGGTATCAATCAAATCCAATCAGGAGATGATTGCTTATTGGCAGGGTAACGGCTTTGCAGAAGTTGTCTTAATTGATGCCAAAGATTTTGACGACAAAAACCAGCCTGGTGATTACGTCGATAGCACTGCTTTTTCCATGAAAAAGCGGATGGACTTCACCAAAGCTGTGTTGATGGGCGTCGATAAAGCCGCTAAATCTGCAATGGGCGGTAAGTTGACCGTATTCATCATTAAACAGCTTAAAGGTGCAGGCGTCCATGCACGCGGTGCAAAATCCCACAATCTTTATCCCAAAGACACCCTAGATGCACCGCACATCATGAATGCACTCCAAGAACGTGCATTACCAGTGGAAGTTTGGCAACTCGTGCGGACAAACTGCGAACGTGCTGGTGGTGGTCCGGCTGCCAAAACATCTGTGACAGAATTTGAATTACCATTGCCAGAATTAGGGGAGTTACCTTTAGAAGAATATCCCGTGGGTGGCGATCCAAAAGTTTCCACCACAGCAATGGGAAGATTAGTAGGTATTGTAGGACAAAAAGACAAAAACTTCCTCGTCACCAATGCCGACGGAAACGAAGCCTCTGGGATTGCTAACATCAACCAAGCATTAAAGATTATCCACCCGACCACCGACGACTTATATAACCAAGCACCAAGTGGACAAGTTTACGAACCATTGAGTGAAGATGCTTGTGCTGGGTTAGCAGTTGGTTTGTCTTTGATGGGTGCGAGAACTTTGTGGTGTTCCTATGAATCTTTTGCCATCAACGGGTTACCAATTTGGCAAACTGTTACCCAAGCAATGGCAGAATTGCGGCGTCAAACACCCTCGACTATTACTTTATATACTGCCGGGGCATTAGAGCAAGGACGCAACGGGTGGACACACCAACGTCCAGAAATTGAAGCTTATTTTGCCGCCATGATGCGGAATGGTAATGTCTTCCCCTTATTCCCACCCGATGCTAACAGCATCCAAGCTTGTTATGAGTGGGCATTAACAACAAAAAATAAGGGAATTGTGATTACTGCCAGTAAATCACCCTTACCCATCCGCACAACTTTTGCCCAAACCCGTCAAGGTTTAGAAGATGGTGCAGTAGTCTTGCATGAAGTCCCCGGCGATAAGAAAGTTGTCTTTGCTGTCGTTGGCGATATGACATTAATGCCAGTATTTGAAGCCGCAGCTTTCTTAGAAACAGAAGGTATTGGGGTGAAGATTGTTTCTGTTATTAACCCCCGGCGTTTGTATCGTCCTTCTGATGTCGCATGGGACACTTGTTCCGAACCGGATGGCGGTTTCTTGGATGATACAAAATTCGCCCAAATATTTGATGGTGATGCCTTAATTGGTGTCACTGGTGGCGCTTCTTCCATGTTAGAACCAATCATGTTACGCAGTACCTCTAAACGCGATACCTTCGCTTGGAAGCGCGGGGAAACCACAGCCAGTGCTGGTGAATTAATGGCGTTTAATGGGTTGACTGCTGAAGCGTTGACGAAGCGAGCAATTGAATTAGTGCATTAAGTTATGAATTAGTCCCCCTACTTAGGTTACCCCTGGCTAGGGGTTTTTTTGACATCTTCCCAGCGCCATAAGACTTTGTAGTATAGCGATGGATTATAGCTTTAGTTGTTTCAGATAATCAATGTACAGATTTAATGCGCTGTTAATGCCTTCCTTCACCACCAGATGATTCTTAATTACTGGTGCATCAGGTGTAGGTTGGGTTGAGGAACGAAACCCAACATCATCAAGACTTTGTTGGCTTTCGCTGTCGCTCAACCCAACTAATATTCTCTTAACACAACCGTATTGCAATATAATTCGCTAATAACAGGAAAGTGCGTTTTGCATTAGATTTATGCTGTAGGATTACCAAAGGTGTCTCCCTCCCGGAACCGTATCTCTACATCTTCGGTGCAACTACCCACTATAATATACTCAACATTTAACCCAAGCAAGGATGGAACCATGACTAACGCTCAAAATATGGTTCGCTTAAACTTAGAATTGTCACCAGAACTTAATCAAATATTAGAAGAACTTGCTCATAAACTAGGCGTAAATAAAAGTGATGTGCTGCGTCAAGCTATCGCTTTAATGCAAATCATGGTGACAGCTAAAGAGCAGACTCAGAAATTAGGCATTGTCGAAGCAGAACAACTTATAGTTAATGAAATAATTATCCCCTCAGAAGTACAACCAAAAACTCATCCCCTGGAAAATTTTATCGAACAATTTGGTGCTTGGGAAGACGAATGCACTCCCGAAGAAATTATCAAAAATATATACAATAGCCGTACTATTTCTACATCTGAATATACTTGGTGACTTACTTACTTGACACTGATACTTGCATTTACTGGCTGACAAATCGGTTTTCAGTCAGAGCTAGGGTGAGCAATGTAGGATGGGATAACATTACTATAATTGTGAATATTACAAATCCTAGAAGTCGGGTAACTTCCACAAAACCAGACTTCTAATTACTCACCCATCAAATCTAACCCTCCAAATTACGCAATAGTAAGTTTAAACAATTTCTCACTCCAAGTATTTAACTGCTCATAGAAAGAACCGTACATCTCATCACAGGGAAGAATATAATGTCTGTCCTCCTTCTTAAGACTATCTATCATTTTATCTGGTGTAATAATTTTCCAATCTTTCATACTCGCGCAGCATGTATTTTGTTTAAAGCAAGATATTCTATAGGGTACATGAGTAGCTGGTAACTGTACTTTTGGTCTTTTAGGAGTACCAGAATAACCTCTTTCTTTCCATTCTTTCCTTATCTTGGTTACAGGTGGATTTTCTACATATTCCACACAAGCTTGATAAGCAGCCATGAACGCTAAATTATTATCAGTTGTTTCTACATATATAGGAATATAAGCTAACTCATCTTCCTGACGTGCTGCTAGAGGATATTCACCTTTAAAAGTAACATTTTCATCTTCCTCATCTTCATCATCTTCCTCATCTTCATCATCGTACCAAGCAGGACGCTGATAAAAATCTTTGCCATAGCAATAAGGAATCAGAACAACTAAGCCATTTTTAATGGTGTCCATCAGGCTTATACGTTCATTTTCTATCATGGTGATAACTTGATCGGCTAACTGAGGGACTACTGACTGTTGAGCAGTTAGCAAAACTACATCCCCTATGTCCAGTAGCATCAACATATCTCCCTCTTTAAGCTTCAGCTTCTCCTGGATTTCTGACGGAACAATAATTTGTCCTCCTGGTTGTAGCTCAATGGGAAATTTTTTCATCTCCATCTTGGCGTTTGATGATGTGGATGTCACCAGCTTTCAGTCCTTGAGTGATTGACAATAATACTTTTACAACCATATTAAAACTTTTTTCCTAGCCCATCCCCACTACGGAGAATTTAGGAAATGCTAGGACAAATTTACCCCCACACCCGTGTACACTCCTTTGTGTAGTAGTGAGTACGATAAAACAGCTATTTGCTTCCGTCTGCTGCCAAAATATCAACCATGACGATAGAACCCAACCCTAACTCATCCCAACCACTAAACTCCCAATACGATTTGCAGCCCGATGACTTTGACGGTGCTGGTGACAATAGTTTAATCCCAGATGGACTGGCTGCACAACAAGCCTTAGCCGCGATCGCATCCTTACAGTCTCCCCAAAATACAGCCCTGATGCGGGAAGCACGTTCTCAGGTTAAACCCCGGCTAATTAACTTAGTAAAAGTTAAACAACTAGACGTAGTGCTAATTTTGGCAGCGATTCTGGTTATTTTTATTGGCATTATTGTTAATAACGACCTAATTGGTATTTTGGGAACACTGTTGGCTTTGATACTCTCCATTGCCGTTCTGTTTCCTTGGATACAAGCAGTTTTAAAATTCTGGTTGACTGAGCGGGAACCCCAAATATTCATTATCTGGATAGGGGCGATCGCTGGAATTATTGGCTTAATTATCTTCAGTGGATTTGGGGAACAAGTCCTAAAAATTGGTCGCAAAGTTAACTGGGAAGCCTCCGGGACTCTAGCAGAATGGTTTGGTGCTTTGGGACAAATTCTCATCGCCGTTATTGCCGTCTACGTTGCATGGCGACAATACGTTATCTCCAAAGACCTAACAATTCAACAAAACCTACTCACCGTCCAACAAAACATCATCACCCAACAGCAAACCATTGATTCCTACTTCCAAGGCATTTCTGATTTAGTATTAGATGAAGAAGGACTCCTAGAAGACTGGCCTCAAGAGAGGGCGATCGCTGAAGGACGTACCTCGGCTATTCTCAGCAGTGTCGATGGTAGCGGAAAAGCGAAAATTGTCCGCTTCCTCTCCCGTTCCAAACTCCTCACACCCCTGAAACGGGATGCTCGTCTTGGACGCGCCATTCTGGATGGTACTGGTGGATACGCTGAAGACCGCCTCGAAGGTGTGCGTGTCATTGACTTAGGTGTGATGTTAGCAGGTTCTGACCTAGCTGATAGTGACTTGCGCTGGACAGATTTAAGCGAAGCCAACCTGGTACGCGCTGACCTTAGAGGTTGCGACCTGGTTAAAGCCAACCTCAGCCGCACTATTTTATATGAAGCTAACTTGCACGGTGCTGACATGAACGCCACCCGCTTATTTTACGGTTCCCAAGAAAACGCTTCACCCCGCACGCGCAACGATATACCAGACTACAGCACAGGTGAATACACTGGCGCCGTCGTGGAAAATGCAGATTTTACAGATGTGCAACGCATGTCCTCCTCAGCACGTTACTACTGCTGCGCTTGGGGAGGTGAAAATACCAGAAGTACAATTCCTGGTGGTTGCGATGGGATTCCTAATAAGTTAGGAAGGTAACGGCGCTTGGGGATAACTAACTCCTCCCTTCCCTTGTCCCCATTCCTTCAATCCTCCATGACTATCGTCAAACCTGTCATTGCTGCTCGTCGTGCTGCATCAGCAATTTTGAGAGTGTACAAGCTTTCTGATGCGGTAACATACAAAGGTGTGCCATTAATTAAATGGTCTAAAACCATAGTGGTATCCTTGACAAATAAACCGCGACGGGTTCCCACTTCTACTGGCTTAGTTCCCTCAGTGGTGATTAACACCCCTTGCTCACCATCAAAAACTAACCCACCACCTTCACCGTGAACTTCAAACTTGCGTTCTGCTAGCCATAGGGTTTCACCTTTACCATAAATCACTTGTCCTAACAGTCCACTCTCAAAGCACAGTTGGGTTATGCACAAACAGCTTTGGAAATATTCCTCTTCCGTCGCCCAAAAGCGATTGTGACAATTAACAGTATCAACCTTACCAAATAAATCCATCAGCCGATGCAAGCGAGATAGGGCGCCACTCAAAGGGAAGCCAAACATTTGATGGTTGTAAGTCCACTTGCGCGGTGCGGGATTCTCTGGTTTTATAGTGCTATAGCGCACATAAAATACCTGACCAATTTCCGGTAAATGTTGCTTTAATGCTTGGTGGACACCGCCTAATAGTTCTATGTGTTCTACATGCAGAAGTTTTTTTTGTGACTTTGCAAAAGCGATGAGTTCCTCTGCTTCTTCCACATCTAAAGATAGGGGATATTCGACAACTACATGTTTACCACTCTCAAGTGCTGCACGAGCGATCGCACCATGATCGCGATTAATAGTAGATACAATCACCATATCTATATCCCGACGCTCTACCAAGGACTGCCAGGAATTCTCGACTTCAGATTGGTAATTTTGGGCAAATTCTGCTGTTTTTTCAGATTTATAACCAACAATCGCCACTAAATCACACCGAGAATCGTTTACAAGTGCCCCAGCTCGTAGCTTAGCTGCATACCCAGTACCCACCAACCCTACCCTTATAGGGTGTTCTTCTGAGAAAGTTGAGGAACTATACATAATTTTTGGAGCTTATTCATTTAAAAGTTACACAATCCCACTGTCCTTTATTGTAGAAGCGGGTGTGGTCGATAACTTGTTCAGAAAAACGGTCTTGAGTGCTGTCAGAGGCTTTTGTCATATTTTTTTCAGTAATTTTATATTCCGAAATATTGCTAATCATGCCGAATTTATGCGGACAAAAAGAGTAAAAACTTTTCTCTTGGTTCTAGAAGGCAGAACTTAGCAAGTGGGGTATCCTCTTTACACTAAATTGTGACTCAATGTATAACTCTACAATTAATAGTTTACCTGTTAATTCATAAATATATTTAATCATTAAGTCGGTTAAGGCTTAATTTGATAAATAAAACTTATCTGTATTAAATAACTAAATTTCATTACTAATCCATCCAAAAACTCAACGAATTTGCTGTTACAACTTTGAGTTTTTCTCGTAGTATCAGAGTTGAAGCAATTCTAAAACAGCGGCTGCAAATCCATCCACAGCCACAGAATCTGTTTTAGGTAAATTGGTCAGAAGCCCCACATCCTACGCGAAGTGAGGTGTGGAATGAATGACCGGACGGTGAGGAGTCTCACCTGCGACCAATAACGACTATCACTCGTTGAGGGAGTCGGGTGGGTGACGAATCGCCAAACTTTGAATATTGTTAAACTGTGCAAAGAGGCATCTCGTGCAGTCTAAACAAAGCTCAGTGAATGTCCGCGCCTGAACCGGGAGTCGCTGAGAAGCCCACACTGTAATTGCATGAGTGTGGAAGTATGTCACGTAAACTTATACTGCCGTTTGAAAGAGAGAGGATTACCTAATGGCAACCTACAAGGTTACTTTAATCAACGAAGCCGAAGGCACAACAAACACAATTGAATGTGAGGAAGATACCTATATTCTAGACGCTGCTGAAGAAGCTGGTCTGGATCTGCCTTACTCCTGCCGCGCTGGTGCTTGCTCGACCTGCGCTGGTAAAATCACTTCCGGTTCCATTGACCAGTCTGACCAGTCTTTCTTGGATGATGACCAAATTGAAGCAGGCTACGTACTGACCTGCGTGGCTTATCCTACTTCGGACTGCACCATCCAAACCAACAAGGAAGAAGACCTCTACTAAGAGTTAGGACTTCAAAAAATCTGTGTAAGGTAGGAACAGATTAGCTGTTCCTAGCTTATTTTAATGGGAATTGGGCATAGGGCATAGGGCATGGGGCATTGGGAATAGGGCATGGGGCATTGGGCATTGGGCGTTGGTGGAATATCTATTACCGATTACCGATTACCGATTACCGATTACCCATTCCCATCTAAACTGCGGGGTACTCCCGCCAGACCGCGATAGCGGTTGGTGGTGAGGGGGATAGCAGGCGAGGTCCGAATCCCACCACCGACCAAATTTGACCAACGTTTCTCGTACCGAGACGCTGCGCGAACAAAGAGCGAGTGGGGTGGGTGACGACCGAGCAATTAATCTGCGATTTCACTCTGGTTTTCAACATATTTTTTAACTTGGTCGATAGTAACGCCGCCACAACTGGCAACGAAATAAGCTCCAGTCCAAAACACGGGTTTTCGGTAAATTTGGTTGACAACATCAGCAAATTCCTTGCGAATTAATCGACTAAAAACAGTCTTAAGATTATTGACTAACTTACTAATTTCCACATCTGGCGGGAAGTCAATAACCAGGTGAACATGGTCGGATTCGCCGTTAAAATCAGTCAGTTTGCTTCCCCACTTTTCACAGGTATTAGCGAATATTTCTTGCAGTCTTTGCCGGATCGTCTTGTCAATTACTTTCTTGCGGTACTTTGTCACTAGCACCAAATGAATATTAAGGGAGTAGACACAGCGATAGCCTTTGTTATAGCTCATGGCACTAAATATGCTATAATAGCATCATGCTACTAACTTATCAGTACCGATTGCAACCAACTTCAGTCCAGGCGGCGACCTTGAGCCACTGGGGGGAATTGTTGCGTCGGCACTGGAACTATGCTTTAGGTCAAAGGTTAGACTGGTTGCGCCGCACCAGAAACCAACTCGACCGTTGCAGCTTGATAAGCGAGCCAATCGGGGAGATTCCCGAACGAGTAGATTATTATTCACAAGCGGCTGACCTTAAAGAAACTAAGCGGTTATTTCCTGAATACAAAGACATTTATGCTGACTGCCAACAGCAGAATTTAATGCGGTTGGATAAGGCTTGGAAAAGGTGGTTAATACCTGACAAGACGGGCAAAAGAGGTGGTAAACCAAGGTTTAAAAGACAGGGTGACATTTGTTCGTTTACCTTTCCTAGGGTTAACAGTCCAAAGGCTGGAGCGCACTTAATTGGGAATACTTTGAAGCTGTCTAAAATTGGGGAGATTCCAGTTGTTTTACACCGTCCAATCCCTGATGGCTTTGA
>JAYKJH010000019.1:0-7388 GCA_035285345.1 Nostocaceae cyanobacterium | reverse complement strand
TGCAATTGTGACGCGCAGTTTGGAGCTACCCAATCAGTTAGGCGAGCATTGGGATGATATTTTTGGCGCTAATTACAACTGTACAGATTATTTTGAAAATTATTTGTTAGCAAACATTGATTGTCCTTTAGTTTTGGCATTAGACGAAGTTGATAGGGTGTTTAATTATCCAGAAATTGCCAATGATTTTTTCGGCTTGATCCGATGTTGGCATGAAAAAGCTAAATATGGTGATATACATAGCCGTGTGTGGCAAAAATTGCGGTTAGTAGTGGTGCATTCTACAGAAGTTTATATCCCGCTTAATCTCAATCAATCTCTCTTTAATACGGGGTTAGTGGTTAATTTACCAGAGTTTACCGCCGAACAGGTACTTTCTTTAGCTAGCCGCTATCAATTGGATTGGACATACCAACAAGTCGAAAAATTAATGGGTTTGATTGGCGGAAATCCTTATTTAGTTCAGCTAGGACTGCATCACATAAGCTCTGAATATATGACACTGGAGGAGTTATTAGAAACCGCAGTCGCTGAAACCGGAATTTACCAAAATTATCTGCAAAGATTATTGTGGCAACTGCAAAAATATCCAGAACTGATGGGTTCCCTGACACAAGTGGTGATGTCAGAAACTCCTGTGGAATTAGGGCTGGTAGAGGGGTTTAAATTGCATAGTCTGGGACTAGTGCGAAGACAAAATCAGGGTTGGATGCCCTATTGCAATTTATATCGCCAGTATTTTCGAGATTGTCTGGGTAGATTGCAGTTGCTAGCAGTTTAATTTCACAATTTTTCTATTTCCGATGCCTGTAAGCCTGTTAAGTTAGCTACCTGTTCTACCGTCATACCTGCCTCAATTAAATTGCGGGCGGTTTGTAGCAACTGCGACTCTGCCCTATCTGCTCGTTGGCGTTCTTTTTCTTCAGGAGTTGGTAGCAATTGTCCCTCTAATGTCCCCCAGCGTAACCAGGTTGCATCTATTCCCTTGTAATTTCCCCTCCATTGCTGCAAGGCTAATCCTAAAGATTCACTAATCAATTGATTCCTTTCGTTGGGAACTAGGGGTTGATAAACTCTTTGTTGAATAGAGAAACCAGCCCAATCATTAGGGTTAAAAGGGTCATACCAGAAATATTCTGGCACGCGCATTTGATTTTGATAAATCAGCTTTTTCTCGTTTTTATCTACAGCGGCTGTACTTTCTGACAGCAATTCAATTACCACATCGGGAGCTTTACCTTCTTCCCAGACAACCCAACTTTTGCGTTCACCTTTGGGGACTCCCAACACGGCAAAAAAATCTGGGCCTTTAAAATCTTTGTTGCGTACTTGCGCCAGACTGTAGTATACAAACATATTCCCGCCGACATAGCCATCATCCCGTTGTTCTAACCAAGGGATTAAAGCATCTATCAGCAAGTCCATCTGTGCTTTATGACGTGCGCTTTCCATCGGGACACCATCATCATAGGGAAGTTCTGCTTGCGTCGGTGGGAGTGCGATATCTGGTGCGCTTATGGTGGTTTCTGACATGGCTGTTTATCTGTTGGGAGCCATTGGGGGTGTTTCTATGTTAGTTGATGGTGGGGTGGTGTTTTGGTTTGTATAGGGGTGCGATAGCTCCACTTGATTGTGATTCTGTTTTACGCGATCGCACCACTTGATTGACATTGCACGGATTGCATAATAAATTAGCAGCGATACCTACGGTAAGCTTCGCTAACGCGCTACTGCAAAAGATAGTTCATGAAGTGCGATCGCACTTTAACAGAGACAGTCAGTAACGAGAAGAAATGCGTAGGACTAGCCCGTCGTAGACATCGCTCAGACTGAATGCTTAGAGAAGCGATCTCATCTTGTTTACTGGCAGGTAAGGTTTTTAATTTGGCGATTGCCTACGGCACGCTGCGCGAACGCACTTTAAGAGAGACAGTCAATAACGAGAATAAATGCGTAGGCGTAGCCCGTCGTAGACATCGCTGTTGGATGAATGATGGAGTAAGCGTTCGCTTCGGCGTGCCTCCAGGCATATCGCTTCTCAATTTCAGCATCACAGGGATTGTAAAGAATCAGTTTTTCATGGGTGCGTTCGCGCTGCGTCTCCACAGGAGAATCGCAGTAGTTGCCTGATGGATGAGCAAGGTCAGGCTAGAATTGATCGTAATGGATATGGCTGGAAAAGGGAACGATGACAACACAGCAAGTAACGATCGAACTTCCAGAACCTATCTTTCGCCGATTGGTTCGTATTGCTGAAGCAACTCATCAACCCGTAGAAGTACTTGTAATGCAGAGTGCGATCGGCAACTTGCCGCCTTTTATAGAAAACGCGCCAACCGAAATGCAGCCAGAACTTTTGACAATGCAAACCCTGGACAAGGAGGAATTGCAGGCGATCGCCTCTGCTCAAGTAGAACCTGGCGATCATCAACGTCATGTCAATCTGTTGAAGAAGAATGAAGAAGATTTACTCACTGCTGAGGAAAGGGACGAACTAACAGCGTTAAGGCTGGCAGCGGATCGTTTGATGCTGCGTAAAGCCTATGCCTGGTCGCTTCTTCGTTGGAGAGGACATCGCATTCCTCCTTTACAAGATTTACCTGTGTCGCTGTGACTATCTCCGAAAAACTCCGGCAGCTAGTTGTTAAGGAAGCGAGTTATTGCTGTGAGTACTGTAAAACCTCTTCCCGTTTAACTGGAACCCCACTGGTTATGGAACACATTATTCCTCGCTCATTGGGAGGAGAAGATGAGCGGGAGAATTTAGCTGCTTCCTGTTATCGCTGTAATGAGTTCAAGGGGGCAAAAACTCATGGGATTGACCCTGAAACAGGCCAACTTGTGCCACTATTTAACCCACGAAACCAAATTTGGAACGATAATTTTATTTGGGTAAATGGTGGAACTCACATCACGGGTTTAACAGCAACAGGTCGAGCAACAGTGATATCACTACGACTAAACAACGACTATCTTGTTGAAGCGCGAACAATATGGATTGAAAGCGGTTGGCATCCACCCTCGTTAAATTCTTAAGGCGATTGTGCAACACAAGAAATGAGGTATCTGATGCGATCGCTCCCATGAACCTGACGATCGCTCCAGTTTTGGTAATCCTTTTAAAGCGCGATCGCCCGACTGCAAAAGATGGTTAATGAAGGGGCGATCGCACATTCCCAGAAACAGTCCGTAAAGAGAAGATATGCGATCGCTCGTTTGTTGCTCAAGCAGCGATCGCCTAAAATGTCAGAAAGACCTTGCAAAAGTGATTCTAATGGCACTCATAGCAACTGAGTACAAGTACATTGAACTCGACGAGCAACAGGTTGCATACATTGCTGGAACAACGATGAAGGTCGTTGAACTCGTCGAAGCTCAACGTGCGTATGGTTGGAGTCCGGAAGAAATTCATCTACAGCACCGTTACCTGAGTATGGGGCAAATTCATTCAGCCTTGGCATACTATTGGGATCATCAGCAAATACTTGATGCTGATTTGGAACGTCGTTTCCAATATGCTGAAACACTGCGCCAAGCAGCAGGAGAATCTCCTCTTGCCAAGAAGCTGCGTACTCAGGGACTGATTCAATGACCGTTGCTCTTTACATGGATGAACACATTCATTCTTCGATTACTGTAGGTTTGTGTTTTCGTGATGTGGATGTGTTAACCGTTCAGGAAGATGAGCGTTCAGGAATTTCAGATACACTGCTGGTTGATTGAGCAACTGAGCTACAACGAGTCGTTTTCTCTCAAGACCAGGATTTCCTAATAGAAGCTCAGCGTCGTCAAGTCGAAGGTATTCCTTTTGTAGGAGTTATTTATGCTCAACAACGGATTGTGACGATTGGAGATTGTGTTCGGGACTTGGAAATCATAGCAAAAGCCAGCGCTCCTGAAGATTTGGTCAACATAGTACAGTTTTTGCCATTGTAATTTTGAAAGCGATCGCTCCCACGAACCTGACGATCGCTCCAGTTGTGGTAATCCTTTTAAAGCGCGATCGCCCGACTGCAAAAGATGGTTGATTAAGGAGCGATCGCGCTTTAAGAGAGACAATCAGTAACCAAAAGAAATGCGATCGCTTCTTAAATCTAGGATGGATCGGTTGCTGGAGGATGCAACCCTGTTTGAATCCAAAATCGTCGGGTTGCTCGGATAGAATCGTTCTCTGGATAGCGTGTATCGTTTAAGTCAAGGCGGATGCAGGTTGCTCGACCGATGGGTGTCATCCCTTGAATCACCACTCCGTTATCTACCCAAACGAAATGTTCTTCCCACTTCTGCTGACGCGGATTGAAAATCGGGACAATTTCCTGAGTTTCTGGATCGACCCCAGCCACAAAGTTATACCGTCTCTCATTACAACGACGACAGGCAAGTGCTAGATTATCGATTTCGTCAGAGCCACCCAGAGATTTTGGGATAATGTGATCGATTGTGAATCGGTTTGCGCTCAGGCGTTCTGGCGAATGACAGTACTCACATAAATAGTTGGCTCGTTCGCGTATGATTTGCTTGGCTGCATCAGGGATTGGCATGTTGAGCAGCAAGCATAGCGTTAATATGAGTAAAAATCCGATCTAACTCTCCAATTGTGTCTAGTTCTGCAACTTCGTCTGGAGTGAGTTGATCCGCCTTCTTTTTTTCTAGCAGGCTTTCCATTCTCAGTTGAAGAGATTCACTGAATTTGAATAGCGTCCAATCTCCCACCTTTTCAATCTGAATTTCATGAATGAGTGAGGACGGCTTACCCAGAGTCGTAACCATGTTTCCCCTTGTCAGAATGGAGTGGACAGACGTTGAACATCTGCTCTTTAGGGAAATTATAGCTTTCCTGGTAGTGGCAATGGGATTACCGAATTGAAGGTATTATCCAACAGGACAGCGATACCTACGGTAAGCTTCGCTAACGCACTACTGCAAAAGATGGGAATCAAGGGGCGATCGCACATTCCCAGAAACAGTCCGTAAAGAGAAGATATGCGATCGCTCGTTTGTTCAAAAAATTGACTTTGACAAAGAGTTTTTGTCGAAATTATCTTGTTGGACTTTTTGGTGTCTGTCTATGTTAGTTGATGATGGGGGTGGGGTAGTGTTTTGGTTTGTGTAGGGGTGCGATTCCCATTTAATTAAACATTGCTATCTCTGAGACACCCCGTAAATCGTTACACTCAACGTCGATTCCGGGGAGTTCCTTCACAATCCAAGAGCAAATGCCCTCCAGCAAAGCTTCTCAACCTCCTTAAGGATTGGGTAACACTGTCTCACCGCTATAGGTTATACCCATAGAACCGACATACACTTGAGCTGTAATTTGTGCGATTGCTCCTGTTGCAACGGGATTGTTATAGTAAACCCTGACTATCGTCTTTTGAGATGCTGGCTTTGCTGCATTATTTGTCAGCATATTCATAGCTTGAGCGTCTGCGTTAGCCAAGTTGACTGGTAAAGCATGGCTGTTTTTGAATGTGTTATAGGCAGCTAGGTCTACAAAGGCTTTGCTATTCATAATTTCTGTGATTTTCTCTGGAATAGTTTGTTGTGTTTTAACTGCTTTCTTGGTAAGAGTGAGTTATTTTTCTTACACCTTGGAGGCGATAGGTGGAAAGAATTGGGGTCAAAATATGAATAAATGCGAATGCTTTGAAATAGTTCAAACTTTGACCTCTAATTATGAGTCATCGATTTTGAGGCTTTACTGACATCTTGCACCCAAGAGCGGAGCCTTTATTTCTCGTTCCCAGGTTGAACCTGGGAACGAGTTCTGGGAGGTTCTACCTCCCGTGGTGCAAGATATGAGTTTAGAGAGGATTATCGCAACTATCGCCCCTAATTTAATTAATACTCATGTGATATCCCATATTATCTTCAGTAATAGTAGCCATTTGACCAGGTCTAATCGGCGTGAGAGTATCGCTAATAGTCCTCGCCGATAACAGCTCGCCTGGTTTAGTATCTTGTTCAACTACTGCTAAATAGAATGTAGGAACAATAACAAAATCAGCCATTTCCCCTGGTTTAGTTGTCACGGGTGGTAAAATTAGATCGCCATCTTTAAGAAGTTCTACCTTTACTTCTTTAGCAACTTGGCGAGGTATCTCTACGGTGACGTGATCGTTGGGATCTGCTTGCGTACCTGATGCATCCAACGCCAGACTGAAGGTTCTTTGACCGCTTTGGTCATCTTCGATCGCATTCAAAGTCAGATTGGCACTGTAGCTAGAGAATCCACACTGATTGGTTATATAACTAACGTTGTTCTCTTCCAACTTAACTGCAACAGCATAGTCATCAGGTACTTGTACAAAGCCTTTACCCCCACCTGCGGCAGGAGAAATAACACGCCAAGCCACCACTTCCTTAGAAGTCGGTTGTTCAGACTTCTGGAAAATCGCAACTTTCAATTTATTGTTATTTGCGGTACTGTTGGTAATTGTGATAGTGTTTTCAGCAGCCATTTTTCGTCTCCTTGTAGTTACTGTTGTTTTTGGGCTGAACAATTTAAGTTTGTCCCTTCTACCCCTGCGTAATCCACCGAAGTTTACGAACTTAAGAACAAACTTAAAAATTTCTGTCCGTTAACTCCGCAAAATCATACCTACAAAGCATTTCAGACACACACACAGCAACGGTTAGGACAAAAAACCCGTGCTTAAATTCGGCAACAAAAGTTTTTATTCATGATTACCGGAAAAATCTCCATGCTTGTTGTAGCTAGTAGCTATCCGGAAAATAGACTACTTACAAAAGTTCAGTTTTAGTACTTTCTATTCCCTGTTCCCTGTTCCCTGTTCCCTGTGAAAAGTTCTCGGCTTTTGCCACAAGTCTAAATTATGCTTACTAAGGGTAAGTAGCTGCTCATTAACATCTAGGCATTTTTTGGCAAATGTCTGCATACTTACTATAATCTCAACGCTATAGTTACCTAGATATGCGGAGCTTTTTACCAGCGGTGCAGTTCATGTTTGTGAAAGCCTATTTTTTAGTACGAGCATCTTATCTGAAGCATAAACAAAAAAACTTTACCTGCTTTAGCAGTGTATTTACCAAAGAGAGAGACTTTTTTGATGAACGGACAAAAACCTAAACGCAGACGTGGTGTAATTCTGACAACTCAAGGATTTAAAAAACTCCAAGCAGCAAAATTAGAAACAGAAAGTAACGAAAATTCAGATAAACGTTTTACCCTGGAAGCATTAAGCTATCGCACTGGGTTAGATCCAGATACCCTGATGAAGGTATTTCATTGTCAAGTTGGAGTTGATAAGCAAACCCTTAATCTCTGCTTCCAGGCTTTTAACCTCCAGCTAGAACCCAGTGATTATCACTTCCCTCCCACTGACAACTCAATCCCAAATCAAATTGATTGGGGAGAAGCACCAGAT
>JAYKJH010000018.1:0-16582 GCA_035285345.1 Nostocaceae cyanobacterium | reverse complement strand
TCTCAAAATTTAGAAAAATATGCACGGTGGGCTAAACCGTGTCTGGACATTGAGGGATAACCGCTCCCATGCTCCCGGTGAAATGTCAAGTAATGTCGAGCTTTGTCTTGGTTTTATGTAGCAGAATTAATGACTAATGACTAACATCGCTGTCATCGGAATTGGACGTTGGGGTGTCCATTTATTACGCAACTTTTTAGCACATCCGCTGTTCAATGTCGTGGCAATATGCGACCCCAATCTCCAACAATTGACAGCAGTTAAACAGCAATTTCAATTAGATAAAAAAGTAGTATTAGCTACTAATTATCAATCAGTATATGAATTACCAGAGTTGCAAGCAGTAGCCATTGCCACACCAGCAACAACCCACTATCCGCTAATTACTAAAGCTCTAAAGCAAGGATACCACGTTTTAGCAGAAAAACCTTTAACCCTAGACCCTAAAGAATGTCATGAACTGTGTCAGCTAGCAGAACAGCAGGGTTTAATACTGATGGTTGACCACACCTATTTATTTCACCCAGCAGTGGAACGCGCTCAATCGGTCATTCAGGGGGGTCAATTGGGTGATTTACGCTATGGGTACTCAACGCGAACGAATTTGGGTCCTGTGCGCCAAGATGTTGATGCTTTGTGGGACTTAGCTATTCACGATATTGCTATTTTTAATAGGTGGCTGGGACACAAGCCGATGCAAGTCCAAGCAAACGGTAGGATGTGGCTACACACAGAAGGGGAATTAGCTGATTTAGTCTGGGTGACGCTAACTTACCCTGATGGTTTTCAAGCGTTTATTCACCTCTGCTGGTTAAACCCCGATAAACAGCGACGGATTGGGGTTGTGGGTAGCTTGGGTAGCTTGATTTTTGATGAAATGTCAAAAGCACCATTAACCCTAGTACATGGGGAATTAGAGCAAATTGACAGCCAATACATTCCTGTCAATCAAAAGCCAGAGGTACTGAAAATAGAAACAACTGAACCATTACAGCGAGTGTGCGATAGCTTTGCTGCTGCGCTCCGCGCAGATCGCTTCGCTGACTGCATTCACAACAATCGACCCCCAGAAATTTCCTCTGGTTGGGTAGGTACGGAGTTAGTGGAAATTCTCACTGCTTTGAGTGCATCTCTCAAAGATGGTGGTACACCCAAAGCAGTGGAAAGCCCTGAGTCTTGAGTTAACTAAAAAAACTGGCGTTGCATATTTGTGGGATGATTAGGCTGCAAGTTGCAACCGCAAAGAAAAGCTGGATTTTTTCGGCATTTTCTTTTTCATAAAAAAACAATTCATCCCCTGTTTATGCAACACCAAAAGTGTACTTTTGCCAGAATTCTAGTTCTACCCTGAAAATCAACCATAACGAGGTTTGGTTCTGGATTGCTACAGTCCAAATCCTCAAGATTTTCCACAGTTACGCTTGAGATAGTTCTGGAAGAAAACGCTTGTGTTCCCAGAAGGATCTTGTGGATTAGGCTGCATATCTGCTAATGAAGCCCCAAAAGTCGAGCATAAAGCAGTGAAGCTCTCATCATTGAATGTAGACTTTGGATATTCACCTGCATAGTCTTGAGTTTCTCGCGGTTTGATCGAGTGCCTGAAGGACACACGAAGATCAGCGGTATCTGAAGCAACAAAGTGGGATTTTGACTCAAAATAGCCAATGCGCTTAGCTTCTAGTTTGGGATTATCCGTGAACTTTTCAGCTACGTAGACATCAAATAGCCGAACACTTTGTTTTACCTGTCCACCTTTATCCGCCGGAATGTTTGCATTAAGGGCAAGGAAGTCTTGTCGGTAATCATGCTGTTCAGATGAGAAGGCTCGCCCTTCCGGAGCAACCAGAAAGATGAAGCGTGGGGATCTGGGATTAGTCACCTTTTTACCATTGAGTTTGACGCTTGCAAGGTGTTCCACCGACAACTCGCGCGGATCAACCATCTCCAGACCAGTCTTGTCTTTCAGGTAGAGTTGAACTGTGTTCAAGAAGCGCGAGAATGCAGCAATACCTGCTGGTTGTTTGTCAGTAAATTTCAGTTTGTTCGATAGGGGGTACTCATAGTAATTCATATTGCCACCTTGACCCGCAACCGAATGTTGAACAATCAGGTTTTGGCTCCTTTGTTTACCGTCAACAAAGAATTTGGCAGCAAAGCCGGGGGTGAAACGGTTTGAGGTCGTCCCAGGACTAACTGCTGAGGAGAACCGACCCAGCACACAATCAGATCCTTGAAGTAGTCCAGTGTAGGTATTCCGAAATTCTGGTTCGATCACTAAGCGAGCTTGGACAAATACACCATGACGATGAGTCAGACGGATGTGATCCTCAGGAGTGATATCTGAATTGGACTCAAAACTTTGCCAGAGACGCTTTGTCGTTGCAGCCAAAAATGCTTGGATCTGATCTTTTTGGAAGGGAACTAGATTGTCGCTTGACTCCCGCGTTGCGTAGATTACCGACCAAAGAGTATCTAACTTCTGACAGGCTCTACCTTCAAGTAAGGACGAGGCTTTTGCAATATCATCCTGTGTTTTCGCGAGATGATCAGCAGAAATAAGCAGTTGGTTGAATTCTTTCTGCTTGACATCGCTTGAGGTATCAGCAAAAGCAGGTTGAGCTATAGTTGTGAAAATTACAGTGATTGTCACAAGTGTAACCAGCACTATTCTATGTAACAGTGCAGATAAGACGTATTTCCAATTCATTAAAAGCTTTATCCTTGTTGTTGAATTTTGGTCAAGAGGCAAAAATTTTCTAGGTCAGTAACGATATAGATTAATAGGTGGACAAATATTGCCCACCCTACAAATCTACATCAGATATTAATTAATGCTCTGATGTTGCCAATGTCATAACCAAGGTCGGCAAATTTTTGCTTATAACCTGCCAGAATCGTTCTAAATTCTTCGGGAATATCTGCGTCTTCGTTTTTCAGAATATAGCCGTACTTAATGCCAGTTAGAACATTGACCAAATAGAGTAAGTTTGTGGCTTCATTTGGATCGGGAGCAATTAGTAGATCTTCTTCACTACCAAAGCTACCATTGCGTAATGAAAGCGAATTATAGAGAACTTCTCCACCCTCATCAGCTTGAGAATCATTAACCCAAGAGTGCCATAGGGTGATGTGGTAGATCGCAAAACGGCAAAATTCTTTTAAGTTTTCAATATCCGTAGGATTCGGGTAATCGGAGAGGGTAATCGGTCGGACTGCTTTCACCGTACCATTAACAGTCTGTCTGGGAATATTAGGATTATCCAGTTCGTTGGTATCGTACCACTCGTAATCGCTATCAAGTTGAGCAATAATTCCCTTAGCTGGTTGATAAGCTACGCTATGCTCTATTAAATCATCGGATAAACGGTGAATTTCCATCCAATGCTTGATAATTTCCGCTTGATGTTTCTCGAAAAAGGTATCAATATACTCGGTGAGAACCTGCCAATAAAGATTAGCTATCTTAGCAAAGCTGTGAGCTTCACAGACCGGCTGACGAGGTTTCCAACCTTTCCAATCATAAGTCGCCATTGTATGACTGCAGACTTCCACAATTCCCTCCGATGTCAACGGACCTGCCGTGGAGACATAACCAGTTGTCGGCGATACTAGCATGTCATCCGCACGTCGGTTGATGTTAATCAAGCTTTTTAGGTGAGGAGTTAAAATCAAGCGAATCGGGTTGTAGCGTAAGTTGCGGAATGTAGCTAGAGCGTACTGCTCCATTTGCAAATGGGATTTGACGTAATGTTCAATTAGTTCCGCAGCGAAGAAAGAGTTGCTACGGAAAATCCGTTTTGCTTGCAGCCACTTTTCCCCATCATTAGGAGTATACGTAACGGGTTCTTTAAGTGGAGAATTAGGAGCGTAGGAGTCGGGATAGCGGCTTTGAATTGTGATAGCAGTTGGAATTAATTTCCCATCTTTTAGTTCAAAAAATGCTTCTACATTATTGAGATCATGAGTCTTATCTTTTTCGTATTCATTCCAATTAAAAGTTACCTTAAACTGATTCGGATTGTTTTTATGGCGCTGCAATAAGCAAGGGTTCATTCCATTCAAAACGCGCAAGACAAAGTATTCATCAGTTCTGGTGTAACCCGGATTTTTATCATCTAATTGAATTGTTAAATTCGGCGGATAAGCCGCTTGAATCTCTTTCAGAGAAGGTTTGCTTGGGTTGAGGGTGTTAGTGATGACGTGCTTGGCTTTAATGGGAGTAAGTTGATTAGCTGCTGCGTATCCCTGGAGTTTGCGACCAGGGGAATAATCATCCGGTGTTTCTTCTAAATCAGTGAATAAAATTCGTGGGAAAGGGGTAGAAGAGTTGTATAGCCAGTAGGGAACTTCACAAATTTCAAAGTCATACTCTTTGGCGGTAACATTATCTGCACCTTTGATGGTATAAGCAATCCGATTGCTATAAACTGGTTCGTTATTAGCATCGAAAGTTACACGATTTTCTATTACTCTTAATTCCAAATCAGGCGCATCTTTGAACCCTGCTATGTCGGGGTCATAATAAATTTCAAACCTACCGTTTTGGTCAGTCTTGCCTTTCCCTAAATATTCGTCCGGTGTGCCGATGTCCCTATCCCACAATTCAACTTCTATATTGTGCAAGGGTTTTTTATTATCACTAAATACTAACCGCCCTGTAGCTTTACTTAACTGAGAAATTGATTTTGCCGATTTTTTCAAGGTTTTGTTTTGTGCGGCTGAGGTGTTGAGGAGTTTCATCAACACCACAGATTTTAATTCTTGCAAAATAGTCTTTGATTTGGACATTGTAGAGTAACTCCAATTTGAAAATTGAATGTTTATAAGTATTATCTTTGTCTGACAATAGCATAGGTGATAAAAAACACATGGATTTGTTAAATATTTTAATATCTGATAATTCCCTTATTTTTTAGCTTTAAGCATTACCTGCTCATATATATTACCAAGGAAAAAATAAATAAATTTTATGATTATTTCAATCGTTGTTAATTTACATGACATGTAAATTTTGTGTAAATTTTCTGGATTTAAGTAGCTTTACTGTTTGCGATTCATAAAAAACTATATTACACTGACTGCCAAGTTGTTTTTTTTACTAAAAAACTGCCCTACCTTATTTAGCTATACCCCAGATGCTTAGCATTCCGCGTCTGATCACGGAGTGACCGCAAAATATTTTTACCTGCTGCTTGCATAGAATAAAATCGAAAATCCTTGCGGCAAGCGGTTAATTTTGTCCTGAAGATTAGCAAAAAACTATTTGGTCAAAATCTCACTAATTACTGGAGAATTTCATCACTATGAGCAACAATCTTTCTTTAAATTTGAGCAATAATATTTACTTTGATTCATTTAATAACCAAGCTACTGCTTACGACTCTTACAATGCCTATTTACTCGCAGTAATTTCTGAAAAAACTTACCGCCAAGAAAAAGTGGCAAGGCTTGGTGGTAAAAATGAGACAAATGAAGACTGGGCGAAAAGAATTAAAGAAGAAGGAAAAGCCTGGGGATTTAAAAGGACTTATTGTTTTAATCACAAAGGTTCACAAGCGATTCTACTGGTAGATTCCGAAAAGATGATTCTTGGCTTTAGAGGTAGCGAAGAAAGATCCGATTGGACAAATAACATGAATCGTATTAAAAATAAAATATTCCAAGAAACTCTTGGTATCTTAGTTCATACAGGTTTTTATGATTACGTACTTAAAATTTGGCAACCCTATAACGACCCAAAAGGCAGAAAAGAGGGTCAGGGAATTAAAGCAATTTTGCTAGAAGAAATACAGGATAAGCCCAAATCTCTGTGGTTAACAGGACACAGTTTAGGTGGTGCCGCAGCAGCAGTCACCGCAGCACTTTGTGTACTAGAAAATGTGCCAATTGAAATCGCTGGTATTTATACTTTTGGTCAGCCAAGAGTAGGAGATACTAGGTTTGCTAACTGGTTCAATGAACGATTTAAAGATAAAACGTTTCGGTTTGTAAATCACAATGATGGAGTTCCTAAAATTCCCACTGTAGCACCTTTATTTTTCTTTAAACATGTGGGACAAATGAAACACATCACCGAAAAAGGAAAGATTAAAGATGCTGTGGGAGCAAGCTGGTGGGAAAAATTAATAGACAAATTGAAGGGATTAGATGATTATATACTGGAGAAAAGTTTTGGTTTGATTGCAGACCATAACATGTCAACAGGCTATCTCGCTGCTGTACTCAAAGAGTTAAAAGAGTTATCTGATAATTTAAAAGAGTTATCTGATAAAACTTAGTCAATTTTAGATGTTGGATTAAAACAGGATTTACGCAACTGCCATAATTGGTCTTGGTGTGGCTTTTCCACACCTTCAATGTCAACACCGGTTACTCTCTAACTCTTGACTTCTAACTCCCTATCCTCTCCCCCTCTTCCCGGAGAACGCAACGGAGAAGCATCCATAATCGGCATAGAAATTGTCACCGTTGTACCTTGATTTGTACCGGCGCTATAGAGAGTAATAGTACCAGCCATTAGTTGCATCAAGTTCTTAGAAATAGCCAGTCCCAGACCTGTACCCCCAAACCGACGTGTGGTTGAACCATCCACCATCACAAAGGGACGAAATAATTTATGTTGCTGAGCCGGGTCAACACCGACACCAGTATCTTTAACAACAATAATTACTTGCAATTTGTCGCTGCTACTGATATTATCTGTTATTGGTTGAATATTTGTAGTAACAGTAACGCTACCCTGCTCTGTGAACTTAATTGCATTGCCAATCACATTAATCAGTACCTGTTTAAGTTTCGCAGGGTCTGCAAGTACGGGGATATTCTGTTGGGGTTCAATAACATTAAACTCCAGTCCTTTGTGTTGAACATTAACTGATTGTAAATTAACTACGTCTTGCAGTACCCGTTTCAAATTAACAGGCTCTAGGACAACAGATAACTTACCTTCTTCAATTTTAGAAATATCGAGTAAATCGTTAATAATTCCTAATAGGTGAATCGCTGCTTCTTCCGCACGCTGTAAAAAATCCAGTTCTTCTTCTCGGTGGTCGCAATAGCCGTCCCGTACCAAGCGCACACAATTAATAATTGCATTTAGAGGGTTTCTCAGTTCGTGGGAAGTCGTAGCCATAAACTCACTTTTAAGTTTATTAGCATCTTTGGCTTCTTTCCATGCTGTTTCTAATTCATCAGCCCAGCTTTTTAGTCGCTCCACCATACTATTTAGGGCTTCCGCTAGTTGATTTAACTCGCGAATTTTGAAGTCATGGGGTACTGGGTCAACATCATGATGGTCTTGGATATTTTGAGCATGGTCGCGTAATTTTTCTAAAGGACGTGCTAAGTCACGCGCCATGTATAGAGTTGCTAGTAAACTACCACCAATTAAGCCTACTGTCAGCACAATCAGAATAAATTTAATTTCTTCTAATCCAAATAAGGCATTACTTAATGGTGTGACTGCGAGGACAATCCATTGTTGATTTGGTTGGGATGTAATCGGATTATAAATAGCACTATAGCCAGCTAATAATTCTTCTCCATTTTTGTTAAACGATATATGCAGAAAATCTTCTCGTCCAGCCTTGGCATTTTTCACAATACTTTGAAGTCTTTCCGCATCGGATTCTTGGCTGATGTTTTTACCTACTTTTCCAGCTTCTGGGTGTGCTAAAATCGTTCCATCTTCGGCAATCACTACCATAGAACCTGTCAGCGACCCAGGGGGATATTGCTTCACCTCGTGTAATGCGGTCTGTAAACTTAAGGCATAACGTAAATTTCCACTACGGTCGTAAACAGGGGCGGTAAATAGTAAGTTCAGTTGATTAGTCAAATTAGTTTGACCCTGGTTTTGACCCTGGGTTACTGTTTTTGCAGATCCAGAGGGTAATAATGCTTCGATGCGAATCCTATTGTTATTATCAACCGTTGCACTCTCCGACAATCGAGGTTTCCAATCTTTTATCGTGGTGCGATTAATTGGTTGATTACCGCAGGTACTGACAACAATATCATTACTTTTGATATCGGTTAATTGCAGACAGTCGATGTTGCTGGGGAGTTGTGCTGCTATCTGGGTGAGAAATTTTTCCGCTTCTTTGGCTGTTCCTGCTTGTACAACTGTGGTTTGACTAGCCAGCAGCAAGTTTGTTCTCAGAGCAGAAACAGCGTCCTCAATGCTTTCGGCTTTTCTGATGGCGCTTTCCCTTAAATTTTGACGGGCTGTTTCTAGCAAGCTAGAACGAGCCTTACGAAAAGCAACGGCTTCCCCTATTAACAAAACCGGGACGCTTAATAGCAAAATTCTTGACAATAGTACACGACGAAAGGATGATTGACCCGGTTTAGCCATAGGAAATCTCTCTTGAAAGATGCAAACCACTATAGCGAGTATATTTAGTTTGACCAGCTAAATCAGGCATTGTTTCAGTAAAATCACGGCTTATTAAGTTTATAAAGTTTTAAAACCAACAAGGTTATCTGAGTATGCAGGGGCGGAAATAATTATTAAACCTTACCCCAAAAGTTCTATTTTGGTATCTATAGATAGACTGAGCTTTTTAAGTAAATAAATGAAGTATGGTTGCTATTTTTACAAAGCATTTTCATTGGTGAATATTACAAATTGTAAAAGAAACACAATGGCAAATAATCGTCCTCAGACTACAGTCGTTTTGGCAATGAGTGCCGATGGGAAAATCGCAGATGTGATGCGATCGCCAGCTCGCTTTGGGTCAACTGCTGACAAAGCCCACCTAGAAAAACAGATTGCGCTTGTAGATGCTGTCCTATTTGGTGCGGGAACTCTTCGCGCCTATGGTACAACACTAACCGTATGCAGTCCAGAATTACTAAAACTTCGACAAACATTGGGTAAATCCCCCCAACCCATTCAAATCGTAGCTTCACATTCAGGCAAGCTAAATCCGGATCTTCGCTTCTTTGAGCAACCAATTAAACGTTGGCTGCTGACCACAGGTACTGGGGCACAATTATGGTCAGGTCGTCCAGAGTTTGAAAGAATTTTAGTTTTTCAAACTAAATTAGGAAAAATCGGCACCCAAGCTGCCATGCAAAAGCTCAAAT
Source organism: Nostocaceae cyanobacterium (assembly GCA_035285345.1). Classification (GTDB taxonomy): domain Bacteria; phylum Cyanobacteriota; class Cyanobacteriia; order Cyanobacteriales; family Nostocaceae; genus JAYKJH01. The sequence goes on along the minus strand of JAYKJH010000018.1, from coordinate 7,492 downwards.
CTCTGGGAATCGAACGTTTAGCAGTCCTCGGAGGCGGTGATTTAGTAGCCTCAATGTTAGCTGCGGATTTAATAGACGAGTTGTGGTTGACTATCTGCCCCTTAATTTTAGGTGGAACCGCTGCACCTACGCCAGTGGCTGGGAAAGGATTTATCAGCCCCACCGCACCCCATTTAGAACTTTTAGAAGTCCAAACTGTCGGTCAAGAAGTCTTCCTCCACTATCGCCTGCAACGCCAAAGAGATTAGTTTATCTTAATTGAAAGTTGATTATAAATGAGCATGGGATTCGGGAGCCTTGGACTGGGGATTGGAAGGAGAACAAGGGAAGGGGGACTCTTGAGCAATGACCCATTCCCCATTACCCTAACCCATCCATCATCCGTGTATCCGTGATATCAGTCTGTACCCCACTCCTAGTGACCATGATTCGTTTCTATCTGAAATCTTTATTTGGTAAATCCCCGATGATGGTGGAACCACTGAAGTCTAGATACTCCCTAGCCTGGATTAACAAAATTGCCGAAGTTCCCCAAGCTGCTTGGGATGCTTTGGCTATACCTCTAGAAACCCCATTTTTAGAGTGGGAGTGGCTGAATAATCTCGAAACCTCCGGTAGTGCGACACCAAAAACTGGCTGGTTACCAAATCACTTAACAGTATGGCGCGATCGCACTTTAATCGCCGCTGCACCACTGTATCTTAAAGGACATAGCCAAGGTGAATTTGTCTTCGACCATCAATGGGCTGAGTTAGCGGAACGCATCGGGGTCAGGTATTACCCGAAACTGCTGGGAATGACGCCATTTACCCCAGCAGAGGGCTATCGATTTTTAATTGCGAGCGGGGAAGACGAAGATGAAATCACTGCCTTGATGGTGCATGAAATAGACGCTTTCTGTGTCAAGCATCGCATCTCTGGCTGTCATTTTCTCTATGTCGATCCTCAATGGCACCCGGTCATCGAACGTCACGGCTTCACTGCTTGGTTACATCATAGCTACATCTGGCAAAATCTCGGCTTTAGTAATTTTGATGACTATCTAAAAGTATTCAACGCCAATCAGCGGCGGAATATCAAACGAGAACGCAAAGCTGTTGAAAAAGCCGGTTTAAGCCTCAAAACCCTCACAGGAGATGAAATTCCCAAGTCCCTATTTCCACTAATGTACGATTTCTACGCCGATACCTGTGATAAATTCGGCTGGTGGGGTAGCAAATACTTAACCAAGAATTTTTTTGCGGAGTTACACACTAAATACCGTCATCGGGTGTTATTTGTCGCCGCATACAGCGAAGAAGATAATCGTCAACCCCTAGGTATGTCATTTTGTTTAACAAAGGGTGATAGGCTCTATGGGCGTTATTGGGGAAGTTTTTCGGAAATAGACTGTTTACATTTTGATGCTTGCTATTATTCTCCCATAGAGTGGGGTATTGCTAACGGTATCCAAATGTTTGACCCTGGTGCTGGGGGAAGACATAAAAAACGTCGTGGTTTCCCTGCTACACCCAATCATAGTATGCACCGCTTTTATAATAGTCGGTTGCAGCAAATTCTCTGCCCTTACATTAGGGAGGTGAATGAGTTGGAGAAGCGAGAAATTGAGGCGATTAATGCCGAGTTACCTTTTAGTCAGAGAAATGAGGAAGGATAGGAAAAAAAGCTAATGACGTAAATTATGCCGAGTAAATCATTATTGCTCGGCATTAACATTCTTAAGTTCACTCTAGTTTGTGCAGCACAAATATAGGGAAAAAACAATTAAACTTGAAGATATGCCGTAAATGTAGTTACCATTTTGAATGGCTCTCTAATAAAATCTATCTTTTGATTGACTATGACCCTAATGCTGGAAGATTTAACAGCTATTGATGACCAACTATCTAAGCGTCATATTCACCTTGACCCCGCTGGTTATTTCATTATTTATCTAGATCGGGAAGCAGGGCTAATTTGTGCTAAACATTTCACTAATGTGATTAATGAGCATGGCTTAGCTGTTGACCCTGAAACTGGTGAAGTCATACCAGCACGCGGTAAAGTGGAACGAACTCACACTACCCTATTTACCGGCAGAACTGCGAAGGAATTATGTGTGAAAATTTTTGAGGAAACTCAGCCCTGTCCGGTGTCAATGTTTGACCATGCAGCCTATCTAGGAAGAGAATTCCTCCGTGCCCAAATGGCTTTGCTGACAGAGCAAGAGTACGTGCAGGATTAGGAATAGGGACTGGGGAATAGTGGTTTATGTCATTAATTTTGATGGCTGAGAAAAGTTCGTAGTAAGCGGCTTGAGCCGCTTTAATTGAGCGATTTATCGCTCACTACGAACAAGAGCCTTATTACCCATTAGAAGAGGGTTGATTGACCAGGTACAGGTAATAAGTCGCCATCGGAATAATCGTGGCAGCAATTAACAATCCCACTACCCAAGCGGTAGAGTTACCTTTGTTTTTTTCAGTTTCTTCAGCTTTGGTGAAAGTACCTTCTACTTGCACATTTTCCGTAATTTGCGGTGGACCGGGATCTGGTTGACCAGACAGCAGAGCAACTAAACGGTCAGTTGCATCTAAGAAAGCCTGGTTATATTTGTTGCCATTGCGTAAGGGTGCCATCACTGTTTCATTGGCTACGCTTTCCCCAATCTCATCGGAGATGAGGGATTTGACTTTCTCCCCAGTCACAATGGCTGTACCGTTAGTTACGGTGTCAATCATCAATATGGTTTGATTTGCTTGTGCTTCTGGGGTGGGGAACCATTGTTTAAACAGCGCTTGCGTAAAGCTGGCTGGTGTCTCTCCATAGTCGAGGCGGCGGATGGTAACGATTCTAACTTCGTTACCAGTATTCTTTGCCAAGGTTTCCAACTCGCTGCTGATTTTACCTTCATTGAGACGGCTTAAAACTTCGCCTTCGTCTACAACCCACGTAGGATCACCAGCAACAAGATTCGGCATTTGATATACACCTGTAGCGCTAGCTGGTGTCGCTGACAACATAGCAGCCAGAATAAAAGCTGCTACCAGCAATATCAGCCGCTGAATTTGCTGTTGACTTTTATCTATTTGATGGAGGAGCGGTTTCATGAATATAGACAGTTAGGATTGCTTTTTACCTCAAAATACTACAGAAATCTTGGTAAAAATCACTGACTTTTATCCAACTACCTCTGACGATAGACATAATAGAGTTGAAAGTTATATCTTTATCTATCTTTCTTGGTGTCCGCTATGAGTTCCCCGGAAATTTACAAGGGTTGGATCATTGAAGCTAGACCTGTCTTTTGCGTTCAGGTTTGGAGTGCTGCTGGTGAATGTGCTATCCCGGTTCACAATGCGAAAACAGCAGAAGAAGCTTTAGCGCAGGCTAAACTCTGGATTGATGAGCAAATGACACCAGAATCAACTTACAAGCATAAGGAGGATGATTTTCCTACAGATTTCGATGGTATGGATGATATTCCCTTTTAAAATTGTCCTTGTCATCGGTCATATCTGACTAATGACTAATGACTAATAACTAATAACTAATGCTAGCTGCAAAACTTAACGTTTACGTGCAAGGAACTGGCTTCCCAATACTTTGTTTGCACGGACACCCTGGTTCTGGTGGAAGCCTTTCGGTCTTTACTGACCATTTATCACAACGATTTACTACCTTGGCGCCAGACCTGCGAGGATACGGCAGGAGCCGCTACAAGGGCAATTTTGCCATGCATGACCATTTAACTGACTTGCAGGCCCTGCTAGACCGATTTCAGATTCACCGTTGCCTGGTGTTGGGATGGTCTTTGGGCGGGATTTTGGCAATGGAACTGGCAATGCAGCTACCAGAGCGTATTTCAGGATTAGTTCTGATTGCTACCTCCGCTCGTCCCTGGGGCAATCATCCCCCCGTAAGCTGGCAGGATAATTTAAATACAGGTATTGCTTCCATACTGAATCGCTTCTGTCCCAGTTGGGAATGGAATATTGAGAACTTTGGTAAGCGATCGCTCTATCGTTACCTGATTCAACAGCACACCCCTACTGCTTACCGCTATTTAGCAGCACAGGCCATGCCAGCCTATTTACAAACTTCAGCCGCTGCGAGCAGTGCATTGACAAAAGCGATTAAGGCTGGCTACAACCGACTGGCAGACTTAGAACACATTAAATGTCCCAGTCTGCTACTTGCTGGGGAACAAGACAGGCATATTACAGCCGCGTCGAGCATGGAAACAGTCCGACACCTGCAACAATGTCAGTGGCACTGTTACCCCAACACTGCCCATCTCTTCCCCTGGGAAATCCCCCAGCAAGTCCTGCAGGATATCGACGAATGGATAGAACAGTACCCACAAGTAGTCAATAGTCAATAGCTCAAGCGCGAAAAAACCATTAGCAATACTAATGACTAATGACTCATGACTTGAACTACATTTGCCCACTCAAAACGGGTTGAGTGCTGAATTCAAACTTTCCCTCCAAATCCTCCGCGATAGTCAGGATTTCTGGCTTACAACGTTTGACTGTGACAACTATACCTGTCGCACCTTCAAGTTCTAAATCTTCCACATAGCCCACAGATGCTTGATCTGCTTCTTGAGAGTTGAGGAATGGTCCGAAGTAGTAGGTGCAATTAGGACTTTGGGTCACAATTTCTACCCACCAAGCAAAACCCAAGCTGTCGGAAATGCTCGTAAAAGATTCCTTGATGCTATCCCAAAATGATGTCATGATTTTCACCGTTGGTTTTTTGTAGTACAGGATACTAAAGAGGTTAACACTAGGTTTATTTACAATTTGTTATACTCTGTTACCCTTTGTTTTTCAAAGATAAATTTTGTAATTTATCCAGAAAAAGGGTATTCATCCAACGTTGACGAAAAATTTCGTATAGAGCCATACCTGACGCTACGGAAGCGTTAAGGCTAGGAGTCTTACCCTGTAAGGGAATAGACACTAATACATCACAGGAGCGTTGTGTTAATAGACTCAAACCTTCTCCTTCAGAACCAACCACCAAAACTACAGAACCACTGAAATTCACGGTATGGATTGATTCGCTAGCATCGGCTGCCATGCCATAAATCCAAAAGCCAGCGGCTTTTAAATCTTCTAAGGCACGGCTGAGATTAACAACTCTGGCAACAGAAAAGGTTTCTAAGGACCCTGCTGCCACCTTCATTACCGTAGAGGTAATACCACAGGCTCTTCTTTGCGGGATCACTAAACCCTGGGCGCCCAATGCCTCTGCTGTGCGAATTATTGCTCCCAAATTATGGGGATCGTTAATGCTGTCAGCAACAATAATTACTGGCGTATCAGTAATTGCTTGGGCTTTTGTAATTAAATCATGGAGTTCCATATAGGCGTAGGGAGCAACTTGTGCTGCTATGCCTTGGTGATTTCCCTGGTGTGTGATTTGGTCTAAGCGCCTAGGTTCCACTTCATCAATAACTGTGCCCATTTCCTTTGCTTGCAGTAACAGCGAATGAAAACGGGGATCGTAGCGCAGACGGGATATAATCCAAATCCGGTTGAGACGGCGCTGATTTTCCAGGGCACTTAAAACTGGATGCCGACCATAGATTAAATCGCTGTCTTCTGTGGTGTTAGAAGTTGCGATTGTATTTACTATCTTGGGCTGCGGGGGTTCTGCTTTAATCGGTTTAGCGGGAATAACTTTTTTAGGTTCGCCAGAATTACTCTGGCGAACATGATGGGAAACGGCACGTTTTCCTTTAATTTTTAGGGGTTTTCCGTGCTTTGCTTCCCCAGAAGGCTTTTTGTGCTTAGGTTTATCTGTCATTGATGTTGTAATTCAATCCTCTTCTGGGCATCCCGGCTACCTCAATTTACTCAACTATCGAAGTCGATTTCGGTATCTTGAGATTAATTTCTGACTATTTCTCCAGATTTAACTTTTCTAATAACTCAGTTAAACGCTGGGAATCGGAGAGATAAAGATAGCCAATTAAAGTTTCAAAGCTTGTTGCTTGTTGATAAATTGCTGGTTCGAGCCGCTTAGGACGTCCCGTAGCGGCATTGCGACCCCGGCGGATAACTTCTAATTCGGTGTCATTTAGGTAAGGAATCAAACACTGCAAGTGTATCGCTTGGGTTTCGGCTCGTACCTGTGCCACTACCAGACGGTGATAAGTATCTGACCGCTGGGGCGGTACGAGGTAAAAATTTCTTACATATAGCTCATAAACAGCATCTCCCAAGTATGCCAGAGCAGTCGGAGAAATTTGTTGCAGTTGTGTGCCAGAAACTTGTTTGGTTAATTGCACAGCAGCAGCTTTGGGATCTGCTAATCCTGTAAATGCTAAATCTTGGCAGGTCGATGTTTCGGGGCAATTGAATCGCTGTTCCTCCTTTGATGTCACCAGCTGCTGATTCCTCTCCTTTGATGGGTATTTGGACTGCAAAAGTCTTGAAAGCTAGGGATTTGCCAATTTTAACCTTTTGGTTCTCGGCTAGCGCCATCTTCCCAAATTTTTGAGTCTCATTATACCAGCAAACTTGCCAATCACACACAATAAAAATTATGAACAATAAAAAATTAAGCTATCCCCCGGATTTGGGATAGCTGGGTTAAGTTGTCCGGGTCAACGATCAAGACTGCTCGACGTTTTCTATAGCCATGTCAACTGACATACACAGGGCGAGAAACTTTTCCAAGCGTACCAGCTTGACCGTTTGAGTAACGCGAGCATTGGTGACGATTTGTAAGGTTCCGGAGGCGTTTTGAGCTTGCTTGGCTAACTGCACTAAAGCGCCCAAGCCAGAACTATCAACAAAGTCAATGGACGATAGATCCAAAATGATGTGTTTTGGACCATCATCAATCTTGCTGCTGATCACCTTGCGAAATGTTGGTTCAGAGAAGGCATCTAACAAACCTGTGAGGCGGAATAGCTGATATTTACCCCGGACTTCGCGAGTGCCTCTCAGGCTGACAGTTAGATTAAGTTGCTCAACAATAATAACCTCCTAGCTTTATCTGCTATTAAGTGAACGCTCAAGTATAGATGCTTTTTGACCAAATTGTCTACAATCCCTAGGGTAGAACATGGGAATGGGTAATAGCCATAAGGGGGGCAAGAGAAGGAAGGAAAAAGACGCGGTAACACCACCAATACCCCATTCCCTATGCCCTATTCCCTATGCTCCAGCAGTAGCTTTATCTTTGCGAGCTTCTCGCATTGCTTGGACAAACTTGTCAAACAGATAGTCCGCATCGTGGGGACCAGGAGAAGCTTCTGGGTGATACTGTACTGAGAATACGGGCAGAGATTTGTGCTGTAATCCCGCCACGGTATTGTCATTCAGGTTGAAGTGGGTAATTTCCACTTCGCTGTCGCTTAAAGAATCGGGATCGATGGCAAAGCTATGGTTTTGGCTGGTAATTTCTACCCGTTGTGCTAAACCTGCTGGTTGATTTAAGCCACGATGACCAAATTTGAGCTTGAAGGTTTGGGCACCCAAGGCTTGACCTAAAA